>DASZDM010000315.1:0-18224 GCA_035942015.1 Acidimicrobiales bacterium | reverse complement strand
ACCATCCTGCACAACCTCATCTGCTCCAAGGCCGTACCCGAGGTCGTGACCGAACACGGTGGCATTCCCATCCGCACCCGGGTGGGGCACAGCTTCATCAAGGCGACGATGGCCGAGACGGGCGCCGTCTTCGGTGGAGAGCACTCCGGCCACTACTACTTCCGGGACAACTACCGGGCCGACTCTGGCCTGGTCGCCACGCTGGTGATCCTCGAGCAGCTGTCGGTGGCCGGCGTGCCGCTCTCGGAGCTGGTAGCGCCCCTCGACCGCTATGCCGCCTCCGGAGAGATCAACTCCCGGGTGGACGACCCCCCGGCGGCCATCGAGCGGGTGGCCACCACCTTCGCCGACGCCGACACGGACCGCCTCGACGGCCTCACCGTCGATCTCGGCGACTGGTGGTTCAACCTGCGGGCGTCGAACACCGAGCCGCTCCTTCGCCTCAACCTGGAGGCGGGCACGACCGAGGAGTGCAAGGCGCACACCGACGAGATCCTTGCTCTGATCCGGGAGGGATAGCGGAATGGCACTCGACCCGAAGCTGCTGGAGATCCTGGCCTGTCCCGAGGACAAGGGACCGCTGTACCACCTTGCCGACGAGCAGACGTTGTACAACCCTCGTTTGAAGCGGAGGTACGAGATCCGCGACGATATTCCCATCATGCTCATCGACGAGGCCACCTCGGTCGACGATGCGGAGCACCAGCGCATCATGGACAGGGTCGAGGCCGAGGGCATCGCCCCGACCTTCACGCCATGACTACGACCGAACAAGTGCTGGACACCCAGCGAATGTTCCATCGGGCGGCCGGCCTGGCCGAGCAGGTCTTCGACGCGTCGGTGCGGGCCCGTGGTCTCGACGGCCTACCCGAGCGCCACCGGATCGAGAACGTGGTCGTCCTGGGCATGGGAGGCAGCGGCATTGCCGGTGACGTCCTAGCCGCTGCTGCCGGACCGTTCCTCCCGGTGCCGGTCATCGTCTCCAAGGGCTACGAGCTGCCGGCCTTCGTGGGTGAGACGTCACTGGTCTTCGCCGTGTCGTTCTCTGGCAACACCGAGGAGACCGTCGAAGTGGCGTCGGCCGCCGCCGTCGAGGGTGCCCGTCTGGTGGTGGTGACCCAGGGAGGGGAGTTGGGGCGCCTGGCCGCCAGCTGGGGCGTTCCCATCGTCACCGTCCCCACGGACATCGCGCAGCCCCGCTCGGGCCTCGGTGCCCTGGCCATCCCTGCGCTGGTGGTCCTCGAGGAGATGGGACTGTTCCCAGGTGCTCAGCAGTGGATCGACTTCGCCGTCGAGCAGTTGCGCCGGCGACGGGACCAGTTGACCGGCGATGGCCTCCTCGCTCGTTCGATCGCTGCCCGGATCGGGCGCACGCTGCCCATTGTCTACGGAGGCGGTCAGCTCGGGGCCATCGCCGCCCAGCGGTGGAAGAACCAGATCAATGAGAATGCCAAGGTGGCGGCCTTCTGGCACGCCCACCCCGAGCTGTGCCACAACGAAGTGGCCGGTTGGGGCCAACACGGCGATCTCACCCGTCAGGTATTCACCGTGATCAACGTGCGCCACGACTACGAGCACCCCCAGGTGTCCCGCCGTTTCGACGTGGTCGCCCCGCTGTTGGAGGAGGTCGTGTCCTCGGTGGAGGAGGTGAGGGCCGAAGGTGAGGGCCAGCTCGCCCAGCTTCTCGATCTCATTCTCATCGGTGACTTCGTCTCGCTGCATCTGGCCGCTCGGGAAGGTCTCGACCCGGGGCCGGTGCCCGTCCTCGACCACATCAAGGCGGCGGTGGCCACCGGCGTCGACGCCTGAGGCCCCGACGGGCCCTGAGCTGCCCCGGTCATTGTCGGGCACACTGGGGACATGACGCCCCCCACCTCTCCACCCGACTACAAGGTGGCCGACCTCTCCCTGGCCGGCTTCGGCCGCAAGGAGATCTCCCTGGCCGAGCACGAGATGCCCGGCCTCATGGCCCTGCGCACGCAGCACGGCCCGGCTCAGCCCCTGGCCGGTGCCCGCATCACTGGTTCGTTGCACATGACTGTGCAGACGGCGGTGCTCATCGAAACCCTCGTGTCGCTCGGTGCCGAGGTGCGTTGGGCGTCGTGCAACATCTTCTCCACCCAGGACCATGCCGCGGCGGCGGTGGCCGTGGGTCCGCACGGCAGCCCTGAAGGTCCTCAGGGCGTGCCCGTGTTCGCCTGGAAGGGCGAGACCTTGGAGGAGTACTGGTGGTGCACGGAGCAGGCGCTGGCCTGGCCTGACGGAGGTGGTCCGAACCTGGTGCTCGACGACGGGGGCGACGCCACCTTGTTGATCCATCACGGCGTGGCGGTCGAGAAGGCCGGCGAGGCCCCCGATCCGGCTGCGGCGGCGTCGACCGAAGAGGCGTTGGTGGCCCGTCTGCTGGCTCGCTCGCTGGCCGAGGACAGCAGCCGCTGGACCGGCATTGCCGGCGGCGTGCGGGGCGTCTCCGAAGAGACCACCACCGGCGTCCACCGGCTCTACCAGATGCAGGAGGCGGGGACACTCCTCTTTCCCGCCATCAACGTCAACGACTCGGTCACCAAGTCCAAGTTCGACAACCTCTACGGCTGTCGCCACTCCCTGATCGACGGCATCGCCCGGGCCACCGACGTCATGATCGGGGGAAAGCTCGCCGTGGTGTGCGGCTACGGCGACGTGGGCAAGGGCTGCGTGCAGTCGCTGCGGGGCCAGGGCGCTCGGGTGGTGGTCACCGAGATCGACCCCATCTGCGCCCTGCAGGCGGCCATGTCGGGCCTCGAGGTGGTGACACTCGACGACGTGGTGGAGCGGGCGGACATCTTCGTCACCGCCACCGGCAACCGTGACATCATCACCGCCGCGGACATGGCCCGAATGAAGCACCAGGCCATCGTGGGCAACATCGGCCACTTCGACAACGAGATCGACATGGCCGGCCTGGAAGCCACGCCCGGGATCGGGCGGGTGACCATCAAGCCCCAGGTGGACGAGTGGGTCTTCCCCGACGGCCACGCCGTCATCGTCCTGGCCGAGGGGCGCCTGCTCAACCTCGGCTGCGCCACCGGCCATCCCAGCTTCGTGATGTCGGCCAGCTTCACCAACCAGGTGATGGCCCAGATGGAGCTGCACGCCAAGGCTGACGGCTACGAGAACCGGGTGTACGTGCTGTCCAAGGCGCTCGACGAGCAGGTGGCGCGGCTGCACCTCGACCACCTGGGGGTGCGCCTCAGCGAGCTCACCGACGTCCAGGCCGCCTATCTCGGCATCCCCAAGGACGGCCCGTACAAGCCGGACACGTACAGGTATTGAGATTCGGCCTCACTCGTTCCGCTGCGCTCCACTCCGTTCGGCCGAGCTGATCGTGCTCCGGGCGCCGGCGGAGCCGGCGCCCTCTGCGCTGAAGACTCATCTGGGCGAGCTGTCGCTCGCCCGGGCCGCCAGCCAGGGCGGGGCCGCCTTCGGCGGCTGGAGTGGCCGGCGGCCACCCCGCGGCCACCCCGCGGCCGGCGGCCGATCCCTCAGGTCCAGCGTGAAGCGGTGCAGGAAGAGTTGGACGAGGGGGCCGATGGCCAGGGCGAAGACGACCGTGCCGACGCCTACGGTGCCGCCGAGGAACCATCCGAGGGCCAGGGCGCTGAGCTCGATCGCGGTGCGCACGAGACGGACCGACGCACCCCTGGCGGCCAGGGCGGTCATGAGGCCGTCACGGGGACCGGGGCCGAGGCCGGCGCCCAGGTAGAGGCCCGAGCCCAGACCCACGGCCACGACGCCGGCGACCATGGCCGCCCACCGCCCGGGCAGCCCGTGCACACGGGGCAGCACGGCCAGACTCAGGTCGAGGACGGCACCGACGATGAAGACGTTGAGCACCGTGCCCACCCCGAGCCGCTGGCGCAACGGCACCCAGGCCAGGAGCACTACGGCGCCCACGGCGATGACGACCATCCCCATGGGCACGCCCGTGTCCTCGGACAGCCCCTGGTGGAGCACGTCCCACGGGCCGAGTCCCAGCTCGCCCCGCACTCCAAGGGCCAGACCGACGCCGGCGGTGACCAGGCCGACGACGAGTTGAGTGATCCGGCGACGGGAGGGCACGCAGTCGAGGCTAGAAGTGCGGGCGCCGTTGCGCCCGTGGTTTATCCGTCAGTAGTCGAGCGAAGGCAGCTGCTAGTCGGCGTACTGGGAGCTGGTGGCGGTACGACCGTCGACGGTCTGGACGTCGGTGGCGGTGCTGAAGGCGAACTGCACGATGAACAAGGTGGTGATCACGGCGAGCGTCACGACCACGATCCAGGCCTGGCGGGTGGCCGATCGTTGGCGTGCATCGTGGCGTACCGCCTCCTCCGAGGCGTCACCGGTGGTGGGGCTCGAGGTCTCGCTCACCTGCTCAACGTAGCCGACAGGGTGCCGAGGGAAGCGAGGCCCTCCCTGTCGCCGACGGGAACGCCAGCCCGGCGAGCTGTGTCCCACCCCCTCGCGATACTGGGGCCATGCAGGAAGTCGATGGTGTCGTGGTCCTCAGTCCGAGCGATCTGCGGAACTTCATGGCCTGTCGCCACCTGACGCAACTCGAGCGCCAGGTGGTGGCCGGTGTCTCGGTACGCCCACCGGCTGGGGACCCCGACCGTGACCTCCTCATCCGTCGGGGTGACGACCACGAGCGGGCGGAGTTGGCCCGTGTGCTGGCGGCCCGTGCCGACGTGGTTCAGATTCCCCGGCCGGTGTCGTCGATGGAGGCGCTGCGGGCGGCCGAGGCGGCGACGCTCGCGGCCATGCGTGCCGGAACCCCCGTCATCTCCCAGGCCAGCTTCTTCGACGGTCGGTGGCGGGGTTCTGCCGACTTCCTCCTGCGGGTGGAGACTCCCACCGACCTCGGACCTTGGGGCTACGAGGTCGCCGACACCAAGCTGGCGAGGAGGGCGCAGCCCTCAGCTCTCCTCCAGCTCTGTGCCTACAGCCACCACGTGGCCCGCCTGCAGGGGGTTTGGCCGCAGTGGATGGAGCTGGTCACCGGTGATGGGCGGCGGCTGCGCTACCCGGTGGCCGAGGCGGCGGCCTACTGGCGGGTGGCCAGGACGCGGCTGGAGGCCGTGGTCGACGGCGGTGTCGGGGCGACCTACCCGGAGCGGATCTCCCACTGCGACGAGTGCGCCTGGGCCCAGGTGTGCGAACACCGTCGCCGGGCCGACGACCACCTGTCGCTGGTCGCCGGCATGCGCCACCATGCGATCAACGCGCTCGGCCGGGTGGGCGTCGACAGCGTCATCGCGCTGGCCGGCCGGCGCCTCGGGGCGCCGGTGCCGGCGATGGGCCAGACCTTCGTCGACCGCCTGCGGGAACAGGCTCGGCTCCAGGTCGAGCAGAGGACCGACGGGCGGGTGCGCTACGAGCTGCTCGTTCCCGAGGCGGGGACCAACAGCGACGAGGACGGCACCGGCCACCATGGGTTCGCTATCGAGGCCCGAGGGCTGGCCGCCCTGCCCTCTCCGTCTCCGGGCGACCTGTTCTTCGACATCGAGGGCGATCCGTGGATCGGTGACGCCGGCCTCGAGTACCTGTGGGGCGTGGTCGGAGGTCCCCCCGGAGCGCCACCGTCCTACCGGGCGTTCTGGGCCCACACGCCGGCCGAGGAGAAGGCGGCCTTCGAGGGCTTCGTCGATCTGGTCATGGCCGGGCTGGCGGCCGACCCACACCTCCACGTCTACCACTACGCCGCCTACGAGGCCACAGTCCTGAAGAAGCTGATGGGCCGCTACGCCACCCGGGAGGCCGAGGTCGATCGGCTGTTGCGGGGGGAGGTGCTCGTCGATCTCTACCGGGTGGTCCGCCACGGGGTACGGGTGTCCCAGGAGGGATACGGGCTGAAGAAGCTCGAACCGCTCTACCTCGGAGCCCGGGGAGGCGACATCACCGACGGGGGCTTGAGCATCACCGCCTACGAAGGCTGGCTTGAGTGCGGTGACCAGGGCGTCCTCGACGCGCTCCGCGACTACAACGAGCTGGACTGCCGCTCCACGCTCGCCCTGCGCAACTGGCTGGAGGACCGGCGGGCCGAGCTCGTCGCCCTTACAGGGAACGATCCCGCCCGCCCGGCGGCCGGCGATGGGCTCCCGTCACCGGCCCAGGCCGCAGTCGAGGAGGAGACGGCCAGGTTGGCGGCCAGGCTCACCGCCGACGTGCCCGGCGACGCGGGCGACCGCGACGCCGATCAGCAGGCCCGGGTGCTGCTGGCCCAGCTGCTCGACTACCACCGCCGCGAGGTCCGCTCCGAGTGGTGGGCATGGTACGACCGCCGAGGCCGGTCCGAGGAGGAGCTGGGCGACGACCACGAGGCCATCTCCGGTCTGACCTACCTCGGCGAGGTCGCTCGGGTGAAGCGCTCCGTGGTCCACCGCTATCGCTTTCCTCCCCAGGAGCACAAACTGACAGAAGGTGACGATCCCCTCGACCCGGCGACGGAGAAGTCGGCGGGCAGGGTAGAGGCCACCGACTGCCTGAGTGGCACTGTCGATCTCAGACGGGGACTGAACTCGCCCGCTCCCCACCCGCGCGCCCTCGTCCCGGCCAAGCCCATCGGCACCACTGCGTTGCGTGATGCCATCGCCCGGGTGGCCGAGCATGTGATCGATCCCGAGCTCGGCCAAGGGCCGACCCTCTCCGGCCGCCACCGCGCTGTCCTCGATCTGTTGGCCCGACGGCCCCCGGCGATCGCCGGGCAACTGCCTGGCCTCCCACTGGCCCGTGGAGGTGAGTCCGGTGCGGACGCTGCCCGGCGCCTGGTGCCAGCCCTCGCCGGCGGCTGCTTGGCCGTCCAGGGCCCCCCCGGCTCGGGCAAGACCTCGACCGGAGCCGGCGTCATCGTCGATGCCGTGCGCCATGGCCGGCGGGTGGGCGTGAGCGGCCCCAGCCATCGGGCCATCGCCAACCTGCTGGAGGCGGTCTGTTGCCGAGCCGACCAGGAGGGGGTGGAGCTGACCGCGCTGCAGCGGACCGACCGTCCGGCCGACGTCGTGGGCTCTCCCCGGGTCGTCCAGGCCCACGCATCCGCCGAGGTGGCCGTGGCCCTCGCCGCCGGCGCCGTCGACGTGGTGGCCGGCACCTGCTGGCTGATGGCGCGTAAGGATCTGGTCGGCGCCCTCGACCTCCTGGTGGTCGACGAAGCCGGCCAGGTGCCGCTCGCCAACGTGGTGGCCATGTCGGGCGCCGCCGTCGACCTGGTGTTGCTGGGCGACCCCCAGCAGCTGGCCCAGCCGTCCAAGGGCGTGCATCCTCCCGGCGCCGAGGTGTCGGCCCTCGGCCATGTCTTGGCCGGCGCCGCCACCGTTGCCCCCTCCCGGGGCCTGTTCCTCGACCGCAGTTACCGCATGCACCCAGAGGTGTGCCATTTCGTCTCAGAGGTGGCGTACGACGGTCGCCTCGGCGCCGACCGGGCGTGTGCCCGCCAACGAGTAGGTGACGGCCCGGTGGTGAGCGGTGCCGGGCTTCGCTGGCTTCCGGTGGCCGCTGAGGGCAACCGCACGGCATCCACCGAGGAAGCCGAGGTGGTGGCCGGCGCGGTCGGGGCCCTGATAGGTCGCAGCTATACCGACCACCAAGGCCGGGAGCGACCGCTCCGCCTCGACGACGTGCTGGTCATCTCTCCCTACAACGCGCAGGTGGCCCGGTTGTCGGCGGTGTTGCCCGGGGGTGCCCGGGTGGGCACCGTCGACCGCTTCCAGGGCCAGGAGGCGCCGGTGGTGATCTACTCCATGGCCGCCTCCACCGCCGCCGACGTGCCTCGAGGCGTCGACTTCCTGTTCAGCCTCAATCGTCTCAACGTGGCCGTGTCGAGGGCACGGGCATTGGCCGTCGTGGTGTGCAACCCGGCGCTGCTCCACACGCCCTGTCGCACGACTGACCAGCTCCGCCTGGTCAACGCCCTCTGCCGGTTCACCGAAAGGGCGCCGAGCGAAGCGAGGCCTGCCCTGTCGGAGCAGTAGACAGTGCGGCGGAGGCGGCGCCATGCTTTTCGGGCGAGCGAAGGGAGCCGGTAGCGTGCCGGGATGACGCGCAATGTGGCCCAGAAGTTGATCGCCGACCACCTGGTCGAGGGAGAGATGACCCCGGGCCGGGAAGTCGGGCTGCGAATCGACCAGACGCTGACCCAGGATGCCACCGGGACCATGGTCATGCTCGAGCTCGAGGCCATGGACCTGCCCCGCGTGCGCACCGAGGTCTCGATCCAGTACGTCGACCACAACCTGCTCCAGGCCGACTTCAAGAACGCCGACGACCATCTCTTCCTGCGTAGTGCCGCCCAGCGCTTCGGCCTGTGGTACTCCAAGCCGGGCAACGGCGTGAGCCATCCGGTGCACCAGCAGCGCTTCGGCATCCCCGGCAAGACCATGCTCGGCTCCGACAGCCATACCCCTGCGGCGGGCGCCATCGGCATGCTGGCCGTCGGTGCCGGTGGCCTGGAGGTGGCCATGGCCATGGCCGGCCAGCCCTTCTACACCACCATGCCCCAGGTCTGGGGCGTGCGCCTGGTGGGCGAGCTGCCCGATTGGGTCAGCGCCAAGGACGTGATCCTCGAGATGCTGCGGCGCCACGGCGTATCTGGCGGGCGGGGACGCATTCTCGAGTACTTCGGGCCCGGTCTGGCCGGCCTCAGCGCCATGGACCGCCATGTCATTGCCAACATGGGTGCCGAGTTGGGCGCCACCTCCACCGTCTTTCCCAGCGACGGGGAGGTTCGTCGCTTCCTCGAGTCAGAGGGGCGCGGTGGCGACTGGGTCGAGCTGGTGGCTGACCCCGGCGCCGAGTATGACATCGAAGAGGAGATCGACCTCTCCACCCTCGAGCCGCTGATCGCCAAGCCTTCCAGTCCCGGCAATGTGGTTCGCGTTCGCGAGGTGGCCGGCCTGCCCATCGGCCAGGTTGTGCTCGGCTCCTCGGCCAACCCTGGGCTGCGCGACCTGGCCGTGCCGGCCATGATGGTCAAGGGCCGCCAGACACATGATCGGGTCAGCTTCGACGTCAATCCTGCGTCCCGCCAGACGCTGGAGACCCTGGCCGGCGAGGGCTACCTGCTCGATCTCGTGGCCGCCGGTGCCCGGCTCCACCAGTCGGGCTGCATGGGTTGCATCGGCATGGGCCAGGCCCCGGCCACCGACGAGATCAGCCTGCGGACCATGCCCCGAAACTTCCCGGGCCGATCCGGGACCAAGGAGGACAAGGTCTACCTGTGCAGCCCGGAGACGGCCACCGCATCGGCCCTGACCGGCGTGATCACCGATCCTCGGGACCTGGACATGCCCTATCCCCGCTACGTGCCGCCGGTCAAGAGCTACGTCAACACGGCGATGCTGGTGCCGCCCCTTCCCGGGGAGGAGAACCTGGCCGTGCAGCTGGTGAAGGGCCCCAACGTCGCATCCCTGCCCGACTTCGACGCCCTGCCCGAGCAGATCGCCGGTCCGGTGCTGCTGAAGATGGGCGACGACGTCTCGACCGACGAGATCCTCCCGGCGGGCGCTCAGGTGCTGCCCTTCCGCAGCAACATCCCGGCCATCGCCGACTTCGCCTTCTGGCAGGTCGACGAGACCTACAGCAGCCGGGCACTGGCCTGCAAGGCGACCGGAGGGCACCTGTTGGTCGCAGGCGACAACTACGGGCAGGGGTCGAGCCGCGAGCATGCCGCGCTGGCACCGCGCTATCTGGGACTACGGGCGGTCATTGCCCGGTCCTTTGCCCGCATCCACCGGCAGAACCTGGTCAACTTCGGTGTGCTGGCGCTCACCTTCGACGACCCGGCCGACTACGACACCATCGATGCCGGCGACGAATTGCACCTGGCCGAGGTAGCTGAGCGGGTGGGAGCCAGCACCCCGCTGTTGGTGGAGAACCGGACCAAGGGCGGAACCTTCGCCGTCCAGCACCGGCTCACGTCCCGCCAGGTCGAGGTCATGCTGGCCGGCAGCCTCATCGCCCTTCACCGGGTGCGGGCCAGCGCCCCCTGACTCCTAGGCGGCGGCGCCGGGGCGGCGGTAGGCCGCTTCGCCTCGCGCCCGCAGGTCGGACACTGCATGCTCGAGACCTTCGGGATCCTTGTACAGGGCACTGCCGGCGACGAGGATGTTCGCGCCGGCCGCGGCCGCCCCGGCCACCGTGGAGGGGCTGATGCCCCCGTCGACCTGGATGTCGATGTCGCGGCCGCTGGCCGCCACCATGGCGGCGATCTCGGCCACCTTGGGCTCCATGGAGGCGATGTAGGCCTGGCCCCCGAACCCCGGGTTGACCGTCATGACCAGCACCATGTCGACCAGGTCGAGGACGTGGCGAACGGCGCCGGCCGGGGTGGAGGGGTTGAGGGCGACGGCGGGCCGAGCACCCAGCTCAGCCACCCGCGTGAGCGTGCGATGCAGGTGCATCGTGGACTCGGCGTGGACCAGTAGCCACTCGCAGCCGGCCTCGACGTACTTGGGGAGCAGCTCGTCGGGGTCGTTCACCATGAGGTGGGCCTCGAAAGGGACGCTGACGTGGGGTCGCACGGCGGCGATCACGTCGGGACCGAACGTGAGGTTCGGCACGAAGTTCCCGTCCATCACATCCCATTGGATGCGGTCGACTCCGGCCTTCTCCAGCGCCACCGCCTCGTCGCCCAGCCGGGAGAAGTCGGCGGGGAGCACGGAAGGGACGATCTCCAAGGTAGTGGCCATGGTGTGAGATCATAGGTCAGCGAGGATGCGCCGCCATTGCGCAATCCGGGGGAGACGACAGTGTCGAACAGCGGACGTATGGGCCAGGGGCGTGATCTCACCCTCGCAAGTGATGCCTCCCTGGTGGTGGCCATCGCCCGGTGGCGCCAGGACGCCCTGGCCGAGGCCTACCGCCGTCACGCCGGCGCCATCTACGCCCTTGCCCGGCGTCTACTGGGTGACCACACCCTGGCCGAGGAGGTGGTCCAGGAGGTGTTCTTGCGCATCTGGGACACTCCCGAGAAGTTCGACCCTGAACGGGGCTCCCTGCGCTCCTACCTGCTCGCCCAGTGCCACGGTCGTTCGGTGGACCTGATCCGCTCCGAGCAGTCGCGGCGCGATCGGGAGCTGAAGGAGCACCGCCAGCAGGCGGAAGCCGGCTACGACATCGAACGTGAGGTCTGGGACCTGGCCATCGCCGACCACGTTCGGGAGGCCATCGCCGTATTGCCCCTCGACGAGCGCCGGGCCATCGAGCTGGCCTACCTCGGCGGACATACCTACCGCGAGGTGGCGGTGCTGCTCGAGCAGCCCGAGGGCACGGTCAAGAGCCGCATTCGCGCCGGCCTACGGCGGATGCGGGGAGGTCTGGCCGACGCCGGGGTAGGAGGGCCGGCATGAGGACCCACCTCGCTCATCCCCAGCTCGAGGAACTCCTGGGCGCCTACGCCCTGGACGCCGTCGACCGTGACGAGCGGGACATGCTCGAGCGCCACCTGCCCCTCTGTGCCCGCTGTCGGGCCGAGGCCGAGGAGTTCCGGGAGGTGGCCGCCCTGCTGGCCCATTCCGGTGCCCCTGCTCCCGAGGGGGTGTGGGATCGCATCGCCGCCACCCTCGAGGGCAAAGCGCCCGACATGGAAGGGCCGCCCGCCCCTCCCTTCCTTCCTTCGGCCGCCCCCGGCGCCGCCCGGTCGGTGGTGAGCGCCGACCTCGTCCGCCGCCGCAGCTGGCAGACCCGTGCCGCCGGCGCCGTCATGGCCGCCGCCGCCGCCGTCATCGTCGTGCTCGGCGTCCAGATCGCCAACCAGGACAGGCGCCTCGACGAGATGGCCGGACTTCTGGCCGTCGACGCCCTGGAACGGGCTTACCAGGTGGCCGAGGCCTCGCCCGACTCCGAGAGGATCCGGCTGCAGTCCTTCGACGGTCGAGCCGACACCCAGGCGGTGGTGACCGAGGAAGGCGTGGGTTACCTGTGGGGGTCGGACCTGCCGCGTCTGGAGGAAGGTCAGACGTACCAGCTCTGGGGCGATGTGGGCGACCGGTTGGTCTCCCTTGGGCTGCTCGGGCCCGATCCCGAGGTGGTCCCCTTCGAGGTGCCTGAGCAGATGGTGGCCGTGGCCATCACCGAGGAGGCCGAGCCCGGCGTCGTCGTCTCCGAACAGCCGATTCTGGCCATCGGTCAACTACCGGAGTAGTCGGGCGCCGATCGAGCCGGGCCCTCAGGGCCTTTGCCGGGCTCAGGGCTTGCGCCGGGCCCTCAGGTACGGCCCTCGACCTCCTGGGCGCGACGCAGAGTATCGCTGGGCCGTCCCCAGTGGGCCAGGCGAACGGGGTAGCCGGCGGCTTTTGCCGCCTCGATCACCGCCTCGTCATCGTCGACGACGACCGCAACCGTTCGATCCCCGGCCAGCACCCCGAGGAGGCCTACCTTCACTTCGGCGGCCGGCCGGTGATTTCCCGCCTGGCGCATCACCAACAACTCGTGCCCCACATCGTGTTCGTCGAGCCATGCCTCGGTGTCGGCCCGGCAGTGCTCCGGCCGGCCGGTGAGCAGCACGATGTCGTGGTCGGCACGCAGGTCCTCGACGAGGGCGAGGCCTTCGGCGTGGGAGGGATCGACCCGGGCTGCGGCGAAGAAGCCCTTCCAGTCCTTGGGGCGCCGGTCCAGAAAGTGCAGCCGGTGACCGACATTGGCGAGCACACCGTCGATGTCGACCACGGCCAACGGTCGACGGTCCTCAGTCACCAGAGTGAAGGGTAACCCGGTTCTGATCGGCCGGAACTGCGGGAGGGCCAACGGTTGGCCGGCAGCACCCTCACTCCGGTTCGATGAAGATGCACTCCCCGGGGCACTCCTCGGCCGCCTCGATAGTCCGGTCGATGCCGCCGTCAGGGATACGGGCGGTGCCCTCGGCGCTGGCCGGCTGCGCCTCTCCGTCGAAGAGCTTCGTCTCGCCGAAGTTCGACGACTCCTCCTTGACGTAGAAAAGGCCGTCGTCCTTGCCGAAGAAGATGTCCGGGGCGATCTCGGCACAGAGGCCGTCACCGGTGCAGAGATCCTGGTCGATCCAAACCTTCATGCTCACGGCCAAATCCTCCTGGCGTCGGTCGCTCGGGCAGTCAATCGAGGAAAAGCGCGATCTACGTGTACGACGGTAGCGGACGGCGCGCCGAGTGCCTGCGCTAGCCTCGCCGAGACAGATGGAGGGCCCGGCACGCGTCGCCATCGTACTGACCGGCGGCGAGCCGGTCGACCCTGCCATCGCTCCATGCCTTCCTTCGGGTGCGTACGTCGTGGCCGCCGACTCGGGCCTCGCCCAAGCTGCGCTGCTGGGCCTGCAGGCCGACCTGGCCGTCGGCGACTTCGACTCGGTGGCGGCCGAGATTCTGGCCGCTGCGGTGGCCGCGGGCTGTCGTCTCGATCGCCACCCGGTGGCCAAGGACTTCACCGACCTCGAACTGGCGCTCCTCGCCGCCCGGTCGTGGGGCGCGGACCGCGTCGTGGTGGTCGGCGGCCATGGAGGGCGCCTCGACCATCTCGTGGCCAATGTCCTGGCCCTGGCCGGGCCCGAGCTGGCCGACATGGCCGTCGAGGCGTGGATGGGAACGGCCCGCCTGGCCGTGGTCAGCCCGCAGCGGAACGTCGTCCTCGATGGACGAGCCGGTGAGCTGGTCACCCTCCTGGCCGTCGGCGGTCCCGCCCGGGGAGTGCGGACCGAGGGGTTGCGCTTCGCCCTGACGGACGAGGAACTTCGGCCCGCCTCCACCAGGGGCGTGAGCAACGAGATGATCGGCGACACGGCCACGGTCGCGGTCCGCGACGGCGTGGTCCTGGTGATTCGACCGACCGTGGGCCAGGTGCCTTCTACCGGTTCTGCAGCTCGCGGGCGGCCACCCGCTCCTGAACGGTGAGACGGCGACCGGTGGGAGCGTCGGTGGTTTCAGGGGCCGGGTTGGCCCACGCTGCCCCGGAAGCCTCGGGCGGCGCCTCACTACCGACTTCCTTGATCCTGTCGGCCGCCTCCTGCTCCCACGCCGCACGGCGATCGGGACGGTCGGCTCCGGACAGCTTCTTCAACAGGTTCTTCATTCGGTCCTCAATGTGTCGGGGGGGGCGGGGGAATGCGACGTGGTCGCTGGGCCGATTCTACCGGTCCCGTCCCGGTCCGACAGGAGGGTTTGCGGAGGCGAAACGGATCAGGCGCGGCCGGGAGGCAGCGAGGGCGCCTGCCCCAGGTCGATGCCCCGAGAGGCCAGACCCTTCTCGATGCTGTTCTTCTCGGTGATGGTGAGGCGGCGCCGGCCCAGGACCATGTCGGGTTCGGGATGGGGCACCCCGAGCGCCTCGGCCGCCAGCACCAGGGCCTGGTCGTAGTCCCACGCCGCCGCGTGCCACTCACCAGGTGTGGTCGGAAGGTTGTCGCCGTAGCCACCCAGGCGAGCCCGTAACGCCTTGAGCTCGGATCCCAACGCCGAGGTGCCGCCCCTCGGTGGCGGCGGGCTCGCCGCCGGCCGAACCCGGTTGGCCCGAAGGGGGCGCTCCCGTCGAGGCCGATCGCCACGTGTAGCCATACCGACATTCTCCCACCAAAACCCGAGGGAGACGCAACGAAAAGAGGGGAGGCGTTCCGGCCGTCAGCCTCCGCGCCGCCTAGAGGGTCTGATTCGCCAGCGTCAGGTGGTGCGTGGACCACCGGCGCAGGTTGCGCAGCTTGCGTTCGTCGAGGATCTCGCAGGTCCAGCCCCAGTGGACGCTCACCCAGTCGCCGACGGTCACATCGTCGGCGAAGCCCCGATCCGAGATCGACCGCAGCACGCGGGTGTCGACGGCCTCGCCCAGGGCCAGTGTGTCCCCGGTGAGGACCAGTGGCTGGCGGCGCACCAGCAGTTCGGCACCTTCGATCGAAGTCACCTGGCCCCAGCTGATGCGACAGTTCTCCATGGTGGCCATGGCGATGCCCTCGTGTTCGAGGTGGCGGTACACGTCGAGGACATGGAACAAGTGATGAGGACGAGCACCCTGGGGCGGCTTGCGCAACACCTGCTCCCGGGTGGCTCCGGTGAGCTGTCGGCCGAATCGCTCGTCGAGTGAACGGTAGAGCGCAGATGCCTCCACTCCGTCGAGGAGCTCGTTACCCAACCAGTAGGCCTCGACCACGCGCTCGTCGAAGGGATCTCGGAGGTGATGGGCGGCGGCGATCGTCTGCAGGTACGGCAGAGCGCCGGTGAACTTGGCCAGCAGGGGCGCCAGGCGCTGATCGGACTGCCCGGCGGCGGCGTGCTCGAAGAGGACCTCTTGGGAGTTGCCCCCGCAGTAGCCCAGGTGGTTGGGCATGAAGGCGTAGCGGATGAACGAAAGCAGGCCCGACGGGTGGGCGGCGACCACGGCCATGACCATCAGCCTACGAGCGTCGTCCGAGGAAGCGCAGGGCTTCCTCGGCAGCCCAGAACCCGCACATGCCGTGGACGCCCCCTCCCGGCGCGGTGGAGGCCGAGCACAAGAAGATGTCGGGCGCCGGGGTGCGATGGGGATGGGCGGACGCGATCGGACGGAACAAGAGCTGAAGCCCATCGGTGGCCCCTCCGGCGATGTCGCCTCCGATGCAGTTGGGGTTGTAGGCCTCCAACTGGCCGGCGGTGCTCACGGTGCGGGCCAGGACGAGCTCGGAGAAGCCGGGGGCGAAGCGCTCGAGCTGGGCCTCGAGTGCGCCTGTCATGTCGAGCATGGATCCGGCCGGCACGTGACAGTAGGCCCACAGGGTGTGCTGGCCGGCCGGTGCCCGACCGGGGTCGACCAGCGACTGTTGGGCGACAAGGACGAAGGGGCGCTTCGGATGGCGGCCCTCGGCCACGTCGGCTTCGGCGGAGGCCACCTCGGCCAGGGTGCCGCCCACGTGGACGGTGCCCGCCCGCCGGCACTCCTCGGCCGTCCAGGGGACCGGGCCGGACAGGGCGTAGTCGATCTTGAACGAACCGGGGGCGTGACGATACCGGCCCAGTCGCCGGCGGTACCTCGGGGTGAACCGGGCACCGGCCACGGCGAGCAGATCTCTCGGCGTCGTGTCGAACAGCACGGTCCGGGTCGCCGGAAGGTCGTCCAACGTGCGAATTCGCCGGCCCGTCTCGACCTGTCCTCCCAGCCGGCGCAGGGTGGACACCAGGGCGTCGACGATGCGTTGCGATCCGCCGGCGGCCACCGGCCACCCGGCGGCATGGCCAGCCCCGGCCAACAGAACGCCCGCGGCCGAGGTGAGGGGCCGCTCCAGGGCGTTGACGGAGTGGGCGGCGATGCCGGCGAAGAGGGCCTGGGAGCGGTCGTTGGCGAGCACCCTCGAGGCCAGCACCGTCGCCGGCCACAACGCCCGCAGTCCGAATCGACCCATGGACACGGGGTGGCGGGGAACCCGCAGGACCGGTGCCAGGACGGAGTCGAGGACGTCGTCCCAGTGCTCCACCAGTGGCCCGAGCAGCCGGCGCCAGCCGGGGTCGTCCAGTGCCTGGCCCGTGTCGTCGACGCCCCGCAACAAGACGCCGGCCGAGCCGTCGTCGAGCGGATGGGCCAGCAGCACATCGGGCTGCAGCCACCGCAGTCCATGGTCGGCCAGCGACAGGCTGCCCAGGTAGGGCGAGGCGGCGCCCATCGGGTGGACCGCCGAGCACACGTCGTGGAGGAATCCGGGCATGGTGAGCTCCGCTGAACGACAGCCCCCCCCGGGCTGATCGTGCTGCTCCACCACGAGGACCGATGCCCCGGCCTGGGCCAGACGGATCGATGCGGCCAAACCGTTGGGACCGGCTCCCACCACCACGGCGTCGTACATGGGGACGCCAGATTGTCACAACGACGCCGGTAGCCTGGGACAGGTGACGACCGAGACGACGCAGATGGAGCGCTCGCTGATCACGGTCACCGATGCGGCCCGAGCCATGATCCTCGAGACACTGGCCACGGAGCCCGACAATGGCGGTCTCGCCCTCCAGGTCGAAGTGGTGGGCGAAGGTGCCGCCGACTACCTCTACGAGCTCACGTTCGCGCCGCTGAGCGAGGCCGGCGCAGAGGATGCGCTGGGCTACAGCGAGGCGCTGGCCGTACTGGTGCCCGGCACGTCGGTGGCCAAGCTCCGGGGCGCCACCCTGGATCACATCGATCCGACCGGCCTGGTGCTGCGAAACCCCAACCGCCCGCGCCCCAGCGTGCCCTCGGCCGCGCCGAGTGAGAAGGTCACCCTCGAGGGAGGCGTCGAGGAACGGCTCCAACAGCTCCTCGACGGTGAGATCAATCCGATGCTGGCCGCCCACGGAGGCTTTGCCGCCGTCGATCGGGTAGAGGGCGAGATCGCCTACATGATCATGGGTGGCGGCTGTCAGGGGTGTGGGCTCGCCCAACTGACCTTGACCGAGGGCATCAAGGCGACCGTCGAGGATCGCATTCCCGAGATAACCGAGGTCATCGACGTCACCGACCACGCTGCCGGCGACAACCCCTTCTACCAGCCCGATTCGAAGTAGTCCGGTTTGGGCATTGTTGCCGTAGACGTTTCTCGTCGATAGCATGGGTCATTGCATCGCCCGGTAGAGTGAGCGCACTCTGAGCGACGATTAGGCGTTCTGAGGCGCCGGGGGCAGCGCCCGGGAGCTGGTAGCGACGGCATCCCTTCGAAGCCGGTTCTTCCGGTCCCTCGCGTTGATCTTCGTTCCCTTCAACCGGTCGTGCAGCCAGTCCAGGCGGGGATCGGACAACGGCATCCGCCGCCGATCCAGAGCACCATCACCAGAGACAACGAGGTACGCAATGAGCGAGTCGGTCCTCGAGCGATCGGTACTCGAGCGCAAGGAGCGTGATGAGCTCCAGGCCATCGCCCGGGCCATGGGGGCACAGCCTGCCGCCCGGACCAGAAAGGCCGATCTGGTCGATCTCATCCTGACGACGGCTGGGGTGATCCCGGCCGAGTCGGCGACGCAGGAGGCAGATGGCGCGGTGAGCAAGCCCCGCCGGCGGTCGAGAGGATCGGCCGCCTCCACCGGCAACGGCGTCGAACAGTCGACCAACGGGTCCACAGACGAGGCCTCCACGGGTGAGGGGCCGATGACCAACGGATCGACGGGCGACGGACCCGGCCCCGACGTGGCCGACCGGCCGGTATCTGGGACTGACGCCGAAGCATCGGCGACGTCGCCGCAGGCCGACTCCCCCGTCGACGCAGGCGAGCAGTCGGGCGACCCAGCCGCAGCCGCCGGCGCCGCCACCCCGACCGCAGCCGATCCGAG
>DASZDM010000314.1:0-22134 GCA_035942015.1 Acidimicrobiales bacterium | reverse complement strand
GCATTCACTGAGGTAGACCGCCGATCGGTCCTGGTCGTCCTTGACCGACGTGAGCAGGGCAGCCAGGTACTCGACCGGGTAGTGAGCCTTGAGGTAGGCGGTCTGATAGGCGACCAACCCGTAGCCGTAGGAGTGGCTCTTGTTGAAGGCATAGTCGGCGAACGGCTCGATGATGTCGAACAGGGCGGTGCCCAATTCGGTGGTGTACCCGTTGGCCTCGCACCCGGCGACGAACTTCTCCCGCTCCACGGCGATCATGGCCCGGATCTTCTTCCCGCAGGCCTTCCGGAGGTTGTCGGCCTCGGCCAAGGAGTAGCCGGCGAAGTGCTGGGCGACCCGCATGACCGACTCCTGGTAGATCATGAGGCCCTGGGTGTCGCCCAGCAGCGGCTCCAGGTCGGGGTGGAGGTAGGCGACGGGCTTGCGGCCGTTCTTGCGGTCGGCGTAGTCGTTGTGCATGTTGGCCGCCATGGGCCCCGGGCGGTAGAGGGCGACGAGGGCGGCCACGTCGTCGAAGCTGGTCGGAGCCAGGCTGCGCATCAATGCGCGCATGGGACCGCCCTCGAGCTGGAACACCCCGAGTGAGTCCCCCTTGCGCAGAAGGGCGAGGGTGGCGTCGTCGTCGAGGGGGATGCTGTCGATGTCGAGCTCGATGCCCCGGCTCTTGCCGATCAGGACCAGGGTGTCGGAGATGACGTCGAGGTTGCGCAGGCCGAGGAAGTCCATCTTCAGCAGCCCCAGCGCCTCTACGCCGTGCATCTCGTACTGGGTGACGAGAGGAGCGTCCTCGACGTCGGCACCCGCCTCGGGCTTTCGTTGGACAGGCAGGTACTCGGTGAGCGGCTCGTCGGTGATGACCACAGCGGCGGCATGGATGCCGTCCTGGCGCCGCAGCCCCTCCAGGCCCTTGGCCACGTCGATGACCTTGCGGGCGTCGGCGTCGAGGCTGTACATCTCCCGCAGCTCGGAGGCAGCCCGAAAGCCGCCGGCGTGCTTCTCATGCTCGGCCAGACATGCCCACAGCGGCGTGTCACGGCCCATGACCAGTGGTGGCATGGCCTTGGCCACCTTGTCCCCCACCGCATAGGGGTAGCCAAGCACCCGGGCAGCGTCTCGCACTGCCGCCCGGGCCTTGATGGTGGAGAAGGTGACGATCTGGGCTACGCGGTCCCGGCCGTAGCGGTCGGCGGCGTAGCGGATCATCTCGTCCCGGTAGCGGGAGTCGAAGTCCATGTCGATGTCGGGCATCTGCATGCGCCCGGGATTCAGGAAGCGCTCGAAGAGCAGGTCGTAGCGCAAGGGGTCGAGATCGGTGATCCGCAGGCAGTAGGCGACACAACACCCGGCCGCACTCCCCCGGCCCGGCCCCACCCTGATGCCGCGCCGGCGGGCGTAGGCGATGAGGTCCCACACGATGAGGAAGTAGGAGGAGAACCCCATCTCGGCGATGACGCCCAGCTCGTAGTCGAGACGCTCGACGGCGGCAGGAGGCAGCGGCGTCTCCCACCGCTCCGCCGCACCCCCGTAGGCCAGATGGCGAAGGTAGGCGGCGTCGTCGGCGAAACCGGGAGGCAAGGGGAATGCCGGCAACTTCGGCTTGCCGAACTCGATCTCGACGTCAGCCCGCTCGGCGATCCACAGGGTGTTGTCGCAGGCGTCGGGCACCTCGGCGAACAACGACCTCATCTCGGCCGCCGACTTGAGGTAGTGCTGGTCGCTCTCGAACTTGAATCGGTTGGGGTCGTCGATGGTGCTCCCGGTCTGGACGCACAGCAGGGCATCATGGGCCACGGAGTCCTCTTGACAGGTGTAGTGACTGTCGTTGGTGGCCAGCAGCGGTGCCCCGATCCGCCGGGCGATATCGATGAGCTCGGGGTTGGTGCGGCGCTGATCCGCCAGCCCGTGGTCCTGGAGCTCGACGAAGAGGGAGTCGCGACCGAAGATGTCCTGCAGTCGGGCGGCCTTGGCCGTCGCCGCCTCCACGTCGCCCCGCAGCAGGGCCTGGAGCACGACGCCGCCGAGGCACCCCGTGGTGGCAATGATGCCCCCGTGCAGCTCACCCAGGAGCTCCCAGTCGACCCTCGGCTTGTAGAAGTACCCCTCGAGGTAGGCCCGGCTCGAGAGCTTCAGCAGGTTGCGGTACCCGACACCGTTCTCGGCCAGCAGGGTGAGGTGGTAGTAGAGCTTCTCGCCGCCGTCGCTGTTGCCTCCGCCGTCATCAAGGCGCCCTCTTCGTCGGGGGCGTTCGTGGCGGCTCTCTGCCGCCATGTAGACCTCGCTGCCCACCACCGGAGTGATGCCGACTTTGCGGCACTCGGCGTAGAAGTCGAGGACGCCGTACATGTTGCCGTGGTCGGTGATGGCGAGAGCCGGCTGACCGTCGGCGGCGGCCGCCGCCACCACGTCGGCCACTCGGGCGGCGCCGTCGAGCATGGAGAACTCGGTATGGGTGTGAAGGTGGGCGAAACTGCTCGCCACGACTCGATACGCCTCCGGTACTTGTCCACAATCCACAGCCGACCTGTGGACGAGTTACATCGCTGTCATTAGAGAATAGCCGACAGGGCGTCGAGCGGAGCGAGGCGTGCCCTGTCGGAGCCAGAAGCATGAGCCGCCGAAGGCGGCACCGCGTGGCGTTACAGGTAGGCACCGCCGGCGTGGTCGCGGGGGCCACCGGGGGCGGGAAGGCCACGCTGTTGCATCATCTCCTCGAGCTGGGCCCGAGCCGCCATCTGCTGGGCGAACAGTGTGGCCTGGATGCCGTGGAAGAGACCCTCGAGCCAGCCCACGAGCTGGGCCTGGGCGATACGGAGCTCGGCGTCGCTCGGTGTCGGCCCCTCGAGCGGCAGGGTCAGGCGGTCGAGCTCGGATCGCAGATCACCGGACAGGCCCTGGGACAACTCCTTGACTGATGTGTCGTAGATGGACTTGAGCCGGCCCCGACTGGCTTCATCGAGAGGCGCGTGGCGCACCTCGTCCAGCAGATGCTTGATCATGGAGCCGATGCGGAGCAGCTTGGCCGGCTGCTCGACGTTCTCGGTGGCGACCTCGACGCCCTCACCCTTCCCGGCTTCGGCTTCTCCCGGGGGGTCGTGGCCGAGCAGCGGCGCGCCATCCCCGGTGACGGGTTCGGGACTGGGGCTGGGATGGAGATCGGCACCGTCGGTCACTCTGCGATCCTCCCCGATCCTGGCCGAGCTATGCCTGGTAGGCCAGGAGAGGCACGCGCATCTCGTCGGCAGTGAGAGATCCGTGCCGGGATTGGAGGCGATAGGGACCGGTATCAAGGGGATCGGCAAAGGCAACCGGTGCATGGGCGGCGAGGACCACGTCGCCGAAGCGGCTGGCGGCGGCGTCACTGACCTTGGGCCCGAACCACTCGTCAGCGATCACCTCATGGCGGGTACGGACCCAGGCCTGGGAGCCGTGCCGCTCTCGAGCCGCATCGACCAGGTCGCCGGTGCGGCCGGGCCGGGCGTGGAGCCACCGGAACCGACCCTCGCCTGACAGCAGCTCGACGTTGACCATCACGTCGTCGTGGACAGGCACCACCGCGTCACCCACCTGCACCTGGCCGTGGTCGGAGGTGATGACGAGGACGGCACCCGACGGCAGTACCGACGCAATGTCGTCGACCAGCCGATCAGTGGCCACGAGCTCGGCGTCGTAGTGCTCGCCCAGCCCGAATTCGTGCGCCACCTTGTCGACGCCGTCGTAGTAGGCATAGACAAAGCTCTCGCCCGCCCGCAGCAGCCGCCCTATCGCCGTGACCATGGTCGACGTCACCCGCCAACCGTGAAACCGCACATCTGGCATATGGGCTGCGGTGAATCCGCTCCCGGAGAACTCGGCCCGGGTCACCACCGCCGGCTGGCGTCCTCCGAAGGCTGGTCGGCCCTGGATCTCGTCCGGGCGGATGACCTCTCGGGCGTCGCCGTTGCGTGTCTGCCACCGCAATACGTTGAGAACATCACCCCCCACGTTGATGCGATACCCCACGACGCCGTGCTCTCCCGGAGGGCAGCCGAGAGCGAGCGAGCTGAGGGCAGTGGCGGTGGTCGAGGGCGCCACCGTGGAGATGGCCCCCCCCTGCATGCCGACCAGGGTCGGGGCCAGATGGTGGCGGCTGCTGAGCTGATCGAAGCCCAGGCCGTCGACCACCAGGAGCACTACCTGGGCGGCGTCGGCGACGACGGCCGGCATCCACGCCGGCACTGGCCTCACCCGCTCCAACATCACCGGGACCACGTTGCTCAAACAGGCCCCGGCGTAGTCGGGAACCAGCGGCTCGACCTCCGGCCGATTCGCCTGCTGCGGACCCATCCCCCTAGTCCACCACCCTGGTAGCTGTGGTGCACATCGACCACTGACGAATGACCGCCCATACCATGGAGCCCGTGAAAGTGTCGACCCGGGGTGACTACGCCGCCAGGGCTCTACTTTCCCTTGCCTTGCACCAGGCGCAGGGTCGCGCGCCGACGTCGGTGCGCGACATCGCCGAGCGGACCGGACTGCCCCAGCCCTACCTCGAGCAGATTCTGCTGGCGCTCAAGGGTGCGGGCCTGGTTCGTTCGAAGCGGGGTGTCGGAGGAGGCTACGTACTGGCCCGGGCCCCGGCCGAGATCACCCTGGGGGAGATCGTGAGCGCCGTCGACGGGCCCATCGTGGCCGGGGATTTCGGCCGGCCCCACGAGGACGGCGCCTGCGACCACGAGGGACAGTGCGTCCTCCTGTCCATGTGGGCCGACGTCGGCGACCACATGCGCCGCCACCTCGACTCGTTCACACTCCAGGATTGCGTGGCCCGCGCCCTCGGCACCTCGCCGCCCTCCCCCGGCCCGGCCGCCGATGACCACGCGGCTGCCGGGTTCATGACAGCTTCTCGAGCACCTCTCGCAGGTCGCCAGGAAGTTCCGAGACGAAACTGAGCCGGTCGCCGGTCGCCGGGTGGTCGAAGGAAAGCCGCTCGGCGTGGAGGAACGGGCGGCCACATGCGAGTTGGCCGGAGCTGGTCGCCTCGTCGGAGAGGCCCGACGCATTCCGCCCTCCGCCGTACCGGGCATCTCCCACGACCGGGTGCCCGATGGCACTGAGGTGCACCCGGATCTGATGAGTGCGCCCCGTTTCCAGCCGGCATGCCACCAAGGCGGCCGCCACCGGCGACCGGAAGCAGTGACGGACCTCGTAGCCGGTGCGAGCCTCTCGGCCGCGGCTCGACACGGACATGCGGGTCGGCTCGCGCCGAGAACGGCCAATGGGAGCGTCGACCAGCCCTTTGGCCGGCTCGGGACAGCCCCACACCAGCGCCAGATAGGTCCGGCCCACCGTTCGGCGGCCGAGTTGGGCGACCAAGGAGGCATAGGCGCGGGAGGACCGGGCGACGACGAGCAGTCCCGAGGTCCCCTTGTCCAGGCGGTGGACGACACCTGGCCGTCCCGGTTGGCCCACGCCTTCGAGCTCGGGGTAGCGGGCCAGCAGGGCCTGGACGAGGGTGCCACGGGGATTTCCGGCGCCGGGATGCACGACCATTCCCGGTGCCTTGTCCACCACGATGACATCGGCGTCGGCGTAGACGACCTCGACGTCCACGTCCGGAGCCGGGATGGCCGACACCGGCGCCGTCTGCGGTACTTCGACATCGACCTCGCCGCCGGTGTGCACGCGCGTCGACCGGGTGGTGACGGTCCGACCGGAGAGGCGCACGGCACCACCCTCCAGCAGCTCAGCCACCGTCGAGCGCGGCAGCCCGGTCAGGAGGGCTATCACCCGGTCGATGCGTACACCGTCGAGCGCGTCGGGAATTCGCTCCTTCACCGCCCGACTCCGGCTGCGGTCGGGTTGGCGGGCTCCTGGAGCCCGGGGTCCCGCCAGGCGGCGTACGCCAGCAGGGCGGCACCGATGGTGATCGCCGAGTCGGCCACGTTGAACACCGGCCACCACTGGACGTCGATGAAATCGACCACGGCGCCTCCGAGAAACCCTCCTCCGTCCCGGAACAGCCGATCGCTCAGATTGCCGAGTGCACCCCCGAGGACCAGACCCGTGCTGATGCGGGCGGTGCGGCCCTGCAGGGCACCGCCTTCCCGCACCAGGACGACCACCACGACCACGGCGAGGATGGCGAGGAGAGGGGCGAAGCGAGAACCCAGCCCGAACGCGGCTCCCCTGTTGAATACGAGGCGCAGCCGAAGGGTCCCGATGACGTCGACGGTCCTGGCCCGGTCCAGTGCCGCCAGTGCCCACCACTTGGTCGACTGGTCCAGAGCCACCACCGTGGCCGCCACCGCGGCCATGAGGACCCATCGACGAGCCGCCGAGGCACGGTCAGCGACGGCTGAGGCCTCCGCTCTTGCATCGGACGCACAGGGAGGCGTGCGGCAGTGCCTTCAGCCGCTCCTTGGGAATCGGCTGACCGCAACGCTCGCAGACCCCGTAGGTCCCCTTGTCGATCCTCTCGAGAGCCACGTCGATCTCCTCGACGGAAGCCATGGCTTGGGCCGACAGGGCCAGATCCCGCTCACGCTCGACGTTCATGGAGTCGCCCTGGCCCGATTCCTCGTCGAACTGGACATCGCCCGGCTCCCGGTCCTGGGCCAGCTGGTCGGCTTCGGCTCGCAGTGTGGTGGCCGATTTGGTGTAAGCCTCCCGCTCGGCCAGCAGCTGCTTGCGCTGCGCCTCGACGAAGCGGTCTCCGGGCTTGGACACCTTCGCCTCACCCGCGGCAGACGCCCCGGGCCCGGAGCTCTTGGCCTTGACGGTTCTCTTGGCGGCCTTCTCCGACTTCGGGGGAGCGGTGGTCTTGGTCGTCGAACCGGCGGCGCCGGCCTTGGTTGCTCTGGTCATTCCTGGCCTCCCTGCGGCTGAGGAGCCGCCGAGGCTAGCGGTCGTGATTGACGGCGGCAACGAGGCCCGCCGAGTGGACGGGCGCGTCGGGGCTCACGGCCCGGCGCCCTCAGGGTCGTGGCGAATGCGGCGCCGGCCCATGGCGATCAGACGACGTCCGGGCCGAGCCGGCCCCGAGAACCCGATCGAGCCGGGCCCGCACTGCCGCCGGTTCGGCGCCCATCAGCGCGACGCGCTTGGTCCGGCTGGTCTCCCCTGCCACGATGACGACGGCTGACTCCTTGATCTCGAAGACCTCGGCCAACAGCCGTCGACACGCGTCGTTGGCCCGGCCTCCTTCCGGGGGGGCGGCAACCCGCACCTTCACCGCGTCACCATGACGGCCGACCAACTCCGAACGACCGGCACCGGGCTGCACGTGCAGCCGCAGGACGACACGGTCGTCCCCGTCCATCTCGAACAGCTCGTCCACCACCGAGCCACCGTAGTGCGACGCGGCCAACGTTCGCAGACGTCGCCGCTCCCCTACCCTGGCCGGATGCCATTCGGTCGTGTCGAGCCACTCGATCTGGTCTCTCTCGAGGCCCGGGTGCTGGCGCGCTGGGACGCCAACGACGTCGTCGGCCAGGTCCGGCGCCGGCGCAAGGACGCGAAGCCCTGGATCTTCTACGAGGGCCCGCCCACCGCCAACGGCCGGCCGGGCCTGCACCACGTCTGGCCCCGGGTCTTCAAGGACCTCTACCCCCGTTTCCAGACCATGCGGGGCTATCAGGTCCCCCGCAAGGGCGGTTGGGACTGTCACGGGCTGCCCGTGGAGCTGGAGGTGGAGAAGGAGCTGGGATTGCGCTCCAAGACCGAGATCGAGGCCTACGGCATCGCCGAGTTCAATGCCCGATGCCGGGCTTCGGTCTCCCGATACGTCGAGGACTTCGTCATCCTGACCCGGCGGGCCGGTTCGTGGATCGATACCGACGACGCCTACTGGACCCTCTCCCGGGACTACATCGAGTCCGTGTGGTGGCTGGTCAAACAACTCTGGGAAAGAGACCTGCTCTACGAGGGCCACCGGGTCACCCCTTACTGCCCCCGGTGTGGCACGGCTCTGTCATCGCACGAGATGGGCCAGCCCGACGTGTACCGGCAAGTGGCCGACCCCTCGATCTACGTGCGCTTCCCCCTCGTCGACGACGACGCCGACCTTCTGGTGTGGACGACAACACCGTGGACGCTCGTCTCCAACGTGGCCGTCGCCGTGGGACCCGACATCTCCTACGTCCGCGTCCACCAGCCCGAGGGCCGAGATCTGGTCATGGCGCAAGCCGCCGCTGAGCGGTTCTTCGGCGCCGGTGCCCCTTACGACGTGGTCGCCACCTTGAGCTCGTCGGACCTGGTGGGCCGGCGTTACCAGCGCCCCTTCGAGCTGCTGGAGCTCGCCGGTGGCGACCGGGACCGGGCCGAGCGGGTGTGGTCAGCTGACTGGGTCAGCACGGAGGAGGGCTCCGGCTTGGTCCATCTGGCGCCGGCATTCGGCGAGGACGACGCCGCCGTGGGGCGCGCCGAGGGTCTGCCCGTCCTCAATCCCGTCGGGCCCGACGGGAACTTCGACGAGCGCATCGGGCCCTGGGCGGGCACCCCGGTACGACAAGCCGACCGCGGCATCATCGACGACCTCACCCGACGGGGTCTGCTGGTGCGCGAACAGGAGCATGTGCACGCCTACCCCCACTGCTGGCGTTGCTCGACCCCACTGATCTACTGGGCCAAGACCTCGTGGTTCGTTCGGACTGCCGACCGGCGAGGTGACCTGATGGCCCAGAACGAGGACATCGCCTGGTACCCCGAGCACATCAAGCACGGGCGCTTCGGCAAGTGGCTGGAGGGCAATGTCGACTGGGCTCTGTCGCGAGACCGCTACTGGGGCACTCCCTTGCCCATCTGGCGCTGCCCGGCCGGACACGACACCTGCGTGGGGTCCATGAGCGAGCTCGCCGAGTTGGCCGGAACCGAACTGTCCGAGCTCGACCCGCACCGACCGGACGTGGACAACGTCGAGCTGTCGTGCCCGACCGACCGATGCGCCGGGACCGCCCGACGCCTGACGCCCGTCCTCGACGCCTGGTTCGACTCGGGTGCGATGCCGTCGGCACAGTTCCACTACCCCTTCGACGGCGAGGAGGCGTTCGCCACCTCGTTCCCGGCCGACTTCATCTGCGAGGCGATCGATCAGACCCGCGGCTGGTTCTACTCGCTGTTGGCCGTCAACACGCTCGTGTTCGATTCCACGCCCTACCGCAATGTGGTCTGCCTGGGCCTCATCGTGGACGGCGAAGGCCAGAAAATGTCGAAGTCGCGGGGCAACGTCATCGATCCCACCTCCGTGTTCGACACGGTGGGCGCGGACGCCCTGCGTTGGTACTTCTTCTCCGCCGGTCAGCCGTGGACCCCCCGAAGAGTGTCCGAGGACGGGATCCGTGAGGCGACGCGACAGACGCTCCTGACCCTCTGGAACGTCTTCTCCTTCTTCGCCACCTATGCCGACCTCGAGGACTACGAACCGGCGAGCGACACCATCGGATCGAGCGCACCATCCCACGTTCTCGACCGATGGGTCCTCGCCGAGCTGGACGTCACCGTCGCAGAGGTCACCGCTGCCCTCGAGGGCTTCGACGCCCTCGGCGCCACCACGCGGCTCGCCACCTTCGTCGATGACCTCTCCAACTGGTATGTTCGCCGCTCTCGACCCCGCTTCTGGCGGGCTTCCCAGACCGCTGCCCACGCCACCCTGCACCACTGCCTCGTGGTGGTCTCCGAGCTCCTGGCACCGTTCTGCCCCTTCTTGGCCGACGAGTTGTGGACCCGGCTGACCGGAGGCAACTCTGTCCATGCCGCCGACTGGCCCACCGTGGGCGAGTCGCCGCCAGCCGAGCTGGCCGGGGAGATGGCTGCCGCTCGACGCCTGGTCGGCCTCGGACGCGCCGCACGGACCGATGCCGGCGTCAAGGTACGCCAACCCCTGCGTCGGGCACTGCTCCTGCATCCCGGCGTGCTGCTCAGCGACGAGGTGCGTCAAGAGATCGCCGAGGAGCTCAACGTCAAGGCGCTCGAGGAGATCGAGGCGCTGAGCGGCCTGGTGCACTGGACAGTCGTGCCGAACTTCCGGGTACTCGGTCCCCGACTCGGGGCCAAGGTGAATTCGGTCAAGGCTGCACTGGCCGAGGCCGACGGCGCGGCCGTGCGCCACGACCTCGAGACCCGGGGCTACGTGGAGGTGGCGGGCGTCCGGCTCGAACGAGGTGAGGTCGAGGTCAGGGCTGAGCGCCAGGCCGACATCGCCCTGGCCCAGGACGGCACCTGGGCCGTCGCCCTCGATCTCGAGATAGACGACAGCCTCCGTCTGGAGGGCACGGCTCGAGAGCTGGTCCGTACACTCAACGATCTCCGCCGGGAGCTCGATTTCGCCATCTCCGACCGTATCCATGTCACCGTGGCCACGGCGTCCGCCGGGATCACAGCCGCCTTGGAGGCACATCGCCACTGGATCGCCGGGGAGGTCTTGGCCATCAGCTTGGAGCTGAGCGATGAGGCCGGCCTACCCGAGCACGCCATCGTCGATGGAGAGGACCTCCGGATCCGCCTCAGGTCGGCCTGACCTTCGCCTCGGGCGACCAACGGCTCCAAACGAGCGCCGCCACCTCCACCGTGGCGACGGTCTACAAGCGACGGTCTAGGAGCGTGGGCCCGCCCTCTTCGTTCCAGCCTTCTTGGCCGGAGCCTTCTTGGCCGGCGACTTCTTGGCCGGAGCCTTCTTGGCCGCAACGGCCTTCTTGGCCGCAACGGCCTTCTTGGCCGGTACCGCCTTCTTGACCGCAACGGCCTTCTTGGCCGGTGCCGCCTTCTTGACCGCAGCGGCCCTCTTGGCCGATGCCTTCTTCTTGGTCGGTGCGGCCTTGTTGACGGCCACGGCCTTCTTGGCCGGCGCCTTCTTCTTGGCCGGCACCGCCACCTCGACACCCAACTCCCGATCGATTGCGGCCAGGACGGTGATGCGGTTGGCACCGCGGCGCTCAGCGCTGCGCACCTCCTCCAGCTCGTCCTCGCTCAGCTCGGGCAGGACCGCTCGTATCTCGCTCACCCGCAGACGGTCGTAATCGGCGATCGGGAAAAGGTCCTCCTCGGCCTCCACGTCCCCGGTCGCCGGAGCCGGGTCCTCCCAGCCCTCGCCCGGGACCTCCCACTCGCCCTCGTCCTCCTCCTGGTCGACCATGGGCGGCACCGCTTCGGCGTCGGGCTCGCCGGCACCACGGAGCTCGGCCAGGCGGTTGAGGATCACGGCCCGATTCTTGGTGGCCCGCTCCCGGTCCTCGACCACATCGAGCTCGTCGTCGTAGAGCTCGGACAGCAGCGGAAGGATCTCGCCGACGGTGAGGTCGTCGTAGTCCTCGATGGGGAAGAACTCTTCTTCCTGTCCCTCGTCGACGCCGGCCGCCACAGGCTCGGGCTCTGGCATCTTGCCGTACTCGGCCATCTCTTCGGGCTCGCCGGCGTCGCGCAACTCGGCCAGGCGGTTGATGATCACGGCGCGATTCTTGGTGGCCCGCTCGCGGTCCTCGACCACATCGAGCTCGTCGTCGTAGAGCTCGGGCAGCAGCGGCAGGATCTCGCCGACGGTGAGGTCGTCGTAGTCCTCGATCGGGAAGAACTCTTCTTCTTGTCCCTCGGGCTCCGGGAGTTCGTCGGGCTCGGGCATCTCGTCGGGTCCCGCCTGACCCGGCTCCCCTTCGCGCAGCTCGGCCAGGCGGTTGATGATCGCGACCCTTCCCTTGCCTGCTCGCTCGCGACGCTCCACGATGTCGAGCTCGTCGGGATACAGCTCAGGCAGGAGCGGCATGATGTCGCCGACGGTGAGGTCGTCGTAGTCCTCGATCGGGAAGAAGTCCTCATCGGCGGTGTCGTCGTCCACGTCAATCCCTTCGGCCACGTCGGCTTCGTCGGGGGTCTCGACAGCATTTCGCCGGCGTGCCTCCTGAATGCGGTTGAGCACCGAAACCCTGCCCTTGGTGGCCTGCTCGCGTGCTTCGACCATGTCGAGCTCGTCGGGGTAGAGCTCGGGCAGGAGGGGCACGATCTCTGCCACCTTCAACTGGTCGTAATCCTCGATCGGAAAGAACTCTTCGTCTTCCCCTTCCTCGTCTGCGGTGCCGGCAGCCGAGCCGCCGACGGTGGCAAGGGCCGGACGCTTGGCCGCCGGTGTGTAGGAGGCGGCAGCGGGAACGGCGGGCACCGGCGCGGTGGATTCCGAACGCGTCTCGGGCTGTGGTGCCATCGTCGGGGTGTAGCCGACAGTGGCTGCCTCTTTGTCTCGGGCCGATTCTCCAGCCGGCGCAGGACGGACGTCGCCGCCGGCACTCGGTCGACGGATGACTGTGGCCACGACCAGTGCGATGCCGGCGGCGAGGCTGCAGGCGATCGATGCGTAGATGAGTCCGAGGCCCCCTCCGGAAAGGAGGCCGAGCACCAGCAGCACAGTCGCTACCAACACCAGTCCGAAACTGATCAGTACAAGCACCTGTGCCTCACCGTCCTGAATCCTTGGCCTACGCCGCGCGGAACTTGCATCCTAGACAGCAGCACGGCTCAGCGTCTCATCCGCTCACGGCCGTGGACATCCCGTGGACATCCCGCGGTCATCGTCCCCCTACCCTCCTCCGTCGGCTGCGATGCCGAAAGGCTGGAAGAGCTCGGGCGTCAGGGGCGGCGGCGGCGGCGGCGTGCGCGTAACGGCCCGTCCCGGTGCCGATCGTAGATATCAACATCTTCCACCCATTGGCCGAGCTCATCACGAGGGCCCAGCGGCTCGGGATCGTCCACGGCCCGCCGTAGCTCGGCGATGAAGGGGTCGTCGTCGGAATCGTCACCGAGGACCACGTCGGCGACATCCTCCTCGACGTCCTCGACCTCTTCCTCGATGTCTTCCTCCGCGCCCGGACCGCCCCAATGGATGACTTCGCCCTCCTCGAGCGCGGCCTCGTCATTCCGGAGATCCCCCGCTTGGCCGAACCGGCCATCCGCTCCTTGGCGGATGTCATCAGTCGGACCGGATGTGGCACTACCACCAAGGGCCGAATCCTTCGCCGGTGACGGAGATGTTTCCCGCCGGTCATCGGGCCCGGCCGTCGAAGCCGCAGCGGTCGAGCGCGGTGCCGGCACGGCCAGGGGTTCGAGCGCTCCCTCCCGCTCCAGCCATCCGAGGTGGGTCCGCAGCTCCTCGACGAGGCGACTCCGATGGTGCTCGACGTAGGAGCTCAGGCGCTCGACGTCGGCCTCCAGCGCGGCCCGACGGTCACTCACCTCTAGGAGCTCGGCCTGGATCCTGGCTTCTATCTCGGCTTCGAGCCTGGCCTTGCGCGCTTCAAGCTCGTCGAGGACCGTGCGTGCACGCTGCTCCGCCTCGTCGACCAGGCGGGCGGCTTCCGCCTGTGCCTCGGCCAGCGCAGCATCGGCCGTCCGCTGCGCCAACACGAGCGTACGTCCCAGGTCTTCGTCGGGCCGCCGCTCCTCGAGGCGCCGTTCAGCCCTCGCCGTCCGTTGCGCGGCGTCCTCCAGACGGGCTTCGAGCTGGTCGAAGGCGTCGGCTACCTGATCGACGAACTCGTCGACCTCGTCGGTGCGGTAGCCCCGCCACTGCTCGGCGAACCGCACGTCCCGTACACGCTCTGGCGACACTCGAAGAGCCATGCCGGGCAATGGTACTGAAGGTCGATCAGGAGATCGGGGATGCTGGCCGCAGCATCAGCAGAGCAGCGGAGTGATGAAGAACTGGAGGACGAGGATCACGATGATGGGCGACAGGTCGAGGCCCATGCCACCCATGGCCACAGGAGGCAACGCACGTCGGATCGGCCCCAGGACCGGCTCGGTGAGGGCGTAGAGGACTGAGAAGATCGAGGCCACCACGCCGTCGGGCGCAATAGGGAACCAGCTGAGGAGGATCCGAGCGAACAGGATGATGAGGTACAGCGTGGGGAGAAGGCATAAAAGATCGGCGAGCACCTATCAGCTCCGCTCCTGAAGGCGACGACGGTCTTCCTCGGAGACCTGCACATCGGAGGGAGTGAGGAGATAGACCTGGTTGGTGACCCGTTCCATCTGCCCCCGCAGGCCGTAACACAACCCGCTGGCAAAATCGACGAGTCGTCGCGAGAGCTCTCGCTCCACTCCCTGGAGGTTGACGATGACCGGCACCCCGGCCATGAACTTGTCGGCCACCTCCTGGGCTTCGTTGAACGAGACGGGTGACATGGCATAGGGCTTCGGGCTGGGCTGGGTGACGATCGGCCTCACCACGGCACCACGAGGGCGGAGGGCCGAGGGAGCGGGTTCTCGCTCGGGCTCACGCGGAAGGGCGCGCACGGTGCTGACCGGCGCGGTCTGGGGGTCGGGAGCAGCCGGCTCGGGGGCGTAGCGAGGAGCGGCGCGACCCTGCGGCTCGGCGGGCACCTCGTAGTCGTAGCCGTCATATTCGTCGTCGGGGCCGAGGCCGAGATACGTCATCGCTCGTCGCCACATGGTTGCCATCGCTCGTTCCTCCTGAGATCTCGGTGACGTTACAGGTACCGCAACGAGCGAGGTTCCATCACACCCATCGCCTCGCAGGCCCACGGCCGCTCGGTGACGACGGTCGCGAGCCGAAGATCGCCCGACCGACCCTCACCATGGTCGATCCCTCCTCGACGGCCACCTCGAGGTCGTCGCTCATGCCCATCGACCGTTCAGCCAGCTTCAAGCGGTCGGCCAACTCGGCCAGCCGGCGAAAGCCGGGACGAGCCGCCTCGGGAGATCCGGCGACGCCCACCGCCATGAGCCCGGCGACGTGGATACCCGACTGATGGAGCTGGTCCACCAACCCCGGCGCTTCCTCGGGATCGCAGCCACCCTTGCCCCGCTCCGCACCGACGTTGACCTGCACCAGCGCATGCGCTCCCGGCGCTCGCCGACGCAGCTCGACGGCCAGCTCCGGTCGATCGACGCTCTGCCAGAGGTGGACAACCGGTGCCAGCTGACGGACCTTGTTGGTCTGCAGCCGACCCACGAAATGCCAACGAGCGTCGGGTACCACCGCCGCCTTGGCGACGAGCTCCTGGGCATAGCTCTCTGCGGTGTCCTTCACCCCCGCAGCCAGCACCGCCTCGACGACGTCGGGCCCGAAGCCCTTGGTCACCGCCACCAGTTGCACGTCTCTCCGGTCACCACCCGCCGATCGGATGCGCGCTCGGATGCTGTCGACGTTGCGCTCCACCTGTTCACGAAGGGCGGCACGGGGTGCGGTCATGGCGCCAGTGCGGCAACAAGGGCCTGTCGACGCCGGTCGCCGTCGCGCCGGTGGGACCAGTGGCCAGGAGAACACGCCGTGCAGACCCCGTCGTCGCTCCAGTTCTGGACACCCTCGGCAGCCAACGCCAGGCGGACCGCCGCGGCCACGTCGAGGGCCGGCCGGTCGTCCGCTGTTCGGGCGCGCACGCCCTCACCCAGCACTCGGGCCACCGACGCCAACTCCGCCTCATCGAACTCGTAGCACCGGGGTCGGATGCACGGCCCGATGACGGCGTGCACGGTGCCGTGGCTCAGGCCGCGCAGGGCCTCCACGGCGGCCTGCACCACGCCGGCCCGCAGGCCCCGCCATCCGGCGTGGACGACGCCGACCGCGCCGTCAGCCAGAAGCGCCACCGGGGCACAGTCGGCGACGGTGACGGCGAGGATGGCGCCCGGAACCGTGGTGACGGCGGCATCGGCACGGACCCCGGTGTGGTCCCCAGGGTGGTCGACCACGACCACGCCTGCTCCATGAACCTGGCGTAGCCACGTCCATGCTCCGGTGGCGACCGCCTGGCGCCGAGGTTCGATCCCCGTCGACCCGGGCGCCAAGTCACCGTCGCCGCACCCCGTGAAGCGGTGCCACGTCGTCAACCCCATGCTCCACCGGCGCCGGCCACGAGGACCTCGCCCACCGCGCGCGCTACTTGAGGAACGACGGCACGTCGAAGTCGTCGTCCCCTTCGAGATCCAGACCGAGATCGAGCTCGTCGTCCGTCGCGAAGACGTCCCGCTGGATCGGGCGTTCACGAGGGCGCTCGCGCTCCCGCTCCCTCTCGCGGTCACCGACCCGCCGGTCTCGGTCCGGGCGTGACGCCGTGCGGGGCTCCGGTCGTTCACTGCGCTCGGCGCGGGCGTCGTCCCAGCGGTCGAAGCCGGCGGCGATCACCGTCACCCTGACTTCGTCGCCCATCGACTCGTCGATGACGGCACCGAAGATGATGTTGGCGTCGGGATGGGCGACCCCATGGATCACCTCCGCCGCTTCGTTGATCTCGAACAACCCCAGGTCGCTGCCGCCGGAGACACTCAGCAGGACGCCGCGAGCCCCTTCGATCGAGGCCTCCAACAGCGGGCTCGAGATGGCGGCCCGTGCCGCGTTGAGGGCGCGCCCGTCCCCCGATCCGTAGCCGATGCCCATGAGCGCCGACCCGGCGTTGGTCATGATCATCTTCACGTCGGCGAAGTCGGTGTTGATGAGCCCCGGAGTCGTGATCAGCTCGGTGATGCCCTGGACGCCCTGCAGCAGGACCTCGTCGGCCATCTTGAAGGCGTTGACCACGGAGGTCTTGTCGTTCGACACTGTCAGCAACCGGTCGTTGGGGATGACGATCAGCGTGTCGACACGTTCCTTCAACTTCTGGATTCCCTGCTCGGCCTGCACTGCCCGACGACGGCCCTCGAAGGAAAAGGGACGCGTTACCACGCCGATGGTCAATGCGCCGACGCCCTTGGCGATCTCAGCCACCACCGGCGCCCCACCGGTACCCGTGCCGCCGCCCTTGCCGGCGGTGATGAAGACCATGTCGGCACCTTGAAGGGCAGCCTCGATCTCGGCTCGGTGATCCTCTGCGGCCACGGCGCCGATCTCGGGATCGCTCCCGGCTCCGAGGCCGCGGGTGACGTCTTGTCCGATGTCGAGCTTGAGCTCGGCGTCGCTCATCAACAGCGCCTGTGCATCGGTGTTTATTCCGATGAACTCGACACCCTTGAGCCCAGCCTCGATCATTCGGTTGACGGCGTTGACCCCGCCACCTCCGATGCCGACCACCTTGATCACCGCCAGATAGTTCTGCGGGTTCCCGGCCATATCTCATCTCCTCAGCTGGTCTCAACCTCAACTGGAGATTGAGAGTTATGTAAAGCTCTCGTAGTGGTAGAGATCATAGGGTCAACCTACAGTGCGGGTCAACACCGGTGCGTCAGGCACTCGGAGGTCCACCTCCAGCGGCTCTCGCCCCTCCGCCAGCAGGCCGGCTTCGCCAAGGGCAGCCAATGCCGTCACCTTGTCGGCCAGGCGATCACCCTCTCCGAATCGAACCACGACCTCCTCTCCTGCACGTCCCAGCATGCGAGCCCGGAGGTCGCCGTCGACCACGGCCAGCTCGATGGTCGGGCCCGGGAGCGCCGGGGGCAGGAGACCAGCCAGCTCCAGCGGTGCCGCCGCCTCCGCCCCCAGCGTGGCACCGGGGTGAGCTTCGGGCGCCAGACCAACAATCTGCACCAGTTCGGGAAAGGCGCTCTCCCCGACGACGGCCAGCTGGCGACCTTTTGCATCGACGGCCACACGGCTCCCGTCTGCGGTGGCGACCACCGCGACCGGGCGGCGCTCGGTGACCACCACGACGACGCTGTCCGGCCAGCTTCGTGTGACCGTGGCAGTCGCCACCCAGGGCAGATCCTCGACCGCAGCGCCGGCCCGACCGATGTCCAGAGTGGCCAAGGCCTCGCCGCGGTGGATCCCCGTCGCCTCCTCTATCGCATCGATGCCGCTTCTGTTCGCCCCCTCCACCAACACCCGGTCGACGTCGGCGACAGGCGACAGGGCCAGGCCCCAGGCTCCGGCTCCCAGAGCCCCCAGCCCCATCGCGGCCTGTAGCCGCCGGAGCCGACGCCGGCCCCGGAGGCGTTGGATCTCTCGCCGACGAGCGCGCAGTCGGGGGTCTAGGGCGAGCGCGCCTCCGCCCACCGGCGCGGTCACGACGATGCCACCGTGGCCGACGGAAACCCGACCAGTCGTACCTCGGGGACCAGCTCAACGCCCGTCGTGCGCAGGACCCGGCGGCGCACCTCCTGGATCAGAGCCAGGACGTCGTCGGCCGAACCTCCGGCATCCGCCTGGATGAAGTTGGCGTGCTTGGCCGAGACCTTGGCCGTGCCCATCCGCAGGCCTTTGCCGCCGGCAAGCTCGATCAGCCGTCCGGCGGAATCGTCGGGCGGGTTGGTGAACACCGATCCGGCGTTCTGCCCACCGGGTTGGTGCTGGCGACGCCACCGCACAATCTTCGACACTTCCGCACCGGCCTCTTGTGGGTCACCCGGGTGCACGTCGAACTCAGCCCACACCACGACGTGATTCGGTCCGAGGTTCGAGCGCCGGTACCCGAGGTCCAGATCAGCAGCGACCACGACACCATCCTGACCCGTGGCCACGTCGAAGATGCGGACCTTGCGCAGGCGTTCGGCTACGTCGGACCCGTGTCCGCCGGCGTTCATCCGCACGCCACCGCCCACCGATCCGGGCACACCCACCGCCCACTCGAGCCCCCGCCAACCGGCCATTGCCGTACGTCGCGCCAATACCGGCAGATCGGTGGCCCCGCCGACGCGGACGGTTCCCTCGCCGATATCGATGGTGGTGAAGGCCTGACCGAGAGCCAATGCCAGTCCACGGAAGCCGGCATCCGACACCAACAGGTTCGACCCCTTTCCCACTACGAGGACCGACACCCCGGTGGCCCGGACGGCCGCAGCTACCCGGGCCAGGTCCTCGTCGCCCTCCGCGACCAGGAAGGCGTCGGCGGTGCCCCCGACCCGGTAGGTGGTACGCGCTCCGAGGGGGGCGTGCAGAACACAGTGTTCACCGATCAAAGCTGCGGCCGCTCGGGCGGCCGAGATCTCCGTCACGATCGGCTGGCCAATGCCGAGCGCACCTCATCGGGCAGCGTGGTCAGGTCCCCGGCACCCAGTGTCAGGCACAGGTCCCCTGGTCGTAGCTCGGCGAGGAGCCATGCCGACACATCTCTGAGGGCCGGTAGCCACGCCACCCGGCGCCAGGGACGGGCGTCGAGCACGGCATCGACGATCAACTTGCCCGACACCCCGGCGATGGGCGGTTGACCGGCGGCATACACATCGGTGACGGCGAGCACATCGGCATCGTCGAAGGCACCGGCGAATTCCCGCCACAGTGCCGCGGTGCGGGTGAAGCGGTGAGGTTGGAAGACACAGACGATGCGTCTCCAATGCCCGTCCCTGGCGGCGCCCAGCACGGCCGCCACCTCACCGGGAAGATGGTCGTAGCTGTCGACGAAGGTGACCCCGGCTGCCTCACCACGCCACTCATACCGTCGGGCGACCCCACCGAAGCCGGCCAGACCAGCCCTGACCGCACCGAAGTCGGCACCCAGCGCCAGGGCGGAGACAGCCGCCGCCGCCGCGTTGCGGGCGTTGTGCAGACCCGGCATGGGCACCTCCAGACGGCCCAGAGGCGATCGCCCGTCGATCAGGCTGAACGCCACCGACGCCCGGCCGAGCACGACGTCCTGCAGCCGGTACCTCGCCCGCTCGTCAGTCCCATAGGTGAGGCACTCTGGGCCAAGAGCAAGGGCGGCAGCGCCGGGGTCGTCGATGCAGACCACCCTCGGCCCCGGGGCGTCGGCGAGGAACCGGGCGAAGGCCCGGCGGAGGGCGTCGAAGTCCCCGTGGTGGTCGAGGTGGTCGGGCTCCACGCTGGTGAGCACCACGGCCTCGGCGCCCAGCTCGAGGAAGGTGCCGTCGCTCTCATCAGCCTCGACGACGAACCATTCACCCGTGTCCCAGCTTGCACCTCCGTCCAAGGCCGGGACATCACCGCCGACCAGGAACGACGGCGCCATCCCGGCCTGGCGCAACACAGTGGCGACCATCGCCGTGGTCGTGGTCTTGCCATGGGTCCCCCCCACGGCAAGGGTCCGCCGCTGTCTGCACAACGCGGCCAGGGCATCGGCCCGGCGCAACACCGGAAGCCCGGCCCGCAGGGCCGCCACCACCTCGGGATTGGCGGCATCGACAGCCGTCGACGCGACCACCACCTCGGCGTCGGCCACCTGGTCAGGCGCATGGCCCACCCGTACGTCGGCACCCAGCATCTTCAGCCGGTCGAGACGAGCTGAGGGCGCCTGGTCGCTTCCGGAGACACGGTGTCCCATGGTGAGGAGGATGCTGCCGAGTGGCGCCATCCCCGAGCCTCCGGCCCCCACCAGGTGGATGCGTCGGGGCGGCGGCAGCTGGAACATGTCGAGACGCCACCGTACAACGCCGCCCGCCAAGGGCCGCTCCCCCGGGATACTCGAAGCAGAGCCCGAAGCGCCTACGCTCCTCCCACCGTGCCTCCTCGCATCGTCATCGCCGCCGGGGGCACCGGCGGTCACATCTATCCCGGTCTGGCGGTGGCCGAGGCACTTCGCCGGGCCGAGCCCGAGGCACACATCAGCTTCGTCGGGACCAGACGGGGCCTCGAAGGCACCCTGGTCCCCGCCGCCGGCTTCCCTCTCCACCTCATCGACATGGTTCCCTTCGCCGGACGGGATGCGGCGTTCCTGCCCGTCGCCCTGATGAGGTCCACCGCGCAGGCCCGCCGGATCCTGCGGCAGGAGCGGGCCGACGTCGCCGTGGGCATGGGTGCCTACGTCACCATGCCGGTGATCGTCGCCGCCCGCCTGACCGGCGTTCCGTCGCTCATCCACGAGTCCGGCGCCGTTCCCGGCCGGGCCAACCTCTGGGCCGCCCGGCTCACCGGCAATGTGGCGACCGCCTTCGACCAGGCCGTCCAGGCCTTTGGCCGCTCGGCCGACGTCCGCACCGTAGGGATGCCGCTCGGTGCTGAGTTCGACGCCTTCGACCGGAGCATGCTGCGGGGCAAGGCACGGGCCGCCCACGGTCTCGATGACCGCACACTCTTCATCCTGGTCAACGGCGGGAGCCAGGGCGCCGCTTCGCTCAACCGACTGGCCCTGGGCCTGGCCGAGCGCTGGCGGGAGCGCAGCGACGTCCGTATCCTCTTGAAGACCGGCCGGCGCAACCACGAGCAGACGGCGGCCGCCCTGCAGGCCGGGGGTGGATCACACCTGGTGGAGCTGACGCCGTTCATCGACCGCATGGACCTGGCCTACGCCGCCGCTGACATCGCCGTGTGCCGTCCGGGAGCAGGCACCGTGGCCGAGCTGGCCGTGGTCGGCCTCCCGGCGCTGTTGGTTCCCTATCCCCACGCTCCCTTCGACCACCAGGCTCGCAACGCCTCCGCCCTCGTCACCGCCGGCGCCGCCGTGCTCGTGCGCGACCACGAGGCGACGCCCGACGTGGTGGCCCCCACGCTCGAGCGCATCCTGCACGACCGCAAGGAGCTCGACCGCATGCGCTCGGGGCTGGCCAACCTGGCCCATCCCCGAGCCGCTGACGACATGGCGGCCTGGGCACTCGAGCTGGCAGCTTCTCGGTGAGCACCCCTGCCGGACTCTCGGTCCGCCATGACGACCAGGCGGGCGATGTCCTGGCCGAGATGCAGGTCAGCGGAAACGGCTCGGCCGTGGTCACCGACAGTGAGGGCCGGGTGATCGGCTCGGTGGTCGACGGGGACATTCGCCGGGCGGCGCTGGCCGGCATCGACACGACCGCTCCCATCACCGAGGTCATGGACAGGGGACGTCACCGAACCGACGTCGGTGGAGACCATCCGCCGCCCATCGCCGTCATCCTCGCCGGAGGACGCGGCCAGCGTCTGCGCCCGGTGACCGACAAGGTGCCCAAGGCGTTCCTGACCGTGGGCCGGACCACGATCATCGAGCGCCTGTTGGAACAACTCTGGTCGGCAGGGATCACCGACGTGTACCTGGCGGTCAACTACAAGGCCGAGGTGTTCGAGGAACGTCTCGGCGACGGGGAGGGCTACGGGGTCAAGCTCCATTACCTGCGAGAGCACAAGCCCCTCCACACCGCCGGGCCCCTTTCGTTGCTCCCGGAGGCTCCCACCGGCTCGGTGCTCGTGATGAACGCCGACCAGGTCACGGCCCTCAACTTCGACCGCCTGGTCGACTTCCACCGCCAACAGTCAGCGGCCATGACCATCGGCGCCTTCGTGCACGAGGTGTCCATTCCCTACGGGGTGCTCCGCCTCGACGGTGAGCATGTCGAGGGCATCGAAGAGAAGCCGACGCTGCGTCC
>DASZDM010000313.1:0-2994 GCA_035942015.1 Acidimicrobiales bacterium | reverse complement strand
GCCCGGTAGGTGCCGCAGTAGGGCGGCTGGAAGCCCAGCCCGCCCGGCAGTCCATGGCTCAAGCTCGGAACGGGCGAGGAGGTGGTCGAGGCCAAGGGCGATACTCCCGGCTACATCGTCGTACCCCGGGGCCTTGTGTCCGAGCGGGAGACGTTCATCCCACTCGATGCCATCACCAAGGTGGGCGGCGCCGAGGTGTTCGTCAACGTGCCGAGGCTCTTCGTCGCCAAGATGCCGTGGAACGAGCCACCGACGAGTGGTACCCATCAGGAGAAGCTGGGTCCGCCCCGGAACCAGGTGGTGAATCTCTACGGATCACGGTCTCCATCGGCCAACCCGAGCGGAACACAGCCCTAGCGGACGGGGGACCTGGCCCAGGGTCGGTAACGACATCCTGCCCAGCGTTTGTCGCCGACGAGCCCTTCAGCCGTGGATGGTCAGCTGCGGCCGGTGGCCCCGTTAACGCCGGAGGCCCCCGGGGGGGCGCAGGGATTGTTCTTCGGCGACGGGAGCCCCTCCCATCCGGCCTGGCAACCGTACGGAGCTCATTGAGCACGTGGTCTCCGGCACCGACCGCGCCGTCGTGGCGGAGAACGTGACTACGTCGAGGCCATTCGGGCTGAAGCGGATCCGCCGCGGAAGCTCCGAGTTGTCCGAGCCGCACCTCGATGGATGGCGCAAGGAAGCAGCCGCAACTCAGCGGCCAGGGCCAGCGATCGGCACGTAGATGCGGCTCACGTTGCGGCCGCCGAGGTCCCCGATCGGCACGTCGCGAGCGGTGCCCGGGTGAGCTGACCCGTCGTCGTTACCAGGCGTCCGCATCCGTGCCGTACTCGTGCGGCGCGGGACCGGATCCACCGAAGGTGATGCCCGTCGTTCGGGCGCTCATTATCGAGCGGAACGGAGCCGTCCGACGATGGGCTGCCTCGCCGTGGCCTCCTCCCGCCAACCCCAGGTGGCAGCGCGCTAAGCGCCCATTCTGCGTCGTGGGGCTCCTCGTGCTTACAGACTTTTGGGAGCGTTTGAGGTGCTGGGGAGCCCGGCATCTTCGTCGTGCGGCAACGACCCAGGGTCATCCGAGGGAGATAGCACATGGGCCAGTCAGGTGCTCAACCATGGCGGGGGTAAGCGCATGGGAGGTGTCGTCGGCCAGCTGCACGCCCTCGGGTGTGCTGTAGAGAACGTCCACGTCATAGTCGACGCTTGCCAGGGCGGTGACGTAGTTGTCGATGGCGGTGGCGAAAGTAGCGACGTCGCCGGCGATGGTTGTGGGTGCCTCCCGCTCGGCCACATCAAGCACCGAGGAGAGCTCCTCGTAGCGTGCCCGCGTTCCCACCGGTGTCGGTGAGCCCGTATTGGGCTCGAGAAGGCTGGTGGCCTGTTCCATGGCGTCGCAGAAGTCCCCGTGGTCGACGGCGGTTTGGTCATCACCGCAAGCGGCGAGCAAGAGGATGTCCCGAGTTCCGTGGAACTTCGGTGGCGGCCCGGTGATGTTCAGGCGGCTACCTCCTCATCATCGCACGTCGGTGAGACAGCTTGGTTGACGTGAGCTTCGAGAGCGACGCGCAGGGCTGGCAGGTGGAGGAAGCCGTTGACCCGGCGGAACTGCTTGGCCGCCTCGCCCATGCCGGCGGCACACCAGCGCAGCGCCATCTGGCCGTCCCGCCAGCGCTTCACGTTGGTGGAGTGGTCCCGGCAGATCTCGATCATCGACTCGACGGCGTTGGTTGATCGCAGCGTGCGGGCCAGCGTGGGCGGCACACCGAGCCGGGTGACGGTGAGGGTGTCGGACAGCCCCTCCCGCAGGCTCCCCGCCGCTCCGGGGTGGCTCTTGGCCAGGCTTCGGGCGAGGGCTTCGAGGGTGGCCTCGGCAGCCAACGCGTCGGGGTCGTGGTAGGCGGCGCGCATCTTCTTGGCGACGGTGGAGGCCAGCGCCTTGGGCAACTTCGACTCGAGATTTCGGACCTTGTGGAGCTGGCAGCGATGGACGACGGGATGGTCGAACACCGCCTTGACCGCCGCCACCAGCGCCTTGGCGCCGTCGAGCACGCACAGGATGGGTCGGGTGGTGTCGAGACCCCGGTCGCGCAGGCCCACCAGCAGGTCCTTGACCACGGTGGTGTTCTCGGTGTCGCCCTCGACCACGCCGAGCGGGTGCTTGGTGCCGTCGATGCCGATGCCAAGCGCCACCACGCAGAGGTGATCGGCGAAGTGCACGCCGTCGATCATCAACGCCACCAGGTCGAGGCCCGACAGGTCGGCGGCCAACATGTCGCCCAGCGCCGTCTCGGTGGCGGCCACGAAGCGCCGGCTCACTGCCGACTTGGAGGTGGAGCGGGCGCTCGCCGCCACGGCGGTGCCGACCGGCTCCAGACCCGCCGAGTAGCGGCGGGTGGAGAGCTTGGCCATCATCCGCTCCAGCGCCATCTTCCCCAGCAGCTCGGTGGAGGAGAACAGCTCGTAGGCCGGGATGGCCACCTCGGTTACCTTGTCGGCGCTGCGCACCCGAGGCCGGCGGACGGGCACACGACGGCCCCCGAGGGTCACCGAGCCGTCTTCCTGGCCATGGCGCAGCGCCGAGCGGTCGGGATCATGTCTGCCCTTGGGCCCGCAGAGCTCGGTGACGCTGTCGGCCATCATCACCTGCATGACCTGCAATCCGGCCCCGACGGCGAGTGCCAGCAGTCCCTCCCTCATCGTCTCGGCCAGGTCTCCCATGGCCACGGACACGGTGTCGGGCAGATCGAGCTCGGTGAGTGCTGCAGACGCGGCCTTGGTCTGGTAGTTCTTCTTCACGGTGGTCCCCTTGCTGGTCGAGTGACTTGGTGGTCGCCCGACACCTACCAGCTGGCAGGTCTCAGGCGGGGGACCGCCACTTCAACTTCCACGACTGCCGGGACAACCTCTCATGAGGACGGTGGCCATCGTTCTCGTTATCGCTTCCGGCGTTGGAACCTTGCTCGCTTCGCGTCGCTTGACGCCAGAGCACCGACT
>DASZDM010000312.1:0-12355 GCA_035942015.1 Acidimicrobiales bacterium | reverse complement strand
GGCCCAGGTCGCCGACCGCCTCCATTTCATGGCCAGCTCACCGGTGATCAAGGGCAGCGCGCTGACCGGCAAGTCGATCCACAAGCTCACGCCCGCACTCGGCCAGGCGGTCGACGCCTACCGCCGCCGCGTGCCCACCCGCGAGCTGAATCAGGTGATCCAGGCAGCGCAGGCCGCCCACCCGTCACCGGTGGGCAGAATCCTGTACGCCACGCAGGGCGCCACCGAGCCGCCCACCTTCACCCTCTTCACCAATCGTGAACTGGCCCCCACCTACCTTCGCTACCTGGAGCGCACGCTGCGGGAGCACTTCGAGCTGGGCAACACGCCAGTGAAGCTGCGGATCAGGCGGCGATAGGAATGGCCCTCAGGTTCTTCGTGGAGGGCATTTCGGGACCACCGGGGGCACCCGTAGGTATACGCTCGGTGCAGTCATGATCGAGCGCCCGATCCTCGGGATCGTCGCCGTCGCCGCTGTGTTGGCCGCATCGGTCTGGGGGCGTTCGGCTCGCCGTCTCCAGCGGGTGTCGCGCCGCATCGACAAGAGCTCGGGGTCTCACTCCGAGGCCGCCCAGGTGGCACGCGCCGCCCTCCTGAAAGACACCCACACCACGATCCTCTACGGGACGGTGGCCCTGGTGGCGGCGGCTGCGTCGCTGAGCAGGTCGGGTTGGTCCGACGTGGTGAGCCTGGTGCTGCTCATCCCCGTGGTGGTCTCGCTTCGGTACGCCCAGCAGCTGCTCAACCACGCCCGGCTCACCGAGAGTCGAAGCCAGCTCGAGCAGCGGGCCCAGGAAGTGCTCACCCAGGAGGCCTTGGCTCCGAAGCGCTGGGCGGCCCGGCTCGCCCCCGAGGAGGTGCCCGAGATCGCCGGCTTCGAGCTGGGCAGCGTCTACGAGGCCGGAACCGGCATGATGGCCGGCGACTTCTATGACGTCTTCCGGGTGGCGCCCACCCGGGTGGCCGCCGTGATCGGCGACGTGGCCGGCCACGGCATCGAGCCTTCGATCAGTGCGTTCCAGGCGAAGCACCTGCTCCGGGTGTTCCTTCGCCAGTACCGCGACCCCGCCCAGGCGCTGGAGGAGCTGAACAACCAGATCTCGGGCATGGATCGCGGCGAGGAGTTCATCTCCATGTGCGTGGTGGTGTTCGACACGCAGGCCGGGACCATGCGCTACGCCTCTGCCGGCCACCCGGCCAGCTTCTACTGGCAGGATGGCGAGGTCCGTCCGCTGCGCGCCACCGGACCGCTCATCTCGCTGCAACCAGTCGCCAGCTACACCAGCCGGGAGATCCCGCTCCAGAGTGGTGACCTGGTTGTGATGTACACCGACGGGCTGGCCGAGGCCCGCAGCGGGGAACAGCTCTTCGGCGAGGAGCGCATCGCCGCCCACCTGCGCCGGGATCCCGACGCCGATCCCGACGTGCTCTGCAAGACCCTTGCCGAAGCGGCGGCGGACTTCGCCACCACCCCGGTCACCGACGACATCGCCATTCTCGCCATCCGCCGGGTGTAGTACCCACCCCCTACCCTCACTGGCCGTGCCCTGGTGCGAAGATTGCAGCCGGTTCTGGACCACCGACGCCGTTTCCGGCGATGGCGCGTGCCCGAGTTGCGGCGCAGAGCTTCCCGAGCCCCGTGCCGACGGCGACGTCGGCGCCCCTTGGCACTTCAAGTTGCTGTTGGTTGCGGTGGTCGCCTACCTCGGCTGGCGGGCGGTCGAGCTGGTCGTGTGGGTGGTGGGGCGGTTGTGACCAGCGGCAGGGACCAGGGCCGGAGGTCTAAGGTCGCGGCGTGGTCGCACCAGGAGGAACCGGACCGATCGGGCCCTTCCCCGACGGGGTCGACACCGACGAGGAACGCGAAGCGTACGACAAGCTCCGGCGCCGCGTCCTGTGGACGCTGCCCTACGGGCTCTACGTGGTGGGAAGCCGAGCCGGCGACCGACGCAATCTCATGACCCTCAACTGGGTCACGCAGCTCTCGTTCGAACCGAAGCTGGTCGGGATCGGAGTGGAGAAGACGGCCCTCACCCATGAGCTGATCGAACATGGCGGGGTGTTCAGCCTGTGCACCGTCTCGCGTGAGGACCGGGCCATCGTCCGCAAGTTCACCAAGCCCGTCGAGGTCGATGTGGCGGCCAGGACGATGAACGGATTTCCGTTCCACGACGGCCGCAGCGGCGCCCCGATCCTCGACCAGGCACCCGGCTATCTCGACTGCCGGGTGCGCCAGCGTGTTGATGCGGGTGGCCACTCCTTCTTCGTGGGCGAGGTCATCGACGCCGGGTTCCAGGCCGGCGAGGAGACACCGGTCCTCCGCATGGAGGACACCCGTATGAACTACGGGGGTTGATGGGACGTCTGGCGTTCGACGGCGTGGTGCTCACGGGTGGGGCCAGCCGACGCATGGGTCGTGACAAGGCCCTGGTCGAGGTGGGCGGACGAGCTCTGGCCGTCGGGGTTGCCCGGGTGCTCCGAGACGCCGGCGCCGACAAGGTGTTCGCCGTCGGGGGCGCAATCGATGCGCTGGCGGATCTGGGTCTGCACGCCGTTCCTGACGAGTTCCCGGGGGAGGGTCCCCTGGGCGGCCTTCTCACCGCCCTCTCCCACGCATCGAGCCCGTTGGTCGCCGTGCTGGCCTGCGACCTGCCGGCCGCCGCCCCTTCGGCGGTACGCCTGGTGGTGGCGGCGTTGGACGCCGACCCGGACCTCGCCTGCGCCATCCCGATGGTCCAGGGCCATTCCCAGCCGCTGCACGGAGCCTGGCGGCGCTCGAGCCGCCCCGAGATCCAGGCCATGTTCGACCGCGGCGAACGGGCCATGCACCGGGCCATCGCCGGCCTGGCCGGCATTGCTGTCCACGGTGTCGATCCTGCCGCAGTTGCGGATGTCGACACCCCGGCGGACATGAGGGGCCGTCGGGCCCTGACACCGACCCCGCCGGGCGCTGCGTTGTGATGGTCGGGACGCCACGTCGGCGTGCCGATGTGACCATCAGAACGGCGGTAGACCACACTGGAGGGTCATGACCGATGGTGCCGGGCCCGAAATCGACGTCGACCGTCTGTCCGAGCTCCAGGCCGGCAGTGCCTGGATTCTCGACGTGCGTCAGCCCGACGAGTACGAGGCCGGCCACGTCCCCGGCGCCCACCTCATTCCCCTCGATCAACTCAACACCCGCCACACCGAGGTTCCCCGTGACCACGAGGTCTACGTGGTCTGCGGTTCGGGCGGACGAAGTGCAGCAGCCACCGAAGCCCTCAACGGCGCCGGCTATCGGGCGGTGAACGTGGCCGGTGGCACCCGTGGATGGATAGAGGCCGGCAATCCGGTGGTAGAGGGCACGGAACCGAGCTGAGGAGAGCTGAACCGGGCACCGGCGCTGCCAGCCCCGACGACGAACACCGTCTCGTCGGCAGCGACGCCGACCTGGCCGAGGTGGTGACGGCCCTCCAGGCCGCCCCCGCCTATGCCGTCGACACAGAGTTCCACCGGGAGCGGACGTATTACCCCCAGCTTGCGCTGGTGCAGATTGCCTGGCCCGGGGGTTTGGTGCTTCTGGATCCCCTGGCCATCGACCTGTCTCCCCTTTCTAGCGTGTTCTCTGGTCCCGGGCTGGCCGTGATGCATGCCGCCAGCCAGGACCTGGAGGTGCTACAGCGGGCATGTGGGACCATCCCGTCGGCCCTGTTCGACACCCAGGTGGCGGCCGGGTTCCTGGGCTTTTCCACCCCGTCGCTCACGGCGCTGGTCGGCCGGGTTCTCGATGTCGATCTGCCGAAGACCAACCGGCTGACCGACTGGCTCCGGCGCCCCCTGGCTGCCGACCAACAGCGCTACGCCGCCGCTGATGTCGCCCACCTCCTAGAGCTGGCCGGTCTCCTACGGGATGAACTGGCGGGCACCGGGCGTCTGGCCTGGGCCGAGGCCGAGTGCGACGAGCTGCGCACCCGACGATGGGGACCCCCTGCACCCGAGGACGCCTGGTCGCGCCTCAAGGATACGCGCTCGTTGCGAGGCCGATCCCGGGGCATCGCCCGAGCGGTGGCGGCGTGGCGGGAGCGCCGAGCGGCGGCGACCGATCAGCCGGTCCGTTTCGTGCTGTCCGACCTGGCCTTGGTCGGTATCGCCAATGCCGCTCCCAAGGATCTCGACCAGCTGCGCCGCGTCCGGGGGATCGACCAGCGCCATGTCCGGGGCAGTCTGGGAAGGGAGATCCTGGCTGCCGTCGAGGAGGGGCGGTCACTGCCGGAGACGGCGCTGGCCGTCCCGCGCCGGGAGGACCTCGACCGCGAGTTGCGTCCTGCCCTGGCCCTCCTGGCCGCCTGGGTGAGCCAACTCAGTCGTGAGCTACGCCTCGACGCCGGTCTGTTGGCCACCCGGAACGACCTGACGGCGTTCTTGCAACGTGACCCGGAGGCCCGTCTGGCCACCGGATGGCGGGCCGAGCTGGTCGGTGGCCCAGCCCAGCGACTGGTGGCCGGCGAGTTGGCCCTGGCGTTCGACGGGACGGGGGCTCTCGTGCTCGAACGCCGGTCGGGCGAAGCAGTCGTCGCCGAGGTGACCCGCCCGACGGCACCCTGGACCGAGGGTTCCGGCGGAGGGCCCGGGTCCTGAATTCAGTCGGGACGAAGGATGACGGCCTGATCGGGGGCGAGGGTTCCGTCCCAGGCGGTCCCTTCGCCTGCACCGTCGCTGGCCACCTCGAGCTTCCAGTGCCCCGCGTGCGGCACCGTAACGGCGGTGGTGGTGAAGTTGACTGCCGCCATCCGCCGGTCCTCGCCGGAGCGACGCGTCCAGGCCAGGACGCCGGTCGGGGCGTCGAGCAGGTCGATCCGGCCGAGTGAGAGCGCAGGGCTGGCCCGACGGGCCTCCAGGAGGCGCCGGTACAGGTGCAGGATCGAGCCTGGATCGTCCCGTTGTAAGGCAACGTTGCGACTATCGGCCTCGGGTGGCCAGGGAAGCCACGGGGAGGCGCCCCAGCCGTGACCGGGGGAGCTGTCCCAGGGCAACGGTGCCCGACATCCGTCGCGCCCTCCGGGGTCGACCACCGCCTCGGGGGGGATGATCGCGTCTTCGAGCCCGAGTTCGTCGCCGGCGTACAGAAACGGGGTACCGGGCAGGGCGAGCAGCAGCACACCCGCCGCTCGGGCCCGAGCCTCACTGCCGTAGCGGGTCGTCGGCCGGGCGGTGTCGTGGTTGCCGAGGACCCACGTGGGCCAGGCCCCGGCGTCAAGGAGGTGTCGCTGCACCGCCTCGATCTCCGACCTCCAGGCTTCGCCATCCCAGGGGGCGAACAGGGGCGGAAAGTTGAAGGCGAGGTGGAGCTCGTCGTCGGCGCCGTAGTAAGGCGCCACCTTGGCCGTGTCCAACAGGTAGACCTCTCCCACCATGACCCTTTGGCCGGGGTAGGTGTCGAGCAGGGCCCGGATCTCCCGCAGGAGATCGTGGGTGGCAGGGTCGTCGTTGGTCGACGAGCGAGGCTGGCCGACCAGCTCGACGGGGTCGTCGGCCAGCGCCGGGTCCTTGCCGATGCCATGGACCACGTCGGCGCGGAAGCCGTCGACGCCCCGGTCGAGCCAGAAGCGCAACATGTCGTGCATGGCCTCCACCACCGGGCGGTGCGACCAGTTGAGGTCGGGCTGTTCGGGGAGGAACAGATGCAGGTAGTACTGGCCCGTCCCGGGATGCAGCGTCCAGGCGGCCACGTCGTCACCGAAGGCTGCCCTCCAGTTGTTGGGTGGCCCCCCGTCGGGGGCGGGATCGCGCCAGATGTACCAACTGCGGTTCGGGTCGTGGCGAGACGAACGGGCGGCGAGGAACCAGGGGTGGCGGTCCGAGGTGTGGTTGGGCACCCAATCGATGAGGACCCGCAGGCCACGTTGGTGGGCCTCGGCGAGGAGGCGATCGAAATCGGCCAGGGAGCCGAAGACGGGATCGACGTCGCAGTGGTCACTCACGTCATAGCCGAAATCGGCCATCGGGGAGCGGTAGAACGGCGACAGCCAGACGGCGTCCACGCCCAGCCAGCTGAGGTGGTCGAGGTGGCGGCGAATGCCCTCCAGGTCACCCACGCCGGCCCCGGCCGGCCCACCTCGTCCGCCGTCGGCGAACGAGCGGGGGTAGATCTGGTAGACCACTGCGGTCTTCCACCATGGGGCCTCGGGCATGGAAACGACGATAGGACCATCGAGGGAGCCTTGGATCCTTTGGACCGTCCAGGCCAGCCGATAAACTCACCCGAGCTAGCGGTTCGAGGAGGCTTCCGTGGTGAAGAAGGGCCGCCATCGGCGATATGAAGAGGCTCGGGCGGTCAAGCACGCCACGAGCGAACTCCGATTGGGCGACGTCGGGTTCGTCGAGGTGGAGCCCTGCCCCGAGTGTGGGGCCAAGCCCGAGGCTGACCACGCCAGCTGGTGCCTGCACGAGGAAGACGACGTCGACGACGAGGCCGCGGACACCGCGTAACCACCACCACGGTGCTGGCCCTTAGGCTGCGCTCGTGAGACTCCTGCACCAGACGAGCGCCCGGCTACTCGCCATCGTGGTGGCGGTGGCATTGGCCGGATGTGGCGCCCCCAGCGGGAGCGGCGAGACTGCGTTGTCCCGGGCAGCCATGCCCGCGGCGCGTCCGCTCGCCGCTGAGGCCAGTGATGTACTGGAGGCGATCGTCGGGGTCGACGACGGTGAGACCGGGGTCGAGGACGGTGTGACGAGGGCCGACGACGTGGCGCCTCCGACATCCGTGGCTGGTGGTGTTCTCCGACCGGAACCTGTGGTCCCGACCACCATGGTGCCGCCGACGACGATCGCCCCGCCCCCGGTGATGCTCCCTTCCCAGCCGGCAGTTCCGGCCGGCGTCGGTGTCTACGCCGGCCTGGGGACCTGGATCGACGCGTACGACTGGAGTCGGACCTTCGGAAAGGACGGCCCACTGGTCGAGGTGGCCGACATCGACCGTATGGCCGATGTCGGGGTGCAGACGCTCTACGTGCAGACGTCACGATGGAACGCCCCGGCCGACATCCTGGAGCCGGAGCGTCTCGAGCCGTTGATCGAGCGGGCCCGGCAGCGGGGCATGGCCGTGGTGGCCTGGTATCTGCCCACCTTTGTGGACCCGGCCCAGGATCTCCGCCGCCTCATTGCCGCCGCATCGCTCGATGTGGACGCGGTCGCCGTCGACATCGAATCCCGCGACGTCGCCGACACCGCCGAACGAAACCGGCGACTCGTGGCCCTGAGCCGGGAGCTGCGCTCGGCCCTGCCCGGCGTCGCCCTGGGTGCCATCGTCTTCCCGCCCGTGGTCATGGAGGTGATCAACACCACCTTCTGGCCGCGGTTCCCATGGGATGAGCTGGCCTCGTACTACGACGTCTGGGTGCCCATGGCGTACCAGAGCTTCCGCACGGCAGCGTCGGGGTACCGGGACGGCTACCGCTACACGGCCGAGAACGTCGACCGGCTGCGGGCCCACCTCGGCAACGACACCCTCGTCCACGTCGTCGGCGGCATCGCCGACGCCACCACGGTGGGCGATGTCGAGGGCATGGTGGCGGCCAGCTCGGAGCGAGGAGTCATCGGTGGGTCTCTCTACGACTGGCGCACCACCGCAGCCGGCCTGTGGCCGCACCTGCGGGCGTTCAACCGGTAGGTCGCCGTCAGGACAACTTGGCGGCAGGGACCACCCTGGGGCCCTTCGCCTCGGGACAGGTGGCCGCGTACACGGCGTTGGTGACAGCGGTCATGCGCTGCTCGTTGTCGATGGGGTTGGCCAGACCGTTGCAGATGAACACCATGACGAGGCCCTCGACGGGGTCACACAGCCCCCGGCTGGAGGCCATGCCGCTGTGGCCGAAGGCCCGGTAGCCGATGGAGCCGCTCATGCTCCCCGCGATCTGGACCCCGAGCCCCCATGGCGGGGTGGACAGGAAGATACGGTCGAGCACTCCCGTACGGTGACAGGCGGTGAGCAGGTCGACCGTCTCGGGGCGACGAAACAGCCGTCCGGCGTGGTCAAGGAGGAGCGACTCGTAGAACCGCCCGAGATCGCTGGCCGGTCCCCGGCCCCCGGCGCCCGGTTCCACCTTGGCCCGGTGCCACGGCTGATCGTGGATGTCCTCGATGTGGTACGGGACCATGGACAGAGCCCCGTCCTGCATCACGGGCATGACGTGGCCGGTCCAATGCACCGGTGCAAGCCGTTCCGCGAGCCGCTCCTGGTCGGCCAGGGGAATGCCGAGCCACGTGTCGGTCATGCCCGCCGGCGCCAACACCTCATCGGCCAGGTAGGCGTCGATGGGGCGCCCGTCGATCACCCGGACGACCTCCCCGAGGATCTTCCATCCCGAGGTGGCGTGGTAGCTGGCCCAGGTGCCGGGCTCGTAGTTGGCCGGGTGGGCAGCGATGCGGGCCACTGCCTCGCCCCAGGAGATGTCGGCATCAAATGTCTCGGCACTGGCGAACCCACCCATGTGGGTGAGGACGTGGCGGATCGTGCACCGCTCCTTGCCGCCTCCCCAGGCGCTGACGTAGCGACTGATGGGATCGTCGAGGGCCAGGGCTCCCCGCTCCAGAAGCTGGGCCACGGCGACGGCGGTGAGGGGCTTGGTCGAGGAGTACCAGAGCATGAGGTGGTCAGGGCGCAGGGACTGGCCCGGGCGGGCCTCGCCCACCGCCACATCACACTCGACCCGGCCGCCGAGGCTGACGTAGAGCTGGGCACCGGGGTGCAGGCCGTCCTCCTGCTGGCGCTCGACGAGGGCGACGACGTCGTCGAGGGTGGTCACGAAGGGGCGGTCGAGGTACGGGTGGCCGGGTGGGGGAGCACGGTGGTGGAGGTTGTTCGCTCGGCGAGGGCGGCGAGCAGGAGGTCATGGACGCTTTGACCGACCAGGGCACTGAGCTCGTCGGCCATGGTAGCCAGCACGGTGTCGGCGCCCACGAACGCGGCGGACTCCTCGATGCACCACCAGTGGAACTCCTGGCCGCCTTCATCCCAGTCCCGGCGCTTCCATTCCCGGATCGTGGAGGTGACGTGTCCGACCTCGTCGACGCTGTCGACCCGCCGCAAGGGAACCTGCCAGCACACCTCAGGCTTGAGGTCCATGGGCCGCCGGCCGGCCTGGAGGGCGGCTTGGTGCAGGGCGCAACCGGCACCAGCGGGAAAGCCGGCTCGGTTCAACATGATGCAGCCACCCTGGTGGACCCGCGTCTTCCAACCCCCGCCGCTGGCCCGAGCCAGGATGCCTCTGCGCCGGCCGACATCGGCGAACTGCCACTGTCCGGGTGAGAGGCTGGCCACGGCTGCCTCCACCGCCGTCCGGTCGGCGTCGTCGGTGAAGTAGGCCCCGTGCGAGCAACAGCCGATGTCCGCCCTGCTGTCGATGCCCGGGCAGTCTCGACCGTAGATGCAGCTCCAGCGGCTGAGCAGGAAGGTGAGGTCGAAGATCCACGTCCGGTCTTCTTCGGGGTCCTCGAAGGAGAGCCATTCGTGGCGGTCGTCCATCTCGGTGAGGATACGGCCGGTGTGGCCTCAGTAGGGAGGGAGGAGCCCTTCGAACATGGGAAAATGGCGAACGTTGGAGGTGGCGAGGGGGAGGTGCAGCACGTCGGCCGTGGCGGCCACGGCGAGGTCGGCGGCGCCGAGGTCGTGGCTACGCCTGAACCGTCGGCCCAGCTCACCCGCTCGTCGAGAGACGGCTTCGTCCACAGGAAGCCATGCAAGCGAGCCGAGGAGCCGCTCGCCGTCGTTGCGCTCATGGGAACGCAAGCCCGTCAAGACCTCGATCCGACTGATCTCGGAGCACGTGGGCCGACGGGCCAGTGACTGGAGATAGGCCACCGCGGCCGTCTCGCCGCGGAGTACGTCGATCAAGACGGTGGAGTCCAGGAGCGCGCTCATCTGCGCCTGCACTCCTCGAGATCGTCCATCCGGCTCCGATCGGCGCTTCGGAGCTTGGCGACGTACGTCGCGCCATCCTCGAGGTCGGGAGCACAGCCGGCGACGGCCCGAACCGCCTCTCGGAACCGCCGAAGCTTGAGTTCTTCCACGTCACCGTCGAGGTCTCGGTCGATGGCATGACGGATGAGTTCGGACATCGACTGGCCGGTCTGGTGGGCCCGTTCGGTCAGGCGCTCGTGCTGCTCCTCCTCAAGGTAGATCTGCGTCCTCCGCATGATGTATCGACCATACATCGCCCTGCGCTTGGTGGTGCACCCGTCGCAGGGCAGCCACGTCGAGATTCTCGAAGGTGTCGACCACCAGGGCAGCACCGTCGAGGGTGTGGTCGGAGGTGTAGTCGTTGACCACGACAACGCAGGTCAGGCCGGCGGCCTGCGCCGCAATCAAGCCGTTGGCGGAGTCCTCCATCGCCAACGCCGTGCTGGGATCGAGGTTGAGCAGGGCCAGTGCCTGCAGGTAGGCGCTGGGATCCGGCTTGCGGACCTCGACGTCGTCCCCGGTGATCACCGGGAAGAAGCGGTCGGCACCGAACAGCCGGTCCAACAGCGGCGCCACCCAGGCTCGAGAACCAGTGGTGGCCACCGCCAGGCGTACTGCCGCACCCTCGAGCTCTTCGAGCAGCTTCTCGACCCCCGGGCGAGCTGCGACCCGTCCACCGGCCACCAGCTCCCGGAAGAGCTCGTTCTTGCGGGCATGGAGACGGGGGACGAGCTCGTCCCGCGCCTCCTGGCTCATCCCCTCCCCCTCGAGGTAGCGGTGGAGGCGCTGTTGGCCGCCCGTGGTCTCCAGCAGCTGGCCGTAGGGCAGGACGTCCCACCGGTAGGGGAGGCCATGCTCCTCGAAGGCGAGGTTGAAGGCCACCCGGTGCCCATCCCGCTCGCTGTCGACCAACGTCCCGTCCACGTCGAAGATGACCGCGTCCACGTCGGTGACCGTACTGGGGTGGAGCGCCCAGGTGTCGATGTGGAAGCTTCCCGTTGCATTCGGGCACGAACAGCCCTGGAGCGCCGGCGGTCAGACCGTGGCCGCCAACGCGCCGGGCACGAAGGATCCGGCGTAGCCGGCCTCGACTTCGATGGTGGTCTCGGCTCCTGCAGGATCGGCCCACAGCAGCGGGGCCACGACAAGGGCGGCGATCGCCCACCAGCAATCCGCCATGCACCGGTCGCACCATCGCACCTTGAGTCCTGCCAGCCAGGGTCCGTCTCTCAGACGTTCGCCGTCCGGTCCTGTTCCATTTTTTCGCCCGAGCGCGCTCGTGCCGAGGCCCGGATGATCAACTCCCGACGCGGCCCGTCTCGTAGGCCCACATGGCGATCTCCACCCGGTTCCGTACCCCGAGCTTGTTCATGAGGCTGGCGAGGTGGGTCTTGACCGTGCTGAGGCTGATGTAGAGCTCGTCGGCGATCTCGGCGTTGGTCCGACCCCGGGCGACGGTGAGGAGGACCTCCTCTTCGCGGTCGGTGAGCTGCTCGACGGGCTGCGCCGGTGGCGTTGCGGCCGGCACGTTCGCGAAGGTGGCGAGAAGCCTGACGGTCACACTGGGGGCGATGAGTGCGTCGCCCCGAGCGGCGGCCTGGATGGCCTGCACGAGCAGGTCCGGACCGGCGTCCTTGAGTAGGAACCCCCGGGCACCGGCCTTGAGGGCCCCGTGCACGTACTCGTCGAGATCGAAGGTGGTGATCACCACGACCGCTAGCGGGTGTTCGACCTCGGGACCGGCGAGCTGGCGGGTGGCTTGGATGCCGTCGACGTGCGGCATGCGGATGTCGAACAGGCACACATCGGGTCGGAGCCGGCGGGCCAGCGCTACCGCTTCTCGGCCGTCAGCCGCCTCGCCGACGACTTCGATGTCGGGATGGGCGTTGAGGATCATCCGCAGCCCGGTCCGGATGATCTCCTGGTCGTCGGCCAGAAGGACTCGGATGGTCACTGGTCCGAGCTCCCTTCGGGAGAGTGGACCACTGAGTGCTTGCTGGACCGGCCTCTCGGGCCTGTCATGCGCCGCCCCGACGGGCCCTGGGCAGCACGGCATGCACCGTCCACCCTCGGTTCCGGCTCGGTCCGGCGGCGAGGGTCCCGCCGAGCAGCTTCGCCCGCTCGGCCATCCCGATCAGCCCGAATCCCGTCGTCGAGCGTGGATCGAAGGCGGCAGGGTCGCCGTCGTCGCCGACGGTGAGACTGACGCAGTCATCCTCACCCTGGACCGTGACTCGGATGCGCGTGGCATGGCGTGCGTGGCGGAGCGCATTGGTGATCGACTCCTGGGCCAGCCGGTAGAGGGCGGCGTCGACCGACGGCCGGAGACCGTCGAGGTCGCCGGAGAGCTCGAGGTCGACCTGAGGCCGGGCCCCGTTGACCGTGACGAGGCGCTCGATGTCGGCGACGCCG
>DASZDM010000311.1:0-2730 GCA_035942015.1 Acidimicrobiales bacterium | reverse complement strand
GGCCTGGCCGGTGGCCTGTACGGCGTCGCCGTGGGCGGCCTGTTCGCCGGGGAGTCGATGTTCCACCGCGTGACCGACGCCTCCAAGGTGGCCCTGGTCGGCTTGGTCGGCCAGCTCCGCTCCGGCGGGGGCGCACTGCTGGACGTGCAGTGGACCACGCCCCACCTGGCCTCGCTCGGTGCCGTCGACGTTCCCCGCACGCACTACCTGGAGCTGCTGGCGGATGCCGTGCGCCGGCCGGAGCCCGAGGCGTTCCGCCCCCTTCGCCGGTAGGGCGCGCTGCGCACCGGCCTATGGCGCTGACGGCGGGAGGCGGCGGTGCCGAGCGCGATCAGGACGCCCAGACGATGACGTTGTCCCGGTAGTGCCCGGTGGACCGGTCGAAAGAGCCGCCACAGGTAACCAGGCGCAGCTCGGGCCTGGTGGTGTCGCCGTAGACCTCACTGGTCGGAAAAGCGTCCTTGGGATGCTGCTCCACGCGCTCGGCGGTGAAGCTCACGCTCGTTCCGTCTCCGTAGTGAACGAAGATCTCGTCACCGGGTTTGGCGCGACTGAGTTGGAAGAACGCTCCAGGACCGCTGCGAGAGTCGACGTGACCTGTGATCACCGCCGGGCCGAGCTCGCCGGGGAGCGGTCCGCCGGCGTACCAGCCCGCTATCTGGTAGTCGGATGGCACCTCGAGCGTGCCGTCGTTGTTGAGGCCGAGCGGGACCAGACCCGCCTCCAGGCCTATGGCCGGGATACGAACGGCAACCGGCTCAGCGGCCGGCTCCGCCGGACGGGCATCGGCACCGCTCGCTCGCTCGCCGGACGGCAGGTCCGTTGGCCGGTTGGCGTCCGGTGCCTCGGAAGGGAGGGTCGTGGCCGTCGATGATGCATCGCCGCCTCCGTTCGCCTGCAGCCCTCGGTGGAACGCCACGGGCGCGCCGGCCGCCGAGAAGACCCACGCCGTTAGGGAGAAGAGCAACGCGACTGACGGATGCTGCAAGGTACGTGCTACCTGGCGTCCTGGCGTCGGCTGGCGATGAGGGCAACCGAGGCGGCGCCGAGAAGGCCGACCGCAGCAGCCGGGACGAGGGGGCTCACCGGATCTCCGGCGGTGCCGCCTGCGCCCGAAGCCACGCCACCACGGGGCTGCTGGCCGACCTGGCCCTGAGCGCTCGCGGCGACGAGCTTGCCGCAGTTCGTGGGAATGGTTGCCTCCAGCGGCAGCTCCGGGTTGAGCGAGCTCTTGGGCTCGCCGTCGTACGCTGCTTGGTCGCCGAACAGCTCGGAGATCCCGTGCTGGACGATCACGCCGTTGCGGACGTCGGCTGCGGTCACTCCCGCAGGCAGATCGAAGGTCCGCTGGTAGGTGACGGTGCCATTCGTGGCCACCGGGAAGCGCTCGACGGCCAGTGCGCTGTCGGCACCGACCCCGCCCTCGGTCGTCAGCGACACCTTGACCTCACCGTAGAACGGCTGGCCCTCGGCGGTGTCGATCAGGTTCATCGGCTCGCTGCCGCCAGCCGCCGACGCAGGCGGACACACGTTCTGACCGCCGATGTGGATGTGCTGGGCGTGGGGGAGGCCGGGCGAGATGCCCTGGCTCTGCACGCTGACAGTGACGGAGTTACCTCGAACCTCCACCGTGGCAGTACCAGTGGAGCCGGAGTCGTTCAGAGGCTGCAGGTTGGCTCGAAAGACCTGAGCTTCCTGAGCGTGTGCGGGCCCTCCGGCGAAGGCCACCAGCAGCAAGCCGGTGATCGCGGCGAAAAGTGCTCTCTTCATCAATGCTCCTTTGTCGTGGGTCGCGCGCCTCCGTGGGCAGCCCTGAGCGGTACCGAGCTCAGGAGGCCCTGGCGCATGGACTGTGCCAAAGCAGGACTGGGAAAGCCGTGTCGACCTCAATCAGAACCCGCCGGTCGGTATTCGTAGCGTGAGACCGATCCGGATCACGTAGTGCGCGCACGGGCGGACGATATCGGTTGGGGTGGCGAGGGCGGACGGATGGTCGACGTCGCCGTGGTCCTCGCCGTGGGGGTCAACGCCGAGGGACACCGCTGATCCGACCGTTCCGGGGATCCGGCCAGGTCGAGGCACCCGCCCACGACCCGGCCCGCGTGCTCTCGACCACGGGCTGCGCCTCGGGGAACGGTCGACGCCACCACCGGCCCGAGAAGCGCCAGGCTGGGGCGCGATCGTCGGCCACGGCGTCGGGAGCCGCCGGGCGGGGCCAGAGCAGCTCGACGGCGGCGACGATCGCCGCCAGCTCGGGAGGGCTCGGATGCGGGCGGCCGCCGCCGGTCACAGGGGGACGTTGCCGTGCTTGCGCCGGGGCCGCTCCTCGTGCTTGGTGCGCAGCATGTCGAAGCCGGCGATGAGCTTGGCCCGGGTGTCGGCGGGATCGATCACGTCGTCGACGTAGCCCCGCTCGGCGGCGACCCACGGGTTGGCGTGGCGCTCGGTGTAGTCCTCGATCAGCTCCGCCCGGCGCGCCTCGGGGTCGGCGGCGGCGGCGATCTCCCGGCGGTGGATCAGGGCCACGGCACCCGGGGGGCTCATCACCGCCAGCTCGGCCGAGGGCCAGGCGAAGGCCAGGTCGGCGCCGGTCGACTTGGAGCTCATGACCACGTAGGCCCCGCCGTAGGCCTTGCGCACGACGACCTGGATCCGGGGCACGGTGGCCTCGCAGTAGGCGTACAGCAGCTTGGCCCCGTGGCGGACGATGCCGCCGTGCTCCTGGCGCAC
>DASZDM010000310.1:0-5648 GCA_035942015.1 Acidimicrobiales bacterium | reverse complement strand
GCGAGGGGCCGGCGGCCAACTACGACTTGGCTGACTACCTGATCCACAACGGCCTGCTCGGGCCCGCCGACCTGGGCCGCTTGAGGAGGCACCGATGACCACCTGGGCGAACGGAGGCTTGCGGGTGGGCCCTGAGGCTGACCCCGACCGCTACGTGGTCGGCACGACCGTGGCCAGTGGAGCCGAGGGAATTCTGTACCGGGGCTCCATCATCACCGGCACCGGCTTCGAGATCGACGTCGCCATCAAGATGCTCCAGCCGCGGTTTTTGGCCCGGGTCGACGAGTGGCACGCCCGGTGGAGCGATCAGGTCGAGCTGCTTCGCTCCCTGCAGGTCCCCGGAGTGGTGCGAGTTCGCGATGGGTTCATTGGCCCGCTGCCCCATGCGCCCGGCGAGCCCGGCGATGGCCGGACCCTGTACCTGGTGATGAACTGGGTAGAGGGCGAGCCGCTGGACGAGTGGGTACGGCGACGTCCTGAGCGGGACGTTCTCGACGCGCTGAAGCTGCTGGTGGGAGTGGCCGCCGCCCTGGACGTCATGCATTCCGGGCGGGCCACGGGTGGAGTTCCGGTGGTACACCGCGACGTCAAGCCTTCGAACATCCTCGTTACCGACGAGGGGACCGTACTTGTCGACTTCGGCCTCACCCGGAGCCTCCCTCATGGCCAACGCCTCTCCGGTGTCACCGGCACGCCGGGCTATCTGGGCCCCGAGGCCACCGAGGCCGGGATCTACACGCCGGCGACCGATCGCTACGCGCTGGGAGCGGTGGCCTACTTCGTGCTGACCGGGAACGAGCCTCCCACCAGCCACCAGCCCGAGGTGCTGCGTTCCTCCTTGGCCGCCGTCCGGGCCCTAGCCGACCGGCCCGAGGCAGTGGATCACCTCATGGCCATGCTTGACACCGATCCGGCTGCACGCCCCGACGTGCTCGCCAACTGGGTTGCGCAGCTTCGCCGCTCCAGCCTGGCTGATCTTCCCGAGGCCCTCGCCCCCGAGGCGCCTGGTCGCAACCCGCAGCGGCGCCTCACGACCGGCGGTCGCCCCCCCACTCGGCAACGAAGAACCCTGCGACGACCGGCTCTCGCCGTCGTGGTTGCCGTGTTGGGCCTTTTGGCGATGACGACGGTGTTCCTGGCCGACGACTCCCGAGATGGTTCGGGCGGGGAACTCGCGGTCTCGCGCCCAGGAGGCCTCGACCAACCCCCTCAGACCGCACCCTCTGGTGGTAGAGGTAGGCAGGACGGCCCGAGCAATGTGCCGGCACAGATCATCGGGCAGTGGCGGGCCATTTCTCCGGGCCCGCTCGCGACCCGAGGCGAGCCCAAAGCCGTGTGGACTGGCACCGAGGTCTTCGTCCTCGGCGGCCTGCTCATCGACCAGTACCAGGCGCTTTCGGATGGCGCCGCCTTTGATCCGTCCACCGGGCAGTGGCGAAAGATACCGCCTCGCCCCGTTGGCGGTCGTGTCATGCACGCCTTGTGGACAGGAGAGGAGGTGGTCACTCTTGGAACCGAGGGCATCAGCCTCGAGGAGCTCACGACCGGCGCCGCCTTCAACCCCATCACCGGGCAGTGGCGCAACGTGTCGTTGCCGCCGTCGTCGGAGTTGCCCAAGGACGTCGTCTGGACTGGACAACGAGTGCTCGCCTGGCAGCCGGGAGGCTCCTCCCCCGGGGCTCTCTACGACCCGACGGCGGACCATTGGACGCCCATACCGGCGATCTCCGTGCCGGGTGCCATCTCGGGCGGCCGGGCAGTTTGGACCGGTGAGGAACTCGCCGTCGAGGGCGCGTTGGCGCCCGGCGGCGGCGGCCCAGTCGAGCAGAGGTTGTTCCTGTTCGATCCCGATGGGCAGTCCTGGCGGGTCAGCTCGGCCCTCCCCGGTGAGCTCCAGGGATGGCCCTTCCTCTCCCCGGTGTGGAGCGGGCGGGAAGTCGTCCTCGCCTCGACCGAAGCCGACTCCGAGGCACCGGCGACCTACGCCTACGACCCGAAGCTCGACCAGTGGCGCACGATCGGCAATCCCGACCTCAACGTTGCTCCTGGCTACTTCGAAGGCGTGCGCCTCAACGATGGCCGCGTCGTTGTTCGGGTGGGAAACCCCGAACACCCCTTGCAGATCCTCGAACCGGAAACCGGACAGTGGTCGTCGTCTGGGTCGCCGCCGGGTGCGACACCGACTCCGGACGCCGCACTTGTGTCCATCGGCAACTCTGTCTTCCACTGGGGCATCGCCACCGACGGCGACTTTGCGCAGACCCGGTCCCCGAACGCAGCATGGCTCTGGTCACCCTAAGCGGCTTGCTCGGACAACGCTTGAGGCTGCTTGAGCTTGCCGTCGATGCGGCGGAGTTCCTCGGCCAGCTCGACGGCCAGGTCGTGTCGGGCTTGTGCCACGGGCGCGGCCGGGACGATCGTCGCGAGGAGCACAACAGCACGGGGACCCTTTTAGGAGATTTCGAACTCTTTGACCTCCGGCTCGGTGAGAACAGATCCGGATGGGGACCACGACAGCCCGTAGCCCGCTTCGGCCCAGCGACGAGGAGATGTCACCATGGGTGGAATGCGCGGGAGTAGGCGAGTCGCACCTTGGGTCGGCGGCGGGGCCGCCGTCGTCGTCGTGGCTGTCCTCTTCGGCCTGTTCGTGTTGCAGCGACGCCACCGTGACCAGGCTCGCGACGCTGCCGCCCACGCCGCCGCAGAGGCGTTTGCCGTTGCATGGCAGGACGGCAACCTGGGAGAGGCGCCACTGGCCGACCCGACGACTGCGCTGGCGCGCTACCAAGAGACGGTCGCCGGCCTCGGCGGCGCCGACCCGGAGCGGGTCGACGTCACCACGCTGGTGCGGAGCGGGGACGAGGCGCTTGCCACGTTGGACGTGGCCTGGCCCTTCGGGAACGGCTGGGCCTACAGCTCCACGCTGAGACTTCTCGGGAACCTCGATGATCCGGGCGGCGGCACCTGGACCGCCGTGGTGGACCCCTCGGTCGTGCACCCCGAGCTGGGCCAGGATGATCGACTGGCCGTCGAGCGCACCGCGGGTGACCGGGGTGAGATCCTCGGGCGTGACCGGACCCCGATCGTCACCGAGCGGCCCGTCGTCGAGGTCGGAGTGCAACCCTCTCGCGCCGGTGACGTCGACGCCTTGGTGGCAAAGCTGGCCGACATCCTTGCTATCGACGGCAACGCCCTCGTCGAGCGAGCGCGAGCTGCGCCGCCTGACGCCTTCGTGCCGGTGATCACGCTCCGCCGGTCTGACTATGACGAAATCCGTGATGAGATCCGGCCGCTTCCGGGAACGACATTTCGCGAGAGCACCCTGCCACTCGCCCCGACGCGAGCCTTCGCCCGTGCCCTGCTCGGCTCCGTCGGGCCGGTCACCGCAGAAATGGTGGAGGCGTCCGACGGCCGGCTGGCCGGCGGCGACACCGTCGGGTTGTCCGGGCTGCAGGAAGAGTACGACGAGCACCTCGGGGGCACCCGGGGCGTCCGGGTCAGCCGGGTGCCTGTGGAGGGCGAACCCGAGGAGCTGTTGGCAGTCGCTGCGACCGACGGCGCCGACCTCGCCCTGACCCTCGACGCCGCAATCCAACAGGCGGGCGATGACGCCCTCGCCGGCTCGACCGCCGGTAACGGCAATGCGGCGCTGGTCGCCATGGACGCCTCGACGGGCGACATCCTCGCCGTGGCCAACACGCCGGCGACAGGTGAAAATCGTGCTCTGACCGGTCGCTACGCACCCGGCTCGACCTTCAAGACCGTGAGCACCCTGGCGTTGCTGGATGGTGGCCTCACGCCGGGCGAGACGGTGCCGTGCCCGGCCACGGCCACCGTGGCCGGGCGCAGCTTCCGCAACGTGGACGGGTTCGCCCTCGGCGCCGTCCCCTTCTCCGAGGACTTCGCCCAGTCGTGCAACACCGCGTTCGTGGACCTGTCGTCCCGGCTGGCGCCGGGCGACCTGGCGAAGGCCGGTGCGTCGGTGGGCCTCGGTGGTGATTGGTCGGTCGGTACGCCCACGTTCAACGGTGAAGTTCCCGTGGAGGAGTCCCCCGTCGAGCTCGCCGCCGCCACCATCGGGCAGGATCGGGTACTGGCCAGCCCACTGGCCATGGCGCAGGTTGCGGCGACCATCGCTGTCGGCGGGTGGACGGCCCCGAGACTGGTGATGGAGCCTGCGTCTGCAGCGGCGGGTGGGGTGTCCCCCGAGCCGGACAGCGAGGGGCTGAGGACAGTCGGCGAGCTGATGCGGCTGGTGGCGACGGAGGGCAGTGCCAGCACCCTGGCTGCCGTCCCGGGCGAGCCGGTACACGCCAAGACCGGCACCGCCGAGTACGGAACCGAGGTCCCGCCTCGAACCCATGCCTGGGTCATCGGATTCCAAGGCAACATTGCCTTTGCCGTGTTGATCGAGGACGGAACGTCCGGTTCGGGTGCCGCCGTGCCGGTCGCCGAGGCCTTCCTGCGCGCCCTTCCCTAGTCGACGAAGAGCAACCGGAGGCGCAGCGCGCCAAGGGCTCTCCCATGAACAACCGAAGCGACACCGCCGGAGGATGTTCCGCGTTCCGTGGAACTTCGGTGGCGGCCCGGTGATGCTCAGGCAGCTACTTCTTCATCATCGCATGGTGGTGTGACAGCTTCGCTGACGTGAGCTTCGAGCGCGGCGCGTACGGCGGGCAGGTGGAGGAAGCCGTTGACCCGGCGGAACTGCTTGGCCGCCTCGCCCATGCCGGCGGCACACCACCGCAGTGCCATCTGCCCGTCTCGCCAGCGCTTGACGTTCGTCGAGTGGTCCCGGCAGATCTCGATCAGGCTCCCTACTGCGCCGGGGTAGCTCTCCCCTTGGCCAGGCTCCGGGCGAGGGCCTCGAGGGCGGCCTCGGCGACCACGGCATCCGGGTCGTGGTAGGCGGCGCGCATCTTCTTGGCGACGGTGCAGGCCAGCGCCTTGGGCAACTTCGACTCCACGTTCCTGACCTTGTGAAGTTGGCAACGATGGACGACGGGATGGTCGAACACCGCCTTCACGGCCGCCACCAGCGCCTTGGCGCCGTCGAGCACGCACAGGACGGACAGCGCGTCAGGTGCTACTGGTCATCAGCGTCGAGACACCTTCAGACGTAGTCGCGAAGGAACAGGCGAAGGTGGCGGGCCCTGTGCTCCACACTGTCGTGGTCGCCCTCGTCGCTTGCGGCAACGATGGCGCTGGCTCGCGTAGCGAACTCTCTCCATGTGCCCGGCAGGATCCCGAAGGGGGGAATGGAGCCTTTGATCAGGAGGCCCAGCTCCCGTAACCGGCTCACGGCGGTGCTGTCCCACGGGGCATGCACGAGCTGGTCGGCACCGACGAACAGGTCGCCCATGGCCGACTCCACGGCGTCGCTCGCGTCGTCCTCGTCGTCGACGTCGGTCTCGTCGCCGGCGTCGTCACTGCGCGTGCCCGACGCTTCCAGGAACGCGTCCACCACCGATCGACCCTCGTCCCGCACAACGATGGTGGGGCCAGGCTCCCAGCGGAACGGCACGTCGTGAAGGGCAAGCCCCAAGGCCAGTCGCCGGCCGGGGCTCCAGTCGTGGAGCCCGTAGCGGATCTCGCCCTGCGCGTGGAACGACGGCTGCCAGGCACCCCCGTCGGCCGACGCCAGGCCG
>DASZDM010000309.1:0-6192 GCA_035942015.1 Acidimicrobiales bacterium | reverse complement strand
GTGCCGCTAGCACGGGGCGCTCGAAACGCGGCGGCCGACGGCTCGGCGTCAACGGTGAGGCGGCCGAATGGCAGTTATGGCACTCGCCCGGCGGCGAACCACGAGCTGCGGAGATGTGCCGACTCCTCGTCGCCAGTCCATCGAACATCCAGTGGCTCTCCGTAGTACCAGAAGCGACCTGCGTCGTACTCTGCCAACTCCTCCTCGGCGGCATCCTGAACGACGTGATCGGAGAACTGTCCGTCAACGGTGGTGTAGAGGAACAGCGCATCGCGTTGAGGGCCCCAGCGCCGCCACCACAACGAGCCTCCGACCACCTCCGCATAGGGATGAACCTCAACGAGAACAAGGCCCACCTCGCGGTCGCTGCGGAACAACCGGCCGACCCGATCTCGGTATCGGTCGAATCGTGGGTCCGGACGGTGCTGCGAGAAGTCGGGGCGGAGGGACATCAGGAAGCAATACTGCCTGATCGGCCGGCGCCGGCGGCGTGTCGAAGGCGGCGACCGAGGTGCCGCTAGGGCGGCCCCTCCAGCGGCAGCGACCGAGGGCTTGGCGTCGACGGCGAGGAGCACCGAACGCTTCTTTTACGCTGGGCTCGACCGCCGACAAGCCGGCAGTCAGTGCGGCTGGCGCAGTCTGCCGGTCGGTCAAACGCTGCGGCCGAGGTACCCGGCGAGAACCGTTGCCACCGGTGAGCCCGCTGGCGGCACGAACTCAGGCCCGAAGAAGCCGCCCGGGCCCCGCTTGGGCTCGAGCCGTGTCCGGCTGATCTCCAGGAGTTCCGTCGCAACGTCAGGAGCGAGGTCAGCGTTCTGGCCGCTGCCGACCGCGAGGTCCCACGCGAACTGGAAGATGTTGCGAGCGGCGAGCACTGCGACGTCTGCGCCAGGAAGGGTCACTCCGGCGGCGAGGGTGACGGGCCGGTCCATGGCCCCATCCCGGCGAAGTTCAGTCACCATCGAGGCAGTCGACCCATCGAATGCCGCCATCCATCGCTCGGGTTCTATTGGCGGGTAGCTCCGAGGTTCGGATCTTCCCTCGATTGCAGTTCGAACCCAGTTCTGGTGACCGACCGCCTTCGCGACGAGATCGCGAACGTCGAGCGGCTCGCAAGGTGTCGGGCGGCCGTGGTGTTCGGGCTGCACGCCGGCCAGTACCGATCTGAACGTCGCCGCCGATGCCTGGAAGAGCGCGATGACATCCCTCGTGACCACGGAACGAATCCTACGGCCGCTCCGAGGTGCCGATCTCCCCGGTCTACGAGTGGGGGCGGCCGACGGCTCGGCGTCGAGGGCGAGCAGCACCGAAGGTTTCTTCGCGCTGGCCTCGTACGCCGACGACCCGGCAATGGCGCGGACTTCCGGTCGATGCATAGTGTTTCGATGCCTGGGAAAAGGAGGGACGCGGCGGTGAGGCTGAAAACCTTCGTGGCTGGGCTCGTGTTCGCACTCGTCTCGCTGACGCTGTTGGCTGGGCTGGTGGCCATGGTGGATCGCGTGAGCGATCCCGCAAGGTTCGTTACGTGGCCGGTCATTGCATTCACCGCGGTAGCAGCGGTGGTGGCGATACTCGGGCTTTGGGCCGGGCTGGCGCGACCGGCTTTGCTTGCCACGGGCCTGCTGCCTGCCTTGGTTCTGTCCTACTTCTTGCCGGCCGCGCCCTTGCCCGTCATCACCGTCGTGCTTCTGTGTCTCGGTGGCCTCGCCGCCACGGCCAGAGGCGTGGCCGGCGGTCTGGCTGCCGGTACAGGATCGTTGATGGTCCTCTTCGTGGTTCTCCAAGGTCCGGCGGTTGAATGCGGCGAGTCGAGCGTCACTTCTCGCACCCCATGGTGGATCGGGTCTCCCAACAGCTCCTCTGGCTCTGGTTCGATGACCGCCGACGGCGTCGCCCGTGGCACCATCCAGGTCGGCGATCGCCGCTATGCGTACACGTGCAAAGCCGATCGACTCGCCAGTTTCGATCGTGTGGGTTGACATATCTGCACTGAACCCGCGCTCCGACGTGCCGGTCGCGCGGACTTCAAGCGGCCTTGGCCAACGGCTCGGCGGTGACGGTGACGGTGACGAGGACCGAAGGTTCCTTCGCGGTGGCCTCGGACGCCGAGGACCCGGCAATCTCCGCCGCCTATTGCGACAGCCCGAAGACTCTGGCTCCTTGCGTCCCGGCCATCGACCGATCGCCTTCGAACCACCAGAGGCCTATCCTTCCTGAGGACCTATGTCCGAGATTCCTGAGGTCCACAGAGCACCCTCGAGCCCTGGACGAGACCGTGTCTCCCCCGCCTGGTCGATCCTCCTGGGGGTCCTCAGTGTCGAGATCGCAGTGCTCGTCGTCACCGGCATTGCCCTGTGGTTCCTGTACCGCCCAACAGCCGACCAGGCCTGGACCGACGTACTCACGGAGAGCTACGACTGGGACGTCGGGATTGGTCTCGGACTTCGACTCGTCCACCGGCTCGCCTCGGGGTTCGCCGTGCCCACCGCACTGGCAGTAGGCATCGTCCTGGCGGTGCGTCGCTGGGACCATGTCCGCCGCTGGGGTGCCACTGCCCTGGGGGCCGGAATCGCCGTCACTACCCTTGCCGCTTCCTTTACCGGCTTTCTTCTACCGTGGGACCAGCTGGCGCTCTGGTCCGTCACGGTCGGTTTGGACGTCAGGGGCTACAGCATCCTCTTTGGCCCCACGGTGCGCTTCGCCATTGTGGGCGGCGTGGAGGTGGGCCCGGACACGCTCATCCTGTGGCTCTTGGTCCACTCCCTCGTCCTCGGCCCCGCTCTGGTCGGCCTTGTAGTTTTCGCCTGGCGTCGGGCCCGGTAGAGACGCAAAGTGCTGGCGAAGCGGCTCAAGGCCGCCGAGCGTGCTGGCGGCCGAACTAGGTACATGGGGAGGCCCCGCCCCGCCATGCCGCTCGGTACGGCGCCATGCCGAGGCCAGACCGTGCCGCTCATGACGGGGCGGCACCGACGTGCGCTCTATCGCTGGACCCCGCTGTTACGTTGTCGGCACCACGTCGGAGGCCGACCGACAGCCAGTGCCCCCGGCTCCGAGCCCGAAGGGGACTCAATGCAGCACCGATGGCGGGTCATCCGCTTGGCCATCGCCGGCGGTACGGGCCTGTTGATGGTGACGACCGTGGTTGTCCTCGTCCTGCGCAAGTCTCGGGGTTTCGAGGGCGAATTCTTCCTCACGCTATTTATCGCCCTGCTCCCCTCAGCCATCTTTGCGTTGGCCGGACCCGAACAGAGGCGAGTTCTCGTCTGGGGCACCGTTCACGCCGTCCTCGTGGTGGCACTGGCCCTGTTGTACCTCATCGGCACCGGGCCGTTCGGTTTTATCTACGCCTTTCTGCTCTACTTCGCTGCTCTGGCCGCCTCGATCGTCGCAACGGTCGATCGTTGACGGTCCGGCGCCCGTCCAGCCGGCCGATCGGCATGCGCAGTGTTCTGTGCCAAGGAGCGGCCACGGGCTCTACGGGAGTGCGACGCAAGTAGTACCGAGGTGCCGATCGCGCGAACTTGAGCGGCGGTGGCCAACGGCTCGGCGGCGAGGGTAACGAGAACCGAAGGTTCCTTCGCGCTGGCCTCGGACGCCGTCGACCGGCAGCATTACGCGCCGGAGGCTCCCCGCCCAGCTACGTCGCCGTGGGCGGCACTGCCCGGACTCGACTCGCAGGTCCGTTCCCTGCCGCGGCAAGGCGTATCGTTTGGAGGAATGGTCGCCGCCCGATGTCTGATCGAGTCGTGACGCTGTGGACGCCCGATTCCTCGAGCGACTGAGACCGAAGGGCCGGCTCCAGCAGGCGATCGCCGAAGGGATCGTCTTGGCGGCGCTGTGGGGAGTCTTCTCCGGCCTTCTCCTTCAGAATGGTCTCGCCTGGGGGATCGCCACGGGAGTGGCTGTAGGTGTTGTCGGTGGCGTCCTGAAGTTTGCCCTCCCGAGCGGCATACCTTGGGTCCAAGGGAGGCCTCTCGTCGTCGCCGTACTGGTCCTGCTGCCCATTGTCGTGCTCGTACTGTTCATTGTCTGGACGAGTTGAGAGAACGGCACTGAGAGCAAACCCTGGATAATGGCCACGGGAGGCGCCTGTGCCGAGTCATAGGGACGCCTACGTGCCGCTCGGGACCGTCGTGGGCCACCACCTGCCAACTGCGTTGGCCACCGGCCGAGCCGCTCTGGATTTCCTGATCGGCCTGACACCGGGCCGTGCGAGCCGGCAGTCTCCCGGAACAAGGTCGGGGCGCACGCACTCGACGGGAGATTAGGTTGGAGGCCCCGACAACAACATCACCGAGGTTTATGCTCATCCCCCCCCCTCTCACCCGCCGCGCCACCGGCGGCCCAGGAGAGGTGGGAGCCGGTGTCGACTGACTGCTCGGGGCTTGAAGGCGGCGACGGTACGGAGGTCGCTTCCAGCCGGTTCCGAGTCGATGTGGTCCCCACCAGCTGGTCCCGTCGACTGGGCACCTTCCTGCCCAGCATGACCGAGGCCCTATTCGGGGAGATGGCGCCCCGGTGGCCGCCCTACGCCGCCCGTGTCGTCGACCTCCGGAGCGGGAGATGCGTGTTCGAGCCGGAGGGGTTCGGCGACACCTCCGACTGGGCCGAGGCGTTGCAGGCGGACCTGCACCGGATGTCGGTCGACGAGTTCTGTGAGCAGTGGAGCATCGACCGTGAGGGCATCGGATTACCACCGCACCCGGCTCGCCCGCCGGCCAGGCAGGCGGATCCCTTGAATGAGGAGCAGCTCGCCACCGCGGCCAGCGAACGGCTCCTACGCTTCGTGGGCGACGGTGTCGTGGGCATGGTCGTGGGCATGGTGTCGGAAGACCGTGAGGTCATCGTGAGCCGCGGGCCAGTTTCCCGCGACGGCGTGTTCGATGTCGGGTCGATCACAAAACTGTTCACCGCCCTGCTCCTCGCCGAGATGGTTTCCCAGGGTGAGGTGGGCCTTGACGACCCGCTCGAGCGCTTCCTCCCGGCGGGCGTCCGGGCGCCGCGCTGGCAGGGCCGAGACATCACCCTCGTCGACTTGGCCACGCACACGTCGGGCCTGCCTCGGCTCCCTCGCAACCTCTTGGTCCGGGCCACGCTGCACCGCTCGGACCCCTACCGCGGCTACACCGTCCCGAAGCTGCAACGCGGCCTCGTCGCAACCCGGCTTCGGCGGGCGCCTGGGGCCGACTACCGCTACTCGAACTTCGGCTTCGCCGTGCTGGGCCACGCCCTGGCTTCCGCCGCTGGTGCCACCTACGAGGAGCTGGTCATCGATCGGGTGTGTCGGCCCCTTGGGTTGGGCGAGACCATGTTCGAGATTAAGACCGACGCGGCTTCCTGTCGGGAGACCGGGCACGCAGGTGCGGGCCAGCCGGTACCGGACTGGGACCCCGCCGCCTTCGCCCCAGCCGGGGGCCTGCGCTCGACCGTGGCCGACATGGTTCGGTTCCTGCGTGCCAACCTGGACCCGGGACGGACAAATCTGGCCGTGGCGCTAGAGGAGGTCCAGCGCCCGCGCCGCTCGATCGGTGCCCATGAGGACGTTGGACTTGGGTGGCATTTCCGGAAGGAGGGGGTCAGCACCATCGCCTGGCAGAACGGTGGGACCGGCGGATTCGGGGGCTTCGTGGCCATGCTTCGCGAGCACGGGGCCGGTGTCGCCGTCCTGTACAACTCGCCACCGTCGCCGGCGGTCGACGCGGCCGGCTTCGGGCTCCTCTGCGACATGCTCGGCTGACTCTCACTGCAGTCCTCTGCCCGAGACAGTGGCCGTAAGCCAGCTCGAGGCGGGATCCGAGCTATTTGGCTTTCCGTTGACGGCAACCATCAACACTCCCTCTACAGCACCGGCTGACTGCCGCTTGTACGACAGTGCCATGACTTCATCACCGCGACGAAGCGCTTCGGCTTGGCTCGACTCCACAGCTCAAGCTTGCCTCGGACTGCGCGACGGTCGACGCCGCCGGAATCGTTCGGGCCTCCTCGACGGAGCGTCCTGGGAGCGTCCTGCCGGGCGGGCGTCGCGCCGCTTCGTCCGGAAGCGGCTGCCGTCCCGAAGTGCCTGATGGAGGATGGAGGGCGACGCTGAGCTGGTGCTCGTAGCGTCTTCGGGTCCCGAGCTGGCTGGCTCTTGAAGTGCCTGCTGCTCGGCATGGTCGGGTTGGCTTCCGAACGAAGCGCCGGCCGGTTCGG
>DASZDM010000308.1:0-2632 GCA_035942015.1 Acidimicrobiales bacterium | reverse complement strand
GCAAGTGACATCCCCGACCTCGTGATCGGCGACTGCCTGTCGTCATGGGCCAAGCAGTGGGACCGCCCGGTCATCGCTGACACTCACCCCGGCGCGAACGCGCTGACCGACGGAGCCATGCAGGTAGCCGACTTAGTGGTGGTGCCGGTCATTCTCGCTGCACGAGAGATGGATGCGCTGGCCGGCATGCTCAACGACTTCGCCGGTTACCGACTACTCCTCGTCCCCAACATGGTTCCTCCCTCGCCGCCTCGGCGCTACGTCGAGCGCCTGGCCGAGCTTGCCGGGGACAAGCCAGTCGCACCGCCGATATCCGAGCATCGCTGGATGCGGCGACGTGTGCGTCGCTCCGCCCTTACCCTGCAGCCAAACCCGGGACGTCAGGTGCAGCGTGTAGCGGGGGAACTGCGCACCCTTGCACGAGTCGTGGAGGAGCACTGTGTCTGACACCCCAAGTGGTCTCGAGGTCCTCCAGAGCCGGGTCCAGCGGCGGTCCCGTTCGGTACCCCCACCGCGGCGTCAGCGCTCTGACGACCCGCCCGCCACCGAGTCCCAGGCAGCTGAGAAGGACGCGGCGGGGGAGTCGCAGCCCCGAGCGGCGGGGGAGTCGCAGCCCCGAGCTGAGCCGGCGCTACCTACCGCGCCGCCAGGGACACCGCCGGCCCCAACCCGGAGGCGTCGGTCCCCGACCACGGCCTCTATCGAGCGGAGCGAACGACCCACGACCTCCGCCGACGAGCCGGTTACGAACCTGGCCGTACGGGTGCGGCGTTCTCTCGACGACCGACTCAGCGACATCCTCTACGCCCTGCGCAAAGACGGCGTGCGCTCAAGCAAGGTGGAGGTGATCGAGATGCTCTTGTGGGAACTCCCCCCGGACGCCTCGGACTCCTTCCGCCGGCGCTTAGCCGACTTTCGAGCCGCCGCGCCACGCCAGGATTCCCTGTCCTCGGCGTCGAAGGAATAGCCGCGATGACGACCATCCGGACCACTAACGATCACCTTCTGGACTGGGTCGAGTGCTGGCAACGCTGGGCCTCGGCAGAGGCCTACGCCCAGGCCGGGCTCAGCCCCGACCACCCGCCTGTTGATCCCCTCGAGGCCCTAGCCGCCAACCGGCTAGCCGTCGAATTCCTCACCGCTCGGCGGCCGTGGGCCGTCCGGGCAGCGAGAGCCGCCGGCTACACCTGGCGCCAAATAACCGACGTCACCGGGCTCCCACCGGAGGCGTTGCAGCAAGCCGCTTCCAGCGAAAGGAACGCCCTTGCCAGCTGACATAGGCGGACGGCGACGAGCGCCGTCACGACTGGAGCGGGGGAGTGCGGTAGTGCGGCTTGGTGCAGCCTGTCTGCCTACGGCTCACCACCAGCAAACTCGGGCTCCTCGCTGACCAGCACGGCGAGCGCGCGGCGTAGGCGCCCGCGCTCCTCCCGAAGCACCCGCACGTCCGTCTCCTTGGCCCCCAGCTGAGCCCGGAGTTCGGCCAAGGCGTCCTCGAAGAGCCGACCTTGCGCCAGGCGATCAGCCTCGGCCTGGCGAAGTCGCGCCTCCAAGTTGGCGATGAGACCCACTAGCTCTTCCAGTCGGCCAGAGCTGTGCGCGCCAAGACCCGCTTCTCGGTTCAGTGGCAGCTCGGTCACCCTCCCGGATGCCACCGCGTTGCCCCGCTCAGCGTCGAGAAGTGCCTTGGCGACGGCCGCGGGAATCTGCCAGGCACCTTTGACCTTGACGGCTCGGATGGTGCCCTTCCTCACCCTTGCCTGCACCGCCTGCCGGGTCACTCCAAGCATGGCCGCGAGCTCGGCCACCCCGTAGAAATCAGGCTCGGCTCGAGAAGGTGGCTTCGAAGCGTCCTGTGTCACTGCGTGCCCTTCGGACCGGCAGCAGAAGCAAGACCCGTTGGCGGTTCACTTTGCACAGTGCCAACCCCTGTTGTCATCGGGTCCTGACACAGCGTTGCATGCCTATCCGCGCCCGGCAGTCCCGCTCCCGCTAAAACACGAGCGAACTACACGCCTGTGATTCGGAACACGGCCCTCCGCGTCAACGGAAGGCCGTGTTCCTCAACACATAGCTCGACCCTCTCGCACGGCTAGCCGGCTCAGCGGGAGGGCCTCAACTGTTGGGACTACTGAAAGGCGGAGGAGGATGTCCTCGTTCTTCCGTGGGTCATCGTACCAGCTGCCAAGGGCAAAGCAAGGACCCTTGGCAGTAAGGTTGCAGACGACGGATCCGGACGCCCGCCCTTGTCACCTCGCAAAGCTTTGTTGGCAGCCTGAGCAAGGCTTCTTGGCACGGGGCTTCCATCTGGGGGGTTCCGACGCCCGCCGCCGCCAGCCCGCAAAGCTCCGGTCTGGGCCACGTTTCTTGGCGGGACCGTTGCGGTCTGGGGTCCGACTCCACTGGCGAGCAGCCGTGGACCCGACACGTCGGGTGCGGTGATGGCAAGCACCAGCGCGGCAGCACTGGCCTTCCTGGAAGAGGCGCTCCCCGCCGACGGAGACGGCCGCCTGACCATGAGTCAGGCCGAGCTGGCGCGCCAGACCGGTCGGTCTCCAGGAACCGTGGCCTACTACCTCTCCCACGCTGGCCCAGGTGTCGTGACCAGGCGGCGAGACGGCGTCTTGGTCGA
>DASZDM010000307.1:0-3433 GCA_035942015.1 Acidimicrobiales bacterium | reverse complement strand
GTCCACACCTTCCAGTCCACCTCCGACCACGCCAGCGGGTTGGGGCTGTCGCGGCGAAGGTCCCAGTCCACCCCGGACGCCCGGAGGTTGGCTCCTGACAGCCCGTAGCCGAGGGCGATCTCGGGAGGGATGACCCCGATGCCCCGCGCCCGCGCCTCGAAGATCTCGTTGCCGAGCAGCAACGTCTCCATCTCGTCACAGAACCGGCGCACCTTGTCCATGGCCGATTTGTCTCGGCCACCCAGCCCTTGGGCAGGTCCTCCTTCAGGCCGCCGATGCGGTCGTAGTTGGGATGGAACCGGCCGCCCGTGGCCGCCTCGATCTGGTTGAGCACGTGCTCCCGGTCACGGAAGGCGTAGAAGACCGCGGTGATGGCCCCGAGCTGCACCCCCATGTCGCCCAGGAACAGGGTGATGTTGGCGATGCGCGACATCTCGAACAGCACGGTGCGGATCCACTGTGCCCGGGGTGGCGCCTCGATCTCCATGAGCTGCTCGGCGGCGAGGATGAAGGGCACCTCGTTGGCGAAGCTGCCGAGCCAGTCGATGCGGTTGATGAGCGTGGTGACCTGGGGATAGGTGCGGACCTCGACCAACTTCTCGTAGCCACGGTGCATGTAGCCCATGACCGGTTCGGCGGAGATGACCTGCTCACCGTCGAGGCGGGTGATGATCCGTAGGGTGCCGTGGGTGGCCGGGTGCTGCGGCCCGATGTTCAGGGTCATCCCGTCGGTCTCTAGCTCGACGTTGACCCGCGCGTCGGCGGCCTGGCCGGTGACGTACGCCCGCTGCTGGTTCTGGGGGACGGCGCTCATGCGCACATCTCCTCTAGGACCCGTCACCTTCGCCGGGCATGGCCTCGACGTCGACCAGCCCGGGCCAGGGCTTGACCTCCCGGGACAGCAGGGGGAAGTCCTTGCGCAGGGGGTTGCCCTCGAACGCGCCCGGCAGGTACAGGTGGACGAGGTTGGGGTGGCCGTCGAAGGTGATGCCGTACATCTCCCACACCTCGCGCTCGTGCCAGTCGGCTCCGGCGTACACCTCCACCAGCGACGGGGCCCGGAGTTCTTCGTCGGGTAGGTCGGCCTTGAGGATCAGGCCCACCGAGGTGACCGGCGCCATCAGCCGGGCGAACAGCTGGAAGCGGGTCTCGCCGCCGGCGTAGCCGTGCTCGATGGCGGCGGGTGACTCGTCATCACCACCCTGCTCGGCGTCGTCGGCGTTCTCGTCACCGGCCGCCGGCTCTTCACTGCGACCGTAGGGCGACGGCATCCAGTCGATGGCGGAGAGAAAGCAGAAGTAGGTCAGGCCGAGCTCGTCTCGGCACACCTCGGCCGTTCGGCGCCACGCGTCGACGCTCACCCGGGCCCACGCTTCGCGCCCGTGGGCCACGTGGGTCTGCTGCAGATCGTCACCCAGCGCCGAGCTCAGCGTGTCGAGCAGGCGGCCGGCGGCCTCGTCGACCTCGGGGGTCTCGGCGTCGTCGACGACCTCGGCCACCTCCTCGGCCCGGGCGGCCTTGTCGGCCCGGGACCGCTCCGCCGCCGCGCCCTCGCGCACGGCGCCGGTGGGCGTGGGCGGGGGCTGCTCGGCGACCACCGCGGAATCGGTGCTCGACGCCGGAGCACCTGCGGCCGGGGCTGTCGCCGCCGGCGCCGTGGTGTCGGGTGAGCCGGCGTCCCCGCCGGCGGCCTGCGCCACGTCGTCGGCTGCGGGCGAGCCAGAGCCGCCCCGCTCTTGGCCCTGGGAAGGGGTCTGGTCGCTCGACAGCTCGGCCGGAGCACCCGGCGCCGGCACCGGCTCGTCGTCCGCCGCCGTGGTGCCCTCCCCCGGTGCCGCCGATGACCCCGTCGGCTGGTTCGAGTCCGCCGGGTTGGCGATCTCGGTCTGGAGCCCCGGGTCGTCGACGTCGTCGGCCGACGGGGCCTGTCCCTCAGCGTCCGGCTCCTCCCGACCGTCCGGGTCAACCGACGACAATGGGCTCCCCTCTCCAGCGCTCGGACATGTCCTCGTTGCGGATGCGCTCCTGGAGCAGCACGATGCCCTCCAGCAACGCCTCCGGCCGAGGCGGGCAGCCGGGAACGTAGCCGTCGACGGGCACGATCTGGTCGACCCCCTTGGTGCCCGAGTACGAGTCCCAGTAGGGACCACCGCAGTTGGCGCAGCTGCCCATGGAGATCACGTACTTGGGTTCGGGCATCTGCTCGTAGAGCCGGCGGATGGCCGGGGCCATCTTGTCGGTCACCGTGCCCGAGATCACCACGAGGTCGGCTTGGCGGGGGCTGACGGGAAAGGGGATGACGCCCAGGCGCATGACGTCGTAGCGCGGCGAGCCGAACGTTGCGCCCATCTCGATGGCACAGCAGGCGAGGCCCCACTGGTAGACCCACAGCGAGTAGCTGCGGCTGAGGCTGAGCAGATGGCTGAGAGGCTTGGGCATCTTCGCCCGTTCGACTAGACCCACCGCAGGACTCCCTTGCGCCAGGCATACACCAGACCGAGGGCGAGTATGACGATGAAGACGCCCATCTCCACCAGGCCGAACAGGCCGTAGCTCTCCAGCCGCAGCGCCCACGGGAAGATGAACACCGCCTCCACGTCGAAGAGCACGAAGAGCAGGGCGAAGATGTAATAGCGAACCTGGCTCTGACCGAACCCGGGGCCCACGGGGTCGACGCCACTCTCGTAGGCGATCGACTTCTGCGCGGTGGGACGGGAGGGCCGGATCAGCCACCCCGCGCCCAGCATCAGGGCGACCAGCAGGCCCGCAGCTCCGGCGAAGACGGCCACCGTGAGGTAGGCACGCAGGAACTCGGACACTTGCTCAGACTAGTGATCCCCTTCAACCGCGGTCGAGTCGTCCCCCGGCTCCCCCCACCACCCGCCACCGTGCCCAAGGCCGCCGCCCTGCGCGGCCTGGTGGTGCCCGACGCCCGGACCGGCGAGCCCGTCGACCTGGGCGCCACGCCCGCCTTCGGCGGCCCTTCGATGCCCCGGCAGGCGATGGTCGATGGTTCCTGGCGGGGCTCCGTGGTCCCGCGCTGGGATCCCTTCCACGGCTGTTGAACCTGGCGGCCCCGCTTCCGCCGGGCACAAGGGCGGCGAAGCCCTTAGGGGGCGCTCAAAAGAGCGGGAACGGCGTCCCGGGCGAAGTCGACGACGGGTGAGGGAAGTACCCCCACGACGATGGTGAACGCCACGGCCGCGCCCAGGGCCAGGGCGGCGGCGGGCGGCACCCGCACGGCTGGTCCGGCGACGGCTTCGGGCTCGTCCGTCTCGTCGCCCATGTACATCGCGACGGTGATGCGCAGGTAGACGAAGGCGGCGACCACGGCCGAGAGCATGGCGATCAGGGCCAGGGCGTAGCTGTCGGCCTCCACGGCGGCGCCGATCACGTAGAACTTGGCCAGGAAGCCGGAGGTCAGCGGTACCCC
>DASZDM010000306.1:0-6352 GCA_035942015.1 Acidimicrobiales bacterium | reverse complement strand
CGGGGTAGACGGCAGCGCCGAGGAGGCGGAGAAGGGTGGCCATGGGATCGACCGCGAGAGGTGCTCGGCTACGGCCAGGGCTGCACATCTGGGCATGACCCAGTCCAGCCACTCGGTCCCAGTCACGTAACCCGCCGATCGCCGAGCGAGCCGAACGATGCACCTGGACACGTCGCGCCATGCCCCACAGTCACTCGCCGCCGGCGGTGGGGGACCGCTTCGGCTCTGCACTGTCGACGGAGGCACCTTTCCGGCAGCAACACGGCGGTGGTGGGAACCCTCTTCCGAGGAGGACCAGTTGGTCTTAACTCGTGTCGTCGCACCGGTGCTCGACATCGGCTGCGGCCCCGGGCGCCACGTGGTCGCTCTGTCCGAGCGGGGGGTCGACGCGTTCGGCCTGGAGATGGATCCCCGGCTCGTCGACGTGGCCCGCCGCCGTGGGGCCGACGTGCTCCAGGGATCGGTCTTCGATCCTCTCGCCTTCGTGCGCCCGTGGAGAAGCGTGCTCTTGCTCGACGGGAACCTCGGCATTGGTGGCGACCCCGTCCGCCTCCTGGCCCGCGTGCGCTCGCTGCTCGGCCGGTGCGGTCGAGTCCTCGCCGAGCTCGACCCTCCCGGGACGCCGGCCGAGCTCGCCGATGTGCGCCTGGAGCTTGCCGGCACCGTGGGCCCGTTCTTCCGGCTGGCCCGCGTGCCGGTCGACGTCGTGGAGGTGACCGCTCACCGTTCGGGCTTCGACGTCGCCGACTGCTGGCAGTCCGGGTCTCGGTACTTCACCGAGCTCGTGGCTCGAGCGTCGGCGATCGCCCCCACCGCTTGATGAGACGGGCCTTCCCGCACCCGCCGGTCACCGCAGGGCTCGGCCCTAGCCGATGCGGTCGGCGGGAATGATCTGTAGCACCCCGTCGGCGGTGCCGGTGACGTAGACGGTGCCAGTGCTGGGATCGACGGCGACGCTGTTGGGCTGGCGTACCGAGGCCAACCTCGTGACGAGACGGGGTTGGTCGTCGGTGATGTCGAAAGCGACGACTTCGTTGCTCGCTGTCAACGTCACCCAGAGCCGCTGGCGGGCCGTGTCGAGAGCCATGCCGTAGGGTGCGCCGACCGCCTCGACCCGGGCGGTCTCGGCGACGGCGGGACGAAGCGACAGCGTCACGATGGCGTCACCCGAGGTGTCGGCTACGAAGGCTCGGTCCTGCTCGGCGACCACGTGGGTGGGCCCGGCCCCGCTGACCACGGTGCCGAGGTCGTCGAGCGACGCAGCGTCGAAGACCTTCGTCTGGCGGGCCCGAACGCCGACGACCGCCACCGCATCGCCCCCCGCTGCGATCCCACCGGGCTGGAGCGGTGCGGGCGTCTCGTCGACGACCTCGTCGACCACCACCACCGAGACCTGGTCAGCGAACTCGTCGGCCACGAACACACGCTCACCGAGGGCAACGGCGTCATGGGGGTTCCGACCGACCCGAGTGACCGAGCTGACCTGGCCATCGGGAAGCCCGACCCTCACCAGCTGGTCGGAGCCCTCGGCGGGGACCAGCACGGGGCCTCCCGGCCCCGCCAGCCGCAGGTGGCGGGGTGCGCCGTCGAGGTCGACGCGCTGCACCACCTGCCCCTCGAGGTCGACCAGGGCGATGCCTGCGGGCTGGCGAAGACCGACGGCGACGAGCCCGGTGGTGCCGTCGACGACGATGCCCTCGGGCATGGTCCCTACCGGTACGACCCGGCCCACCGGCACGGTTTCCAACGGGGGTGCCACCGCGGGTTCGGGGGCGCTGGGCAGAGGGTCCGGGGCCGAAGAGCCCTCGCTGTTCGGTTCTCCGCAGGAGACCAGGAGCAGGATCATCGCCAGGGGCACCGAGGCCAGCCTGGCCGTCCTGTTGACTCCCTGCCGACCGTCGCACGAGCGTCTCATCGCAGCCGCGCCCTCTCAGCCATCCCGGATTGGACCGGAAGCTTTCCCTCGTCGCGGCGATGCAACCACAGCCCCAGCACCACCATCAGCGCGGCGAGCCCGTAGCCGAGTCGGCCGGCGAGCGCTTCGGGTCCGTCGAGGATGGCGGCGAAGTACACGGGATAACCGCCGGCGGCCACCGGTAGCCACCACCAGGCCCGGCCCAGGGTGGCGATCGCCACCAGCAGCAGGGCGTACCAGGGCTGGACCGGCGTGGCCAGCAGCAGGGCCACGCCGAGCAGCATGGCCGCCGGCACCTCCGGTGGGTCGTCCGAGGCCCACGCTCGCCACGCCGCCACCACCAGGCCCACCCCGACGACGACCTGAGCCACGAGCCCGGAGGCGCCGGTGAGGCCGACCAGCAAGAAGCGGTTGCCCTCGGAGTAACCCTCCTCGGCCAGATAGCCGGGAAGGTAGCCGAGCACGTCGAGACCCAAGCTCGCCACGTGTGGTGCGTAGGCCAAGGCCACGGCGGCGAGGAAGGCCAAGCTCGTCCGCTGCGGATGGCGACGCAAAAGGACAGGCAGCAGCACTACCGGGTACAGCTTGATCAGCGTAGCCATCGCCAGCAGGACTGCGGCGAGCACGGATCGCTCTCGCCGCACCGCCCACAGGGCTCCCACCACGGCGATGACGGCCAAGGCGTCGACGTGGGCGCCCTGTGCCGACTCCAGCACCGCGATGGGGCTCCAGGCGTACAGCACCACCGCCGTCGGTTCACGGCCCCACGACCGCAAGGCCAGCGCCAACACGGCGATCAGCGAGAGGTCGACGGCCATGGCGAGGCCTTGCCAGCCCCGGTCGCGCAGGTCGGAGAGGTGGATGCTGTGACCGGCCCAGAACCACAGCTGCCCCACCGGGGGATAGATCGTCGGCTCGCCGATCCGGTTGATCCGGCTGCACCCCGCGGGCCGATCGAGCTCGGCGCACCCCTCCTCGTCGGGCCACAGCCAGGGCTCACGCAGACCGGCGAGCTCGGCGGCATCGGGCGGATAGCGGTACGGGTTGACGCCCGCCGCCTGCACTCGGCCGTCCCAGGCGTAGCGGTAGACGTCGTCCGAGAGCACCGGTGCACCGGCGAGGGCGGCGATCCGCAAGGCGACGGCCACCACGACGACGAGGGCCATCCCGAAACGGCCAGGCCAACGCAGGATGCAGGCGGCGCCTGCGGCGAAGACCACCCACCAGATGGTGATGAGGGCCAACAGCCACCACCCCTGATCGAGGATCGGCCCACCCGAGGCGATGCGGTACGAGAGGGCGACACCCACCAGGCCGGCGGCGACCGCACCGGTGAGGATGAGATGCGACCTCGTGCTCCTCGGTGGAGCTGCTGTGCGATCGACGACCGGGCGACCCTACCGGCCGGCAGTGGCGTTCCCCCGGCGGGCGGGCCCTCGGGCGCCTGTCCAGTCGGTGGGCACGCTCAGAACGCGCCCAAGCGTCGGCCTGCGGCGCGCAGCGGTGCCGTGGCGAACGACCGCATGCCCTCCTCGAAGTGGACCGAGGCGCGAAAGCCGAGTCGCGCAGCGGCTCGCTCGGTGCTGGCGACCACGTGGCGGACGTCGCCGACTCTCCCACCACCGGCGATCTCGGGTTGGAGGTCCGACCCCCGGCACAGCGCCGTTGCCAGGTCGAGCACGGTGTGGGGCTGGCCCGAGGCGACGTTCAGGGGCCCGTCCACCGCCTGGTCGACGGTGAGGGCGGCGACGTTGGCCCGGGCGACGTCGCCGACGTGGACGAAATCCCGAAGCTGACGTCCGTCCTCGAAGAGCCGGGGCGGCTTGCCGGCAGCGATGGCCGAGCGGAAGATGGAGGCCACCCCGGCATAGGGGGTGTCACGGGGCATCCGAGGGCCGTACACGTTGTGGTAGCGCAGGGCGGTGACGGTGACGTCGTGCTCTCGGGCGAACGCCGCGCAGAGGTGCTCCTGGTGGAGCTTGGTGGCGGCATACACGTTCCTCGGGTCGAGGGGGGCGTCCTCGGGCACCGGTTGCCATGCCAACGCGGCGCCGCACGTCGGGCACGGAGGGTCGTAGCGGCCGGCCGCCAGGTCCTCGGAGCGGCGGGCCGCCGGGCGCACGATGCCGTGGTCGGCGCAGCGGTACCTGCCTTCTCCGTAGACCACCATGCTCGAGGCCAGCACCAGTCGGCCGCGAAAGCCCAGCCGGTGCAACGCCTCGAGCCCGGCGGCGGTTCCGCTGTCGTTGTCGGCGACATAGCGGCGCACGTCGCCGAAGTCCACACCCGGGCCGACGCGGGCGGCCTGGTGGCTCACGGCATCGACGCCTTCGGCTGCTTCCAACCAGGCGCCGGGGTCGACGACGTTGCCGGTGACGTAGCGAGCAGCGTCGTTGAGGTAGTCCGGTGGCTCCGGGTGCACGTCGGGTGCCAGCGCGTCCAGCACGACCACCTGGTGGCCGCCGGCGACCAGTTGGTCGACGATGTGCGACCCGATGAACCCGGCCCCGCCGGTCACGAGCACTCGCATGGGAAACCTCCTCGGACTGCCGGGCCCCTTCCCGCCACGTCCCTCGGGACGCTCGTGGGGGCCTCTCAGGCCGGCGGGAAAAGCTGACGGCCATCGGGGCTGCCACCGTACGGGGTTGCGCTCGGGGGCGCCGTCTGTGATCTGAAGCGCAAGGGAATGATGCAATGCGTCGTCGGGAGCTTGACCCCGGCTGCGGTCATCCGTTTCCCGCATTGGCTCCGGAGAAACGGTCATGCGTTCATGCGCCGTACGCGCAGCGCACAAGGCGTATTGGCCCCGGTCGAGAGCGGCAGAAGACTCCCGCAACCGGACCCGCGCCCGCCCCCCGCAAACGTTCGACAGGAGGTCGAAATGAAGCACGACAACATATTCCGGCGGCGCTCCGCCGGCCTCGTAGCACTGATTGCCATGTCGCTCGTCATGGCGGCGTGCGGAACTGGGACCTCCAATGAGTCCGGCACGGCCGGCCAAACCGAGACCACCGGGTCCGAGAGCGCACAAGCTGCGCCCGAGGCCGAGTTCCTCACGCTGACCGGCGTCAGCACCAGCGTCGACCTCGACCCCGGCACCGCCCAGGTCCTGGCCGACAACAACGTGACCGTCGAGCCGATCACGCCGGCGACCGCGTCCACCGAGGGCGACACCACCACGGTCAGCTTCCCCATCTCCGAGGGCTACGTGGCCATCTACCCCCAGAGCGAGCCCGCCTACATTCGGGGCACGTTCAGCCACACCGGTGGACTCAAGTTCACCGCCGGAGGCAAGTCGCTCGAGCTGACGGAGTTCATCGTCAACCCGGGCACCTCCACGCTGACCGCAACGGTCAACGGCGAGAGCGCGGCCCAGGTCCTCGATCTGGACGGCACCAACGTGCAGGTGAGCCAGGGCGAGAACGGTGAGACCCGGCTCGACGGCACCATCGCCAAGCTGTCCCAGACCGGGGCCGACGCCCTGAACGAGTTCTTCGGCGTCTCCATCTTCGCAGAGGGCATCCCCCTCGGTGAGGTCCACGTCGTGGCCACCGGCGAGCCCGGGCCCAAGGGTGTGCCCGAGGCAGAGCTCCTCACGCTGACCGGCGTCGACACCAGCGTCGACCTCGACCCCGGCACCGCCCAGGTCCTGGCCGACAACAACGTGACCGTCGAGCCCGTCGCCCCGGCGACCGCGTCCACCGAGGGCGGCACCACCACGGTCAGCTTCCCCATCTCCGAGGGCTACGTGTCCCTCTTCCCCCAGAGCGAGCTTCCCTTCATCCGGGGCACGTTCAGCCACACCGGTGGACTCAAGTTCACCGCCGGAGGCAAGTCGCTCGAGCTGACCGAATTCATCGTCAACCCGGGCACCTCCACGCTGACCGCAACGGTCAATGGCGAGAGCGCGGCCCAGGTCATCGATCTGGACGGCACCGACGTGCAGGTGAGCCAAGGGGAGAACGGTGAGACCCGGCTCGACGGTACCATCGCCAAGCTGTCCCAGACCGGGGCCGACGCCCTGAACGAGTTCTTCGGCGTGTCCATCTTCGCAGAGGGCATTCCCCTCGGTGAGGTCCACGTCGTGGCCACCGGCGAGCCCGGGCCCAAGGGGGTGCCCGAGGCCGAGTTCCTCACGCTGACCGGCGTCAGCACCAGCGTCGACCTCGATGCCGGCACCGCCCAGGTCCTGGCCGACAACAACGTGACCGTCGAGCCCATCACGCCGGCGACCGCGTCCACCGAGGGCGGCACCACCACGGTCAGCTTCCCCATTTCCGAGGGCTACGTGGCCATCTACCCCCAGAGCGAGCCCGCCTACATCCGGGGCACGTTCAGCCACACCGGTGGACTCAAGTTCACCGCCGGAGGCAAGTCGCTCGAGCTGACCGAATTCATCGTCAACCCGGGCACCTCCACGCTGACCGCAACGGTCAA
>DASZDM010000305.1:0-2716 GCA_035942015.1 Acidimicrobiales bacterium | reverse complement strand
CCATGAAGCGGCTCAGCGGGTGCTCGCCGGCGAATCCCTGCGCAGGATCGTGCTCGACTGGCGGGCCCGGGGCGTCCGCACCAGCACAGACGGACACTGGTCGACGCAGGCGCTACGAGACCTGCTCCGCCAGCCTCGGCTGTGCGCGCAGCGCATCCACCGGGGCGATGTCGTTGGTAAGGGTGACTGGCCGGCGATCCTCGACCCTCCAACATGCGCGAGGCTCCGGGCGGTGCTCGATGATCCGAGCCGGCGCTACAAGGGCGCAGGCCGGCATCTCCTCACCGGCCTCCTGCGGTGTGGCAAATGCGGCGGCCGACTGCGCACGTCGGCCCCGGGGGGTACTCGCAAGTACGGGTGTCCTCCGAAGCCTGAGGGGTGCAACGGCGTAGCCATCCTCGCCGAACCGCTCGAAGACCTCATCACCGAAACCGTCCTCATCCGCCTCGACACACCGGCGCTGGCCGAGGCGATGGCTGACATGGCCAGGAACGACAGCGACGCGCGGGCGGTGACCGATCTGCACGCGCGCCTCGACGAGCTGGCCGAGATGTGGGCCGCTGGCGAGCTGTCCCGACGCGAGTGGCTAAAGGCGAAGGAGGGCGTGGAGCAACGGCTCGAGTTCGCGGAGGCGGTGCTGCGGCGTCAGACCGTCGGCGCGGCGCTGGACCAGCTCGAGCCCGGGGTATTGCGAGCCAGCTGGACAGAGCTGAACACCGACCGCCGGCGAGCGATTCTCGCTGCCGTGGTCGACAGGGTGGCCATCAGGCCGGCGCTAAGGGGACGCAACCGGTTCGATTCTGAACGCGTAGACGTGACCTGGCGCGCCTGACGGCTGGGCCATGGCTTGTTGTGGCGCTCCGCCCGTCACCAGCTCACCGTGTCAACAAGGGTGGACCTCACCACCTTGAGAGGGCGGTGGCACCTACCGCTGGAGTCCGCTCCTCCCGCTCAGGTCCTGGTCAGGGGCCTGTCCTTCCCGCTGGAGTCCGCTGGTTCCGCTCGGGTCCGCCTGGTTTCAGTAGCAAGACCAGTAGCAAGTTCCGAGGCGGTACGACCGTCACCGGCCATGGTGGGGGCGAGAGTCCACCGGGCCCTTCCGCATGACCTGCGCCCATCGGGATTACAGAGCTTGGCGTGGCTCCCTTGCTGGGAAACCTCGGGGGTGAGTCCGGCACGCTGGAGCGCCGTCCGCACGTCGGCGCGCCCGAGAGCCGAGGCAGGCGGGGCCTCAACCGCCGACGTCGACCTCGACGTCGACCGGGGCGATGATCGGCGCCTCGCCTAGCCCACGTTCCTGGGTTCGTCCTCGAAGTACAGCGCCAGAGCCTCCGCCAGGTTGGCCCGTGCCTGCTCTAAGGTCTCGCCTTGGCTGGTGACCTCCACCTCCAAGCAGCCGGCCACCCACCAGGGCCTCTCGTGGGTGATGGCGGCGGTGAAGCGCACGAGGGAAAACTACCCGGTTGACCACTATGAGTGGTGCATAACACTACTTATCTACCAGTCTGCTGATCGGCGGCAGAGGGTGCAACCACGATGGAGGCGCCGCTTCAGACGTGGGGATCGGGACACGGCGACGGCTGTCACCCTCTTTGTTAACCCGCCTTCGCAGCCGCCGCGAGGTGTTGGCGGAATAGTCCAAAACGCGGGCTATTGACGGGCGCATACTCAGTATGCATACTGAGTATGCGACGTCGAACACGTCGGAACCGGGCGCTACCGACCTGCGTCCGGTCTCACAGTTGCGTGGCCGGTGGAGGACGGTGACCATGGAAAGCTGGCAGGTCTCACGGCGGCGGTTCCTGGCCGGGATGGCAGGCGTGGCGGCCAGTGCCTCCGCAGGCGGGGTGATCACCGCTCGTCCGGCCGTGGCCGCTCCCACCGGGCCGCCCTCGCAGTCTCCCGGGGCGCTGCCTCCCGATGTCGCCAACAACTGGATCGACGTGCTCTACGACGTCGTGCTGGCCGAGGGGCTGACGCCGCCGAACGCCGCTCGGGTCTACAACTACTGCACCCTCGCCATGTACGAGGCAGCGGTGGCGGGCATGGCCGGTCACCGGTCGCTGGGCGGCCAACTCGGCGGGCTCGGCGCCCTTCCGGTCCCCCGCCGCGGCGTGCCGCTCGACTGGCCCTCGGCGGTGTCGGCGAGCGTGGCCACGGTCGCCGGCGAGCTGTTCAGCGCCGCCAGCGAGGCCTCCCGGGGCCGGATCACCGCCGCCGACGCCGCCGTGGTCGACGCCCGACGGGCCGCCGGCGTGCCCGCCCCCATCCTGGCGGGCTCCCGGCAGCACGGCCGGAAGGTGGGCGAGGCGCTGCTGGCCTGGATCGCCGGCGACAGCTACGCCGGCATCGTGGGGATGCCGTACACCCCCCCGACCGGGCCCGACCGCTGGCGCTCCACCCCGCCCAACTTCGGCGTGGCCATCGAGCCGCACTGGGGACGGGTCCGGCCCATGGTGCTGGGCAGCCCCCTTGAGGTGGAGCCCGAGCCCCACGTGACGTTCTCCGTCGAGCCCGGCTCGGCCTTCCACGAACAGGCGCTGGCCACCTACGAGGCCAGCCGGGTGCTCACCGACGAGCACCGTTCCATCGCCCGGTTCTGGACCGACAACCCCCGCACCTCGGGTCTGCCTTCGGGGCACTGGATGCTGCTGGTCAAGCAGGTGTCACGGGCACGGGCGCTGCGCCTCGACACCACCCTCGAGGCCTACGCCCG
>DASZDM010000304.1:0-2122 GCA_035942015.1 Acidimicrobiales bacterium | reverse complement strand
GCAGGCGGTGGCCCTGGCGGTCACGCTCGCCGCTTTCCCCACTGGTCCCTTCGCCGTCGACGCCCGCACCGCCGCGGCCAAGGTCCTCGACACCCTCGCACCAGCCGCACGCGCGCGAGCCGAGCTGCTCGCCAGCCGGGTTTGGACCCTGGCCGCAGCGGGCGGCAACCGGGCGCGGCCTCGGGTGCTTCGGTCCATCGAGCGGTCACTCGTGGAGAATCTGGCCCTCGCCATCAGCTATCGGTCGGCCGACGGCTCGCCGACCAGGCGGGTGGTCCAGCCCGTCATCGTTTCATGGACCGACGGCCGCTGGTACCTGGTGGCCCACTGCACGTTGCGCGACGACATCCGCTGGTTCCGCCTCGGACGCATCGAGCGAGCCGACCTCACCCGGGACCACTACGAGCCGCGTCCTGTGACCGACATCGGTGCGCCACCGATGGGAGCCGCCCCCGTAGGCGGAGCGAGCGTTCCGCCGATGGAGACGGCCAAGCGGTCAGCTCCAAGTTAGGAGCCGCCGCAGAACCCGGGGCGCTGGCATCCGCGCCGGTGCTCCTAACCAGGCGTTCGGGTCCACGTCCCCGCCGCTGGTGCGCCAGGCGGACCCCTATCAGGGGCCCCTGTCAACCCCATGACCTGAAGGGCTCCCCGGCTCATGGGCGGCAGCAGCCGCCCCGACGTGCCGGTCGGGAGCGTCGTTGGCGACCAGCTGGGAACTGCGTCCGCCACCGGCCGAGCCGCTGCCGATTTCCTGATCGGCCTGACACCGGGCCGCGCGAGCGGGCAATAGGGTGGCGGGATGGCGGGACTTTCCAGGAGCGCGCTTCTCACGATCGACGTGCAAGGTGACTTCTACGAGCGCGACGCGCCGGCGCAGGTCGAGGGCACCCGAGAGCGGTTGCCGGAGATGCAGAACGTTGTGCAGGCGTTCCGCTCCACCGGTCGGCCAATCGTCCACGTCGTCAGGCTCTATCTCGCGGATGGCAGCAACGCCGAACCCGTCCGTCGGCCACTTCTCACTACGACTCCGGTGGTGCGGCCGGGGACGGCTGGAAGCCAAGTCGCACCTGAGTTGCTACCTAAGGACGCGAGGCAACTCGATTCTGACTTGCTGCTTGCGGGTGAGTTTCAGAGCGTGGGGCCGTCTGAGTGGGTCATGTACAAGCCCAGGTGGGGCGCCTTTTACGGAACAAGACTTGAGGACCTGCTCCGTCACTTGGCTGTCGACACAGTGGTCCTCGTCGGGTGCAACTTTCCGAACTGCCCTCGGACAACGCTGTACGAAGCCAGCGAGCGGGACTTTGACGCCGTGCTCGTCTCCGACGCAGTCAGCGGCACGTATGAGCGAGGACTCCGGGAGGTATGCGCCATCGGTGCCATGGTGATGACCGGCAGCGAGGTCTCGGACCTGGTCATGCAGCCCTGCCTCTAACCGGTGTGCCCGCTGGTCCACGGGCTATCGGCTTGTCCTGTCCCGGCGCCGGTTGGTGCTGGACCGGACCGCCGTGGGCGTTGTGTAGCGACTCCGCTCGTGAACCGGCCTCCATCGATGGCAAGCGAAGCTTCGATCGCAAAGGTCCCTGTCACTGCGGAGCCGGGAGACTGTCGTGGGCGCCTGAGCACGCCGATCAGCCGTTTGCGCTGGCCGGCGAGGTGGCGAGCCCGCCGTAGGCCCACTGCCGCTGCGCCGCCCTGTTGTGGTCGCAGAGGTCCGGTCGCCCGTGCAGATCGGCGACTCCGTACGCTGGGGCCGCCCGTCGTACTGCTGTGCTCAGCTGATGCCCTCAGCAGGGGCCTACGGGCCACCGCCGGGAGAACTGGCAAGCCGCTGGATGAACCCCCATCGGTGTCCCTCGGGATCGGTCACCGAGAGCTCCCTGACCCCGAAGGGTCGGATGCTCGGTTGAGGCACCTCGTGGCCCGCGTCGACCAGCCGAGCGTGGACGGCGTCAACGTCGTCCACCACCATCCCGACCCATGACCCGAGGCCGCCGGTGCGTTCCTCCCAATCCGGGACCGGGCCATCGAGCCATACCTCACCACCGCCACCCGGGTCGAGTTCGACGTTGGTGACGACGCCATCGTCGTTCGACCACCGGCCCCGCTCCGCCCAGCCGAGCAC
>DASZDM010000303.1:0-3019 GCA_035942015.1 Acidimicrobiales bacterium | reverse complement strand
GAAACGCGGTCATGACGACAGTGCCGGCAAGACCGGCGAGAATGCCGCGCCCCACCATCTCTGCGACGGACTGCTGATTACCGACCGGCTCTTGATCCAAAGGTGGATCCTGCTCCATTCCAAACCTCATCTCTAAGCTAGTGTCCTGTAAGCCTGGAACGCCATGAAAATGGGTGCTTCATGCGCCGGTGGCCTCGTTGATGGTCGCGCAGTAGCCCGCGAGCCGCTCGAGGATCTCCTCCGCGCTCTTGTGCCACACGAACGGGACAGGGTTCTCGTTCCAGTTGGCGACCCACGCGTTGATGTCGGCGGTGAGCTCCTTGACGCTTCGGTGGGCGGAGCGCTGCAGCTTCTTGGTGGTCAGCGCCGAGAACCACCGCTCCACCATGTTCATCCACGACCCGTAGGTGGGGGTGAAGTGAAAATGGAAACGCTTGTGGCGCAGCAGCCAGCGGTGCACGGCTGGGGTCTTGTGAGTGGAGAGGTTGTCGAGGATCACATGGACATCGAGGTCGGCGGGCACGTTGCGGTTGACCTTGTTCAGAAAGGCGATGAAGTCGGTGCTGGTGTGGCTGGCCCGTACGTCGGTGATCACCGATCCGGTGGCCATGTTCAACGCCGCGAACAGGTCGCAGGTGCCGTTGCGCTCGTAGTCGTGCGTCGCCCGCTGGGGCGTGGTGGCCAGCATGGGAAGCGTCGGAGCCGTGCGGTTCAGTGCCTGGATCTGCGGCTTCTCGTCGACGGCAAAGACCGCGGCGGCCACCGGCGGGTTCATGTACAGGGCCACCAGGTCGCGGATCTTCTCGACTAGATCGGGGTCGGGGGACACCTTGAAGCTGTCCTGGCGCCAGGGCTTGAGGCCGAAGGCCCGCCAGATCTCCGCCACCGTCTGATGGGAGATCCCGTGCTTCTTGGCCAGGCCACGCGTCGACCAGTGGGTCGCGTCATCCGGCGTGGTCTCCAGCGTCTCGACCACGACCGCTTCCACCACGTCGTCGCCGATGGTGCGCGCCGCACCGGGCCTGGGGGCGTCCACCAACCCGTCGAGGCGGTCGACGGCGAAGCGGTGCCGCCATTTCGACACCGTCGCCGGGTTGCACCCCAGCTCCGCCGCGATCTCAGCCTGGGTACACGTCCCCTCGGCGCAGGCCAGGACGATGCGACAGCGCAGGGCCAACGCCTGCGACGACGAGTGGCGCCGAGCCCAGCGCTGCAGTGTCGCCCGCTCGCTGTCGCTGAGGGTGATCTGGACTGTAGGTCGGCCACGGCGCGCCAAGGCAAGCTCCTTCTGTCAGGGGTTCTATCTGACAGAACGCGCCTCCGCCGAGAAGGTTCCCGATCTAGACCAGTTTCCTTAGGAATCTGGCTTACAGGACACTAGCCGGTCGCCGGCCTTGCCGCCGGGCGGAGATACTCGTCGACGGCCTCGGCCCCGACCAGGCGGGCAGTCACGTTGCCGTCACCGTCGGCCAGCAGGGCGGTGGGCGCGGTACGGATCGAGAACGAGTCGGCCAGGTGTGGCTCCCGCGTGGCGTCGACCTTGACGACCCGGGCGCCCCGGTCCGACGCCCGCAGCCGGGCCTCCACCGGGCCGCATGTGGCGCAGTAGGGAGAGGTGAACACCACCCAGGTCCGGTCGGCCCCGGCCCGCAAGGAGTCGGGGACCAGTGGGTGGATGGGCTTCTCCTCCTGCACTCGGGCGCGCCAGGCCCGGTAGAGGCGCCCGGCCAGGGCGATGGCGAAGAGGATGACGACCACGATGACGGCGCGGGCCATGAACATCAGCCGGCCATGGGCCGGCGACGAGCGAGGGCCAGGTACATCTCGCAGCCCACGCAGATGCCGGTGGTCGCGGACAGCCCGGCCAGGGCGGCGACGACCAGGGCCAGGGCCCACCCGATGCCGGCATGGTCGGCGGCGAAGGCGAGGGCGCCGGCGGTGAGGAAGACCACGCCCACCGCGGCGGCGAACCGGGGAGGCCCGGGGTCCTCCATCTCGGCCGGCGGGGCCAGGCGGGGGCGGATCACCTTGGCGTAGAGCGCCAGGAACGGCCCGTACTTCGGACCGAGAGCGGCACCGGCCAGCAGGACGACAGCGAAGAGCGGCACCACCGGCCGCCAGTCCACCAGGAAGCCGGTCAGCAAGGCCACGGACAGCACTGCTTGATTGAACCGGGGCCCACGAGGGTCGATGGGGGCGGGAGCGGGCATGGCACCATCCTAAACCCGACCAGGTCGGTCGGCATTCCGGGACCGGTCAAGATGCTCCGGTGGAGCTCACCGGGAAGGTCGTGATCGTCCCTGTGGAGTGGGCCGGCGCCGCCGGCCTGGCCGCCAGGATGACCGCGGCGGGGGCGACGGTGGTGCTGGTGGGGCCCGACGGTGAGGTCGCCGGGCGGCTGGCTGCGACCCTGGAGGGCGGCGGCGCCGGTCGGCCGGCGGTGTTCGTCACCGTCGGCTCGGGGGACGGCCTCGACGCTCTGGCCGCGTTCATCGCCGAGCTGTTCCGACCGGCATAAATCGGCGAGCCGGTAGATTCGTCGGGGTGAAGCCGGTCATCGGAATCTCCGCCCATCCCCGCATCGTGGAGATCGCCACCGGGCCCGCGCTCCTGCACACCGCCAGCCGGTTCTACGTGGAGAGTGTGGAACGGGCCGGCGGCGTCCCGGTGGTCCTGCCGGTGCTCGACCCGGACGCAGTCGACTACCTGTTGCCGATGGTCAGCGGCATCCTGCTGACCGGTGGGGGCGACGTCGCTCCGTCGCGCTACGGCGCCATGCCCATCGCCGAGACCCACGGTGTCGACCTGCTGCGCGACGCCTTCGAGATCCGCCTGATCCAGGCGGCCATCGAGGTCGACATGCCCCTGCTGGCCACCTGCCGGGGCATGCAGGTGCTCAACGTGGCCATGGGCGGCTCGCTGATCCAGCACGTCCCCCACGCCACCGGGCAGGAGCACGATCGTGTCGACCGGTGGCGGGACACCGTCCACCGGGTGAAGATCGAGCCCGACAGCCACC
>DASZDM010000302.1:0-7931 GCA_035942015.1 Acidimicrobiales bacterium | reverse complement strand
CATCGAGCCGGACGAAGTCACCGGCTGTAAAGCGTTGCGGCCAGTCATACTCGGGGTCGGCCGGCCAGTCGGTCATGCGCGGAACGATACGGGAACGGCGTTCGCGCTGACCAGCAGTGCGTCTGCGCCGTAGAACCACAGCGCCGACTAACGGCACTTAGGAACGGGTCCGAGCCTCCGTGACGAGGGAGAACAGCGACGAGAAATCGCGCAGTAGTTCCTAAGCGGGCGTAGGTCCGTCCGGAAGCCCAGCACGACCGAGCGTCTCCAAGAGTTCCCAGGCGATTTGGAGCACGGTCGGGCTTGCGGCGTCGCCGGGATACGTCCGCTGCTCCCAGAGCGCCGGATCAATCGTCTCTGGGAGTTCCGTCTGGCCTAGCGGCATCGGGATCGAGACGACGCCTGCGCCCCGCAGCTTGTACTCCCGGAACTCCGAGGTCATCTCCTCCAAGTCGAGGTGCGCACCACCATCTTTGTGCGCCATCTGGTCGACCAGGTCCCAGCGCGAGAACGTCGCCTGCCCTTCCGAGTAGAGAACCTTGTCCTTCCACCAGTCGGCAAACGGCAGCGTCGGCGGGATCGTCTGCCCGCCCAGCGGTGCGGGACCTGGTTCACCCAGCGGCGCTACATACACCAGGTTCCCGTGCTGGTCCCGTGCGAAGAACGACCAGGCCGAAGGCTTCCCCGACTGTCTCGCCCGCGTCTGTGCCTAGAGCCACGACCATCCCTGGCGCGATCTCCAACGGCCGCAGGCTGTTCACGTACCGCAACTTGTCCTTCCACCCAAGCTGCCCCAGCACCGAGCGGGAGTGCCGCGTGTCGTGGAGGAGCACGCGTAACGAGACGGCCAACCGAACGGCCTCGTCGTAGTCGCCCTGCGCGACGAGGTTCCCGGACGAGACCAGGAAGCGCATCTGCTTCCGGACCGCTGCGCGAAGTTCGTCCTCGGTCGGTGGCCGCTTAGTCACTCCTCCCACGGTACGGGGTACGTGTCACGGGCCGGGGCGCCGCTCGCAACGTCGCACCGGCATATCTACACCTCGGTGCGGGAAGACGGCGCCTCGATGACGCGCGCAGCCCCGACTTTGAGGCCAGCCCAGTTGGCTCCTTTGGCCACCTAGCAGGTGCCTGCGCCGGCGGGCGCAGGGATCGGCAATGCGCAGCGACTCGTCACCAGAGGTTTCGTCAGTGCGCCACTCGCCGCAGGGTCCGTCGGCCGGTGCGCACGGGCTCGTGGCAGCGGCTGGCGAGCAACAGCTAGCACGTGTCAGCCCTATGGCCAACGACGGCTTCCACTTGGTGGAGGGCTTCGGCAGGGAGGGTCACTCTCCTCGACGTCGCGCCGACAGCAAGTAAGCGACAACGAGGGCAGCGACCACAACAGCCAGCAGCACGAGGCCGATGCTAAGGACACCCCAGAGCATCTCGTTGGTGTCGGGTCGAATCGGATTTGGGCGATCAGCCGGGACAGGTTCGCCGGAGGCTGGCGTGAACAGCACTGGCTGGGCCGTGGGGTGGCCGCCAGCAATGAGCAGACCGTGGGGGGTCCACAGCGCCGTATGTCCTCGGCGGCCCCCACCCCCGGCTGGTAGGGGCCGCCACTGGTCGAGCACCGGATTCAGCATGAACCCGGCAGCGGTCTCCTCCATCGGGGAGTCGGTGTAGCCGCCCCAGGCGATGACTCGGGTTCCTGTCCACACGAGCGCTGACCCGCGCTTGCCTGCCTCTTTGGGTAGCGGTGCGAGCTCCTGCCACTCGAGCGTGGCGGGGTCGAGAGCTGCGACGGTCGGCGCTTCGGGGTCCTGGGGGTGGGGGACGACGACGATGGCCCTGTCGTTCCAGGTGGTTCCCACGGCGAGGGTGCCGGCGCCTCCACCGAGCGGGCTCTCGGGCAGCACGGTCCAACTGTCGGTGGCCGGGTCGTACAGGGCACCGTCGGTGAGCGGTGCTTCGAGGGCATCGTCACAGTTCGGCACCTCGATGCGGTCGCATCCTCCCCACACCAGGACCCCGCCCTGCACCGCAGCGGTGGCCTCGTCCATTCGTGGTGCGAGCGGTGAGGGAGCGATCCGACGCCAGGTGTCGGTCTCGGGGTTGTAGGCCAGGCCGCTCTGCCAGGAGATCAGTTCGGTACCGGTCCACACGCCGGGCCCCACGGCTTGGTTCTCGCTGAGCCCGGGCTCGAAACCGGGCGGCTCGGCGATCTCGCGCCAGGTGTCGGTGGAGGGGTCGTAGGCGGCGCCGGCGATATCGATGCCGGGACCGCTGGACCCGCCCGCTACGATCACCTCGCTGCCGGTCCATCCCACCATGGCGAAGGCTCGCCCGCCCAGGGGACCGGCCGCGATCGGTTCCGCCGTGCCGGTGCTCAGATCGAGGATCTCGCCCGCCACATGGTTGCCGCCGTTCTCCAGGTACATCACCAGCACCCGGTTGTCGTCCACCATGGTGGCGAAGGGCGACAGCTCGCCTCCCGGTGCGACCGTGGACGGGACATGCCGCCACTCGCCAGCCACCGCGGGCAAGCCGGTTGAGGCATCGGGGACCGTCGTGTCGGCTGGTCCGACCTCGACGTTCTGCGTAGTCGGGTCGGAAGTTACGAGGAATCCGAAGACGACGAGCGCAGCGGCGGTGACAGCGCCCGCCACGGTAATCCAGGGCCAGCGGCGGGACCGTCGTGGGGGTTCGGAGGCTCCAATTCGGCTGCCTCCCTGCACTGCTCGCGCCGTCGCTTCCTCGGCGAGAACATCGAGGTACAAGCGCAGCTGCTGATCGACATCACGCATGAGGCGACACCCCCATCTCTGTACGGAGCCGGTCCAGACCTCGCTCGACGTGGTTCTGGACCGACGACGACGAAAGACCAAGCAGGTCAGCGACCTCCCGGTGAGTCCAGGCGAACCCGTGCACGAGCGCGACACAGACGCGCTGGCGTTCTGTAAGCACGGCAAGTGCTTGAGGCAGGCCAGGCTCGACATCGGGGAGCCCGATGTCGGCCGGGGCGGGAAACCGGGTTGCCTCGATCCGTCGCCGGGGACGAGATCGGCTCTGCCCGACGCGATAGAGGAAACCAGCTGGGTTCTTCATTGCAGCGATCTCATCGAACCGCTCCCATGCCACCGCCAGCGCCTCGCTCAAGGCCTCGGTGCCGCGCTCCACGCCGTAGGCGGCGACGAAGGCACGAGCCAGACGCGGCTGAACCTCGCCGACGAAGGCGTCGAACCCTGCGTCCTCCATCATTCAACTAGACCATCAAAGGCCCATTGCGCACCACGAGCCTTCACAACGGCGCGACCGTGCCGTAGTCGAGCCCGAAGCCCCGCCCGGTCAGCTCCAGGACCGTCGCCGGCGCAGTCACCTTTCGACTACCCGGGCCCGGCTGTTCTCTCGGACCAGATCCCGGTTGAGCTTGCGGGCCGCCTCCAAGTCCCGCTCGGTCTGGTTTGCCCGTGTCTTGAGCGCCTGGACGACGGACTCGAGCTGTCCGACGCGAGCCGTGAGGGCAGCCGCTTCGCAATCCGGAGGGACGAGACCCCGCTCCTCCGCCACGTGTCGACCCTCGAGCTCGGCGATCCGCTTCACCGCCCCGTCCAGACGGCGCTGGAGGTGCTGGGCCCGCTCCTTCCAGAAGTTGCGCTCGACCGCCAGCGCCCGGTCGAGATCGGGCGTCGTCGCCGTGGCCGCCGCCCGCTTCGCTTCGTCGATCCTGGCCTTGAGGTGCGGGTGCCGGTAGGGGAACTTCTCACCGACTTTGGCTCGGCGGGCCACCTCGGCCACGCTGACCGGCTCTCCAGCGGTGACCATCCGACGCAGAACGGACTCGCAACGGGCCACGCGCCCCTCGCTGTCGGCGGCCCGAGCCCTCTTAAGCGCCGCGCTGTTGCCAGTCACGGCGTCGTGCTCGGCGCGAGGTTCACCGGTGCACCGTTCATTCGCACGCGCAGCACGACCGGCGTCGCCGCCCGATCCCGGATCTCGTCGCGCATCGCCCGGTAGACGGCGATGGCGTTGTCGACCTCGATCCTCTGATTGGACGGAAGCTGGACGAGCAGCTCCTCCGCCCGCGCCACGAGGTGCTCGACCTGGTCGATCTCATCCTCCATCGGCATGGCGTCCTCTTTGGCCCACTCGGCCAGGTCGCTGGCCAGGATGCTCTCCCGGCTCCGCAGCAGCTCGTCGAGGTAGGCCCGCAGCTCCGGGAGGCGATCGACCGACGTTGAGAACGCCGGGCAGCCCATGCAGCGGTAGCGCACCGGGCAGCGTTGGTCTCCGGGGCGGAGCATCGAAGGATGGCTGCACTCCCCCAGGGGGACGGCGACACCCGCCAGCCCGGCGCGCTGGTACTCGTGGTCGAGCAGCTCGCGGCGGCCAGCGTCGACCAGTACGCCGTTGCGGTCGAACCGGAACTTGCGCATGACCCCAACGGCCTGACGCCGGCGCTCCCTGGAGATCTCGTAGTAGTGGCGGGTGCTGTCGGCGACGGCATGCCCCATGAGCTCCTGGAGCACGTCGATGGGCACCCCCGCATCCGCGTGGCGCTGGGCGAACGCATGGCGGAAGTCGTAGAGCCGGGCGTCCACGTCTCTTCCCCGGAGACACTCCGCGATGGGTGGGAGGCGCCTCCAGGCAGAGAAGACTTTGGTCAGCCACCCCGACCCCGCCGGCACGCGCCCATAGCGGCTGTTGTTGCGACGGGGGAACAGGCAGAGGTCGGGGTCGGGGACGCCGGGGAAGCTTCGCCGGGCATGCTCGATGATCCCCTGGAGGAGGGCCGCCGTGGCCTCGTCGACGTAGATGGTGTGCCACCGGCGGACCTTGGTCGCGTAGTAGCGAAGCTGGGGGTGGCGGACCTGCGCGCCGTCCTCCCGCTCGCTGAGGTCGTAGCGCAGGCAGTCGGCTCGGAGCTGACAGATCTCGATCGGCCGGCGCCCGGTCACGATCACCAGCTCCATGGCCACTCTGGCCTTGGCCGTCGCCAACCCCTCGATGGCCGGGAGCTGCTCCACGAACACCGCCATCTGGCTCGGCGTGTAGGCCTTGCCGGGCTCCTCCTCGGGGCGACCCCGCTTGCACCGGGTGGAGCGTGGGACATCGGCGGCGCGGATGGCGAAAGTGGGGTCGAGCACGAAGCCGCAGGAGCCGGGGTCGAGGTAGCCGGCCTCCGACGCCCAGGACAAGACCACCCGAGCCCTCGCCAGCACGCCGGTGCTGACGGCGGCCGACCACTCACCCTGGTGCTGCTTGGCCAGCACGTCGTCGAGGAACCGTTCGATGTCCAGACGGCCCAGCACCTCCGGGTCGGCTCCCCGATCGGGCCGGCGGGCGAGCGAGGCCGACATCGCGGCCACGGCGCCCACGTAGCGAGTCGTCGACGCGGCGATGCTGTCTCGGGCCCGGGTCGGCACGTCGGCGAAGGCCCAGGCCTTCGCCAGCTGCTGCAGCCAAGGCTGAGAGATGCCGCCGAAGCGCACCCGTCCTTTGGGGAACCCCCAGATGCGTAGGTCCCAGGTGTCGAGGTTGCGCTCGGTCTCGGGCGAGCTCATCGCCCGTCGGTGGCAGGCCGCCAGCCAGTCAGCGGCGCGACGGCCTGTCGGGGTCTCCTCCGAGGCCGCTGTCCAGTCGACGAGGTGGTGCAGGCGATGGCGGACGGCGGTGTTCACGACGGCGCGGATCTCGGTGAAGGAGATGCGGCCGCCGAGCTCGGCGGTGGCGACGAGGCCGACCAACAGTTCGTCTCGGAAGGACGGCACCAGGCCGGCGAGGTCCAGCCAGCGGCTCGGCGGCAGGTAGGCCAGCGAGGCCCAGCGGCGCTGGGCGAGGAGGTCGCCAGCAGATTGCCCCCGCTTGGCGCAGTGGCGCATCCAGGCCCGCTTGTGGCCTCGGCACAGCTCGTTGGCCGCGCTCGATACCGGTGCGGCGCAACAACCGACCGCGCAGAGGGCGACCGTCGGGAGCGGGGCGACATCGTCCAGCGACCGGTAGCGGACCCGAGTGAGCTTCGGGACCTCCTTCAGCCGTCGCCGGAAGTCGACGAGGTGGTCCTCGCACAGGCCGTAGGCCTCGAGCGCCCGCTCATGGCCCGGCGCCCGGCAGATGGCGCAGAGGAGGTTCTCGAACTCGACCCGGCTCGCAACCCGCGGGCGGGCGGCAAACTCCTCGACGCTTCCGAGCCCGCAGCGCCGGTAGCCGTCGAGACAGCTGCGGCACATCCCCATCGTCTTGGCCGTCATGCGCCCCGTTGCCTCGCAGGCCTGCACTCGACAGATGCGCAGATCGAACACCGGCCCGCCGGGCGAGGGCATGAGCACCTGGATCCCCGCCTCGTAACCAAGCGACCTCAGCGTGGCCTCGTCCGCCGGAGGCGTCGAGGGCGTTGGCTCCGGCGCGACGAGATGGAGGCCCTGGGCCAGACCGGTGTTCATCGGCGCTTCCGTGCCAGGTCTCGCACGTCGGCCATGTGAGCAACGGCAGCCCGTCGCCGTTCCCGGCTGGGATGGAGATAGACCATCGTCGAACGCAGCGAACCGTGCCCCATGAGCTCGGCGATGACGTCGATGGGACGCTCGGCATCGGCCAGGCTGGTCCCGTAGCAGTGCCGGAGGGTGTGTGGACTCACCGCGGTCGGGATGCCGGCCGCCCGAGCGAGGCGACCGACCAGCTCCCACACGTTGCGGTAGCGCATCGGCTCCCCGGGCGCCGAGGCGAGGTTGACGAATAAGTAGGCGGATCGGCGAGCCCGGGGAATGCGGTCACGCTCGCGGAGGTAGAGGCCATACCACTCGACCACCTCGGGAGGCGCCGGGACGGTGCGGGGACGGCGTGATTTGGCGACAGCCCCGTTGGCGTTGCGGCGGCGACGAACGTGTAGGTGCGGGCCCTCGAACTCACAGCCCAGGTGCTCGGAGTCCTCGAGGAAGTGCACGTCGCCTCGGCGCAGGCCGAGAGCCTCGCCCACCCGGAGGCCGCAGTCGTGCATGACGCTGATGAGGAGGCGATCACGGTTCGATCGCGCCGCCCCCAGCATGGCGACGAACTGCGCCTCGCTGATCACCCTCGGTGGCTCGGCGTTTAGAGGGGCTCGGAGGTGATGCCGGGGGCTGAGACGTTCGTCGCTGATGGGGCGCTCTCCTCGGGCTTCGACGGGAAGAAACCGGTAGTCCTTGACCGAGTACAGGCGCCCGAGGTGGGCACGGGGCAGATGACCGGCTTCGATGCAGAAGCGCAGCAACGCTCGCACTGCCGTCAGGAGCCGGTTGGCCGTGGTCTCGCGCCGAGGACCTCGGCCGTGGCGCGCGGGATCGACGAGGAGGAAGGCCTGGAAGTCGTCGAGGGCGGAAACGTCCTGCCAGTGCCGCCGCCGAGACTCGCACCACCGCAGGAAGATGGCGATGTCCCGGGCGTAGGCCTTGCCGGTGTTCTCGGCCCGGCCCGAGCGAGCCAGCGAGAACAGGTAGTCGTCCACGACTGGCACCCGGCGGAAGCCGGCGTCGAGCAGGGTCCAGTAAGCGAGGCCGTCGTCGGCCAATGGCAGTCGGGCCGCGAAGGGCGTCTCTCGCTGAAGGTCCACAACCGTCAGGGCCCTATCCTCCCTGCTCGACGTGCCGTACGCCCTCACTGTGACCGTTCCGCACAGGGCAGTGGTGGATCTGTGCCACACCTTCTGGCCCTCCCTACTAGCCCGGAGATAACCCCCGAGACCAAGCACCCGAGCCAACCGGTCGAGTGCTTCGGCGCTCAGGCCACCCAGCACGCCACCGAGCTCACGGGCCCAGGGACCAGCGTGCGCCTGGTCTACGACGTCGAGCGCACCGACCGGTACGGCCGCACGCTGGCCTATGTCTACCGCGTCGCCGACGATCTGTTCGTCAACCTCCAGATGGTCCGCGACGGCTTCGCGGTGATGGCGACCTACCCGCCCAACGTGGCCCACG
>DASZDM010000301.1:0-1970 GCA_035942015.1 Acidimicrobiales bacterium | reverse complement strand
GCATGAGCGGGCTGTTGGTGAAGTCCACGCTGGTCATGCGGGAGAACCTGGAGGAGCTCAACGCCCAGGGCCTGGCTCGCATCCCCGTCCTGCTGGGGGGCGCCGCCCTCACCCGCTCCTACGTGGAGCGTGATCTGCGGGCCGTCTACGACGGGCGCCTCTTCTACGGCAAGGACGCCTTCGAGGGTCTGCGGACGCTCGACCGCTTAGCTGAGCTCCGGCGGGACGGCGACGACGACCCGGGCTACGGCCGGGAGCCGGGAGGGCGGGTACTGCCGCCCCGTCGCAGCCAACAGGTGATCGAGGAGCCGCCGGGGGGCATCCCCCGCCGGTCGCCTGAGGTGGTCACCGACAACGAGGTGTTCAAGCCGCCCTTCGGCGGCTCCCGGGTGGTGCGGGGCATTGCCGTCGACGAGGTCGCTGCCTATGTGAACGAGACCGCGCTGTTCCGCAACCAGTGGGGGTACCGGCCGGAGAAAGGCGGGGTGGAGAGCGACGCCGCCTTCAAGGACCGCATCCGCCCGATGCTGCGCCAGCAGCTGGCCGAAGCCACCGCGTCAGGTGTGCTGGTCCCCCAGGTCGTCTACGGCTACTTCGCCGTCAACGGTGACGGCAACGACCTGGTGATCTGGAGCGACGACTCCCGTGCCACCGAGTGGGGACGCTTCAGCTTCCCGCGTCAGCGGGAGCACCCGTTCCGCTGCATCGCCGACTTCTTCCGCCCCCTCGAGTCCGGTGAGGCCGACTACGCGGCGTTCCACATCGTGACCATGGGGGGGGCCATGTCCGAAGCAGCAGCCGAGCTCTTCGCCGCCGACGAGTACTCGAGGTACCTGCTGCTGCACGGCCTCGGCGTGGAGATGGCCGAGGCGCTGGCCGAGTACTGGCACCGGCGCATCCGAGAGGAATGGGGGTTCGCCGACGAGGACGGCCCCAGCTTGTCGGGACTGTTCCGCCAGCAGTACCGGGGCGGGCGGTACTCCTGGGGCTACCCCGCCTGCCCCAACCTCGAGGACAACGCCAAGGTGTTCGACCTCCTCGACGGTGGGCGCATCGGCCTCACGGTGTCCGAGGAGACCGGCTGGCAGTTCCACCCGGAGCAGACCACCTCCGCCATCGTCTGCCACCACCCCGAGGCCAAGTACTTCATCACCTAGGCGAACACTTGGCTCAGTCGCCGTCGGTGTGGGCGTGGAGGCGGCGGACTTCGGCGTCGTCCTCGGTGTCGGGCTGGTCGGTGCCCCCGATGGGGTACACGACCGAGCCGATCCGGTCGTTGTGCGGGAGCCCGAGGGCATGGCCGAGCTCGTGCGTGGCCACCACCCGGCGGAGCACGTCGTTGAGCTCGCAGTCGTCACAGACCTCCAGGAAGGCGCCGGTTGCGTGGCCGTCCTCATCGGTCGACTGGTCGGCCAGACCCTGGAACTGCACGACGCCGTCGAGGTGCTCCTCGCTGACCGTGCACACCGAGATACGGGTGCCGTCGTGCTCGCACTTCTCGGCCTTCGACGCCTCCGCCCAGGTCAGCCGCAGGTCGGCGCCGGCCCCGTTCCACACGTCCACGGCGTGGCGGGTGGCCTGGTGCCAGGCGGGGTCGCCGGTGCGGTCGACCACCACCAGGTCACGCTGGCCGCTGGGCCAGTGGCCGAACGGCCTCTCGTCGGCCATGGCCGGCATGATGCGCACCAGCGCCACGGCGAAGGCGACCGCGAACACGACCGCGTTGGCCAGTCGGACCACCGCCGCCAACCTGGCCTGCTCGGGACCGACGGCGGCCACGTCGCCCGGTCGGGGTCGCAGGCGCAGGAGGTCACCCACCGACTGACCTTCTGACACCTCTTCACGCTAGAGGCCGTCGCGCCCTTAGAGGCCTACCTGCTCAATGCCCTCGGTCGATCCACTCCTGGAGATGGGGTGCCTCGTCCCCGACGGTGGTGGGATCACCGTGCCCGGTGAGGACGGTGGTGTTC
>DASZDM010000300.1:0-1872 GCA_035942015.1 Acidimicrobiales bacterium | reverse complement strand
ACGAGGCCGACGATGAAGAGGACCCCCGCCGCACCTTGGCTCTTCTGCAGGTTCTGGATGGCGCCCGTGACGATGTCCTTCGCCGGACCCGGCGCCACCTTGCCCACGTTGTCGATCAGGGGCTGGGTGGCGGACGAGCCGACGAGGCCGAGGATGGAGACGAGAGCGAGGATGTCCGGGAAGATGGCGAGCACCCCGTAGTACGTCAGTGCCGCTGCCCAGTCGGTGACGTTGTCCTCTTTGAACTCTCGAACCGTGCGCTTCAGCACTGCCCACCACGACGGCTTCTCCAGATCCGCCGGCTTCTCGGGCGCTTGGTCATCGGTCGCACCGTTCGTAGCCTCGCTGGCTCGTCTTGCCCCTCGTGGTGGTTGGGTGTTCCGACGTTCGTGCTCTGTCATCTCAGTCCACTCCTCCGTCAGTCCTCGCCCATTTCCGACACTGTTTCCTCCCTCCAGCTTCCGACTCGATCAGATGCAGCGATGAGTCACAGAGGTCGGCGCTGCGCAAGCATGCCGGATGAAGCCGGGTGAACTCTAAGGCACCGATCACTCTTGCTTACCCTGTACCGCTTTCGTGATGAGTCGGCAGAAGCGGTCCCCGGCCGACCGCAGCGCTGATCACGGTCCGCGACGTCGAACAGGGTGAGGAGCACGACCGCGCTCCGAGTACAAACAGGCACCACTGACCGACGTCGCCGAAAGCTGGCGGCGTCACGGGCGGGGAGCCCGCCCTTCGGGGCTCCGTCAGATGTCGGTGTTCGGGTTCCGTCAACTTCGCCTCGGTGTCCGCTTCCGGGCGCGGCGGGTACGTGCGTTCCCCGTCTCGTCGACGCTGTCCGTCGGCCCCTCCTCGGAGCCGTCGCTGGTTGTCGATAGCTGCCAGCCGTCGACGAGCAGCAGCCCGCAGCAGTTGGCAGCGGGCGCGTGTCCGCCGGGGAGACGCAGGCAGCGGCGAGGGTGTTCAGAACGAGTCGATGGCACGATCGACCAGATCGACCACGGCGCCGTCGGAGCAGGCATCGGGCGTCCACCGCCAGCACCAGGTTGACCAGGAAGCTCGTCGCCTCACGGCTGAGGCGCCACATCGTCCTGTCACGGGAGCTGTCATCGGCTGCGCAAGCGCTGACACGCTGCCTGCGTGTCCGCGGAGGTTCCCGCTGCGCGTGACCAGGAGGAGGCCGAACACGGGGCCCTGGTTCTTCGGCCGATGCAGCTCCTGGAGACCGGCCGCCGATAATCCTCGTTATGTAAACTAGGGGAGCGCCGGGTCCGGCCGTGGTCTCGCTCCACGCTGATGGAGGCTCTTCGGCACACAGGTGCACTCGTCGGTGACCTGGATTCGGAACGGCCTGTCTGCCTCCAGAGCATCCGCCAACCGGCGGAGCTTGGCGGCGAACTGGGTGACGGAATAGTTGCGTTCGACGTCACGAGAAGCCACGGCTCACTCCTCGCAGCCCCGGGCTCAGACGTGTGCCCGGCAGCGACGCCCGCCCGCCCATGCGCGCCCTCCTCCCCCTCGTGATGGCACCCGGCAACCGGAGTTCATGCCGTTCGGCGGCGATGGTGCCGGCATCGTCATTCAGCGAACGCGGCTGGCTCGACTGGCTCGGTAGGAGTTTCGTGGGACGATCTTTCGGTGGAGCGCTGGAGGAACAGGCGGGCGCTCGGCGGCGTGCTGGCGGCGGTAGCCGGAGTCGTACTCGTCGTGGTGGCGGTTCAGCCTCGCCCCGCCGCCCTGGAACGGGGCAACACCGTCGGCGTCAACTTGGACCGTCCCGGCATCGCCGCCCACAACTCGCCGGCGGTGGCGGTCCATCCTCGACGTCCAGGGGTGCTGGTGTTGGCCGATCGCATCGACACGCCCCGGTTC
>DASZDM010000299.1:0-3391 GCA_035942015.1 Acidimicrobiales bacterium | reverse complement strand
GGACGCCCGCCAGGTGGCCGAGGGGGTCATCGACGCCTTCGTCGACGGCGACGTCGACCAGGTCCGCCTGGTCTACACCCGCTTCCTGTCCGCCGCCTCCCAGCGGGTGGTGGTCCGGCGCTTCATGCCCCTGCAGGCGGTGGCCGCCGACGACAGCGACGGAGCGCTGACTGCCGACTACGAGTACGAGCCCTCGCCGGGAGAGATCTTCGACCGGCTGCTGCCCCGCTACGTCGAGGCCCGGTTGTTCGCAGCCATGCTCGACGCCGCCGCCTCCGAGCACGCCGCCCGCCAGCGGGCCATGAAGTCGGCCACCGACAACGCCGAGGAGCTCGAGACCAAGTTGAGCCGGGCCATGAACCGGGCCCGCCAGGACTCCATCACCAGCGAGATCATGGAGATCGTGGGCGGGGCCGAGGCCATGTCCAAGAGCTGACCGTGATCCCCCCGCAAACGCCAGAGGAGCAACCATGACGATGACCGAAGAGCCCAAGGCCGACAAGCCGAAGGACGACAAGGCCAAGACCGATCACGAGCACAAGGAGGGGCGGGTCGTCGCCATCGCCGGCCCGGTGGTCGACGTCGAGTTCCCTCCCGACTCCCTCCCCGAGATCCACTTCGCCATCGAGATGACCCTCAACCTCGACGGCAACGAGGTGCTGGTCACCGGGGAGGTGGCCCAGCAGATCGGCGACAATCAGGTGCGGGCCATCTGCATGCAGCCCACCGACGGCCTGGTGCGGGGCACCACCGTGCGCAACACCGGGCGTGGCATCAATGTTCCCGTCGGCGCTGCCGTGCTCGGCCATGTGTTCAACGTGTTGGGCAAGCCGCTCGACACCGACAGCATCGGCGAGCCCGACGACTACTGGGAGATCCACCGGGAAGCGCCCGCCTTCGACACCCTCGAGCCGAAGCGGGAGATGTTCGAGACGGGCATCAAGGTCATCGACCTGCTGACGCCCTACGTCCAGGGCGGGAAGATCGGCCTCTTCGGTGGGGCCGGCGTGGGCAAGACCGTGCTCATCACCGAGATGATCCGCCGGGTGGCCCAGGAGCACGGTGGTGTGTCGGTCTTCGCCGGCGTCGGGGAACGCACCCGCGAGGGCACCGACCTGCTGCTCGAGATGGGCGAGTCGGGCGTCCTCGAGAAGGCCGCCCTGGTGTTCGGCCAGATGGACGAGCCTCCCGGCGTGCGCCTGCGGGTGGCCCTCGCCGCCCTGACCATGGCCGAGTACTTCCGTGACGTGAAGCAGCAGGACGTGCTGTTGTTCGTCGACAACATCTTCCGCTTCGTCCAGGCCGGCTCCGAGGTCTCCACGCTCTTGGGGCGCATGCCCTCGGCCGTGGGTTACCAGCCCACGCTGGCCGACGAGATGGGTGAGCTCCAGGAGCGCATCACCTCGACGCGCGGTCGCTCCATCACCTCGCTGCAGGCCGTGTACGTCCCCGCCGACGACTACACCGACCCGGCGCCGTTCACCAGCTTCACCCACTTTGACGGCACGACCGAGCTGTCACGCGACATCGCCTCCCAGGGGATCTACCCTGCCGTCGACCCGCTGGCGTCGACGTCGACCATCCTCGCCCCCGAGGTGGTGGGCGAGCGCCACTACCGGGTCGCCCGCCGGGTCCAGGAGGTCCTGCAGCGCTACAAGGAGCTCCAGGACATCATCGCCATTCTCGGCATGGACGAGCTGGCCGAGGAGGACCGCCTCACCGTGGCCCGGGCCCGCAAGGTGCAGCGCTTCTTGTCCCAGCCCATGTACGTGGCCGAGACCTTCACCGGCCTGCCCGGGGTGACCACCCCGGTGGAGGAGACGGTCGACTCCTTCGAGGCGCTGGTCAACGGTGAGCTCGACGATTTGCCCGAACAGGCCTTCCTCAACGTGGGTGGTGCCGACTCCGCCCGGGAGAAGGCCAAGAAGCTGCAGGAGGGCTGACGGGGTGACGCTCCAGGTCGAGCTGGTCTCCCCCGAGAGGATCCTCTACAGCGGCGACGCTGACATGGTCATCGCCCGTACCACCGACGGGGAGATCGCCTTCATGACCGGCCATGCGCCGTTCATCGGCAGTCTCGGCGTCGGCGCCGTGACCATTCGGGCGTCCGACGGCGACGACGTGCTGGCTGCGGTCCACCAGGGCTTCGTGGAGGTGACCGACGATCGGGTCACGGTCCTGTCCGATGTGGCCGAGCTGGTGGACGACATCGACGCAGCTCGTGCCCAGCAGGCCCTGGAACGGGCCGAGCAAGAGCGGGGCTCCGCCGGCGACGACGACGAGGCGCAGCGGGAGGCGGAGGCAGCCGTGCGGCGGGCCCGCCTCCGGGTGGAGCTGGCCGGGAGCTGACCCCAGAGGGGGGGCAGAATCAGGAGGTGCCCCGCCTCCGCCTCGGTGTCGCCCTGCTCGTGCCCCGGCCGGTGGCCGGTGAGATCGACGTTTTGCGTCGGGCGTGTGGGGACCAGGCGGTACGGCGCATCGCTCCCCACCTCACCCTGGTTCCGCCCGTCAACGTCCGGGAGGACCGTGTGGAGGACGCCCTGCGCGTCCTGCGCTCGGCCGCGGCGGCCACGCGACCGATCATGGTCACGCTCGGTCCACCCACGACGTTCCTCCCGACCAATCCGGTGCTGTACCTGGCCGTCGGCGGGGAGGTGGAGGCGGTGGCGGTACTACGGGACCGGGTCTTCGTCGAGCCTCTGGCCAGATCGCTGACCTGGGGCTTCCATCCCCACGTCACCGTGGTCGACGGCGCCGAGCCTGAGCGCCTGGACGCGGCGGTGACGGCTCTGGCCGGCTACCGGGCCGAGGTCACCTTCAGCCAGATGCACCTGTTGCAGGAGCGTCGGGACGAGGGCGGCGTCCGGGTGTGGCACCCGATCGCCGATGTCACCCTCGGCGCCACTGCGGTGGTGGGCCGGGGTGGGCTCGAGCTCCAGCTCGCGGTGGGCGACCAGCTGGGCCCCGACGCCCGGGCCTTCGAGGAGCGGGAGTGGGCCACCGGCCATGGCGAGGGCCCGACGCGTGCCGGGCGCCATGACGTTGCCGTCACCGCCCGGCGGAAGGGACGGGTGGTGGGCACGGCCCGGGGCTGGACCCGTGGGCCCGGCGCCGAGCTCGACGACCTGATCGTGGCCGGGGCCCATCGCCGGGAAGGCATCGGCGCCCACGTGGTGGCCGCGTTTGTCTCCGAGGTGGTCGAGCGGGGTTGCCGCCTGGTCCGGGCTCGCACCGAGGCAGGGAGCCCGGGAGAGGGCTTCTTGCGGCGGCTGGGCTGGGTGGAGGAGGCCCGGTTCGATGCTGCCGTTCTCGGGCCGGGAGAGGTGCAGCTCCGCCGCGACCTGACGCCCGGACACGAAAAATCTGTCGCCAGGGCGTCGGAGGACCGGGC
>DASZDM010000298.1:0-4876 GCA_035942015.1 Acidimicrobiales bacterium | reverse complement strand
CAGCTGGGGTTGCCCTCGGCGGCGGCCTCGCCGGCGGCGGCCTCGGTGCTGTCGGCCGGGCTCGTGGGGCGCGGTGCCTCGATGCCGAGCTGGCCTCGGATCTGCGCCAGGCGGGCCTGGGCCTCGCGGTGCATGGTGGCCTGCTCGACCTCCAGCATGCGGCTCTCGACCGAATCGCCACTCAGCTCGGCCATCCCCCGGGCCCGGGCGTAACGGGTCTCGATCTTGTCGCGGACCTCGGAGAGGCTGGGCACGTCCTGGCCCACCGACTCGCTCAACGAGGCCATGGCGGTGTTCACCTGCTCCTGCATCTTGGCCTGGTCGAGCTGAGAGAGCAGCTTCTGGCGCTCGGACAGGCGCTTCTGCAGGACGGTGGCGTTCTGGGCCACCGCCGCCTTGGCCTGATCGGCCGCCTGAGCCGCCTGGAGGTGCAGTTCCTTTAGGCTCTCGACGTCCTGCTCGAGGGCGATGAGCCGGTTGGCGAACGACTCCGCCGCCGAGGTGTACTCGGTGAGCTTCTTGGTGTCGCCCGCCTGCTCGGCCTCGGCGGCCATGACCACTGCCTGGCGAGCGGAGCGGTTGACCTTCTCCAGCTCGTCCATGGTCCGGTTGAGCCGCAGCTCGGTCTGCTTCTGGTTGGCGATGACGTTGGCCGCCTGCTCCTTGAGCCGGCGGTGCTGGTCCTGGCTCTCGGCGATCGCCTGCTCGAGCTGGACCTTGGGGTCGGCGACCTCGTCGAACTTGCCGGTGAGAGCGGCGGTCAGGTACTTCCACGCCCGGCTGAGCAGTTTGAACATGGGCCGAGCCTATTGGCCGGCGGCCTCGGCCTCGTCGAGACCGGCACGCAACGCCTCCAGGTCGTCGACCAGGTGCTCGATGTCGCCCCCCAGGGCGCCGGCGTCGAGACCGGTTCCTCCCTGGGCCAGGGCCAGCTCGGTGGCTCTGGCCACCGCCTCGTCGAGGCGGGCCTGCAGCACCCGAAGGCGCTCCCGAGCCTCGCCTGCCACCCCGGCCAGCCGCTCGGCGGTCGACAGCCGGGCCCGGAGCGACCGGGCCACCGACTGGTCGGCGTCGCCGCCGGTGCCCTCCTCGATGCGGGCCAGCCGGGCCCGGGTCCCCGGGGCGTCGAGGGCCGACACGGCGTCGTCGAGCTCGTGCCCCCTGCGGGCCACGCGCCAGCACTCCCGGACGCCGCTGTCCACCATGGCGCCGATCTCCTCCAGCCGGTCCCGCAGCGGGCCCGGATCGACGCCCTCGACGGTCCGCCGGTAGCGGGCCGAGGCCTGAAGGGCGCCCCGCACGAAGGGGCGCCACCGCTCGCCCACGGTGAACGGGTCGATGCGCTCGGAACGGGGCCGGCGCCTGATGTGGGCCAGGGCCAGGCCGGCGGCGTAGGCGAGGACCCCGGCGGCGGCCGCAAGGAACGGTTCGCCGGCGAGGGCTCCGAGCCCGACCCCTGTGCCGCCGGCGGCCACGGCAAGCGGCGAGGTGGCGGCACGGGCCAGCGGGCGGCGACCGGGGAGAGGCTGCAGCGCCACCGCTGCGATCCTAGGGGGAGGGAGACGGGCACGGCCGAAATGTCCCGGCATCTTCGGGACAACTGTCCCTGGGCGCCGGGACTTCGTGCCCGCCATGCTTGGGCCGAGGGACCCCGGGAGGCGATGTTCAGTGTTGGGAGAGAAACGCCAACGGTCAGAAGGTGTCCGAAAGGTAACATTTAGACGCGTAGGATGCCGCTTGGTAATGGACGGGAAGTCCTCCATGGGGGTTTCCCACGGTGGGACCTGGGCGTCTCAGCGGCTCTTGGACCGACGACAAGAAAGGTAGCGACGGTGGCGACAGGCGGAGCCGATTCACACAACGCGGGAGGCTGCGAACTGGCGACCGTCGTATCCGGTGGTGACCGAGCTCCTGAAGCCCAACCCGAGGTGGCCACGGACAAGGAGCTGGTACTGGCGTTCCAAGCCGGTTCGTGCTCCGCCTTCGCCGAGATCTACCGCCGTCATCGTGGCAGCGCCGAAGCCGTATGCCGACGCTACCTTCGCCCGTCTGACGTCGAGGACGCCGTGCAGGAGACGATGCTCCGGGCGCTGCAAGGGTTGACGCAGTTCAACGGCGACTACGCCGTTCGAGCGTGGATCAATCGAATTGCCGCCAACGTCTGCCTCGACGTCTTGCGAAAGCGCCACCGCTGGACCAGGGAACAGCGGCCCTTGCTCGCGACCAGCGATGAGCCGGTGGTGGTGGACCCCAGCGAGACGGTGGAGTCGGTGCTGGAGGCCGAGGAGGTCGGTGTGGCGTTCGCCAGGCTTCCGGACCGCCAGCAACGAGCGCTCTTTCTTCGCGGAGTGGAAGGTCAATCACACGCTCAGATCGCGACGACGCTCGGTGTCTCTGCCCCTCAGGCCAAAGCCATCATCCATCGTGCTCGCGTGGCGCTGCGAAGGGACGGGTCGCGGAAGGGGTGGGGCCGTGGCGCGCTCGCTTTGCTGCCGTGGGGCAACCACGAGCTTCGAGGCATTTTCAAAAGGTCCCCTCATTTGACGGATCCGATGGTCGGGGTGGCGAGCTCACCGGCGTTGGCCCAGTGCGCGAACGATGGCTACTCAGTTCTTGCAACCGCAGCCATGGCAACGGTGGCGACAGTGGCCGGAGCGGGAGCGGTCTTCATATCGCCTGAGCTCGGGGATCCCGACGGTCCAGCACGCCAGAACTCCCACGTCGAGTACTCGGTTGCGGCCGCCCGATCGTCAGCCGACATCCTCACCTCGACGTCGACCGGCGAGGTGACGAGCGGTGGCCGGGCCTCCTACGCGATCGTTGAACCTGCCCCGAGACCCAGTGAGCCATATTCGGTCACCCCCTGCGACCCCGAGGTCGAACCTACCGCCGAGCAGAAGATGGCGCGGGAGTCCCAGTGCTCCTCGGCGTCCCCCATTGACGGTTCACAGCTACCGGCGGCCCGAACAGCCACGGAGGTTCGGCCGGGGCCGCGTACTACGGCTCGAGGCGGCGTGGCGCCGTGGGCGCAGCCGTCACCGGTACCACGTCCCTCGGCACCGGCGGTGAGGTCAGTGTCACGGTCGGCGGATTCACTGCCCGCCGCCCCTACCCGTCCCCCCGATGCCGGACCCCGTCCAGAAGTCCCAGCCGCCGCCACTCGGCGCACCGAAGACCACGTGGCGAAGCCGCGCCCGGAGGTCTCCGCCGCCACCCAGGCCCACGTGGCGAAGCCGCGCCCGGAGGTCCCCGCCGCCACCCAGGCCCACGTGGGCGAAGCCTCCTTCGGCCGGTCCCACGGTCGCCGTCGTGCCCGCCGATGTCCCGGAGGACGGTGCTGAGACATCTACAGATGTGCCGTCGTTGGCAACCCCCTGACGGCTGGCTGTCATGCTGAGCTTCTACTCTGCAGCGTCGCCCAGCCGAGGGCTCGACAGCCCGATGGATTCGGCCAGGGCAACTCCCGGCTTCCCTCGCAACCTTGACCCTCTCCGGACGTTGTCTTGAGTGGGGGACCAGCCCAGCCTTGCAGCGGACCGCGCCACACGATGCAGAACCCTGCCGGTTGATCCGTCGTCTACCTGCCGCCGTCCAGCACATGCAAAGGCGTTCTCAATGTTCGAAGCGTGTCTAGCCGTGGGAAGCGCCGAATGATGGACGCCTTCCACACGCCCCCCTTGTCTGACGTCTGGGTGCCAACCCGCGAGTCGCCACGGACGGGCACCCTGCTGATGCCGTCGCCAGATCAGGACCCAGGTGCCGCGCTCCACGCTGCGGCGCGCAAGGCCGAGGCGCTTCCGGTCAAGGCCTTCATCGCCGCTGCCGATGTGGCTGCGGTGGTGGCAGCCATGATGGTGGCCTTCCGCCTGCGATCGCTGTGGCCCGGAGAGGACATCACCGACGCCCAGAGTCATCATCTCCTCGTCGGCGCCGTCTCCCTGCCGTTGTGGTTCGGGCTCTTCGCTCGCTACGGCTTGTACCGGGCGAACAAGGTTGCTGATCGCCGCGCCGAGTTTCGTCGCGTTGTGCACGCGGTGGGAGCCTCGGTGGCGGCCATGGCCTTGTTGGCCTTCGTGGCCGTCCTCCACGTAGCCCGTGGGTGGCTGGTGCTCACGTTCGTGATGGCCGTTCTGACCGTGTCGGTTGAGCGTGAGGTGATCCGCCGGGTGCTCACCAGGCTGCGGTGCCGAGGCCGATTGGTGCGTGAGGTGCTCATCGTCGGAGGCAACCCCGACGCCGACGCCTTGTGCGCTACGCTTATGGCTGATCCGAGCCTGGGTTACCGGGTCGTGGGGTTCGTTGCTGACCACCCCATGTCCGAGCGATCGGCCGATCTGCCGCCGGTGATGGGTTCCGTGGGAGAGACCCTTCAGGTAGCCAGACGAACAGGCGCTGGCGGGGTGATCGTCGTCGTCACCGCCGTGGGGACGGCAGCCGCCAACCGACTGGCTCGTGAGCTTCCCGAGGTGGGCATTCACGTGGAGGTCGTCTCCGCCCTTCGTGACATCGCCATGGAACGCCTCTGCCTGCGCTCCCTAGGGCGTTTCGCGGTGCTCGACGTGCAGGCGGTGTGCCGGCAGGGGTGGAGGGCCTTGGCGAAGCGAGCCTTCGACGTCACCGTGGCGGGCACGGGGTTGGTGCTGGCTGCCCCGGTGATGGCAGTCGTGGCCTTGGCGGTGAAGATCACGTCGCCGGGGCCCGTCTTGTTCCGTCAGAAGCGGCTCGGCCAAGAGGGTGAGCTGTTCGAGATGGTGAAGTTCAGGACCATGGTCCCGCACGCCGAAAAGCTCCTCCTTGACCTGGTTGCGAATAACGAAGCCGACGGACCGCTGTTCAAGATGTACAACGATCCCAGGGTCACGAAGGTCGGTCGCCA
>DASZDM010000297.1:0-3524 GCA_035942015.1 Acidimicrobiales bacterium | reverse complement strand
ATGGTGGTCTTGGGCCCGCACGGGGAGGCCCAACAAAACTCCGATGCCTGTTCCGGGGAGGTGGTCGACATGCATCTGGCGGTGTACCGGGCACGTCCCCAGGCAAGGGCGGTGGTTCATACCCATTCGCCGGCCTTGACCGCGTTCGCGCTGGCCAACCGCCCGTTGCCCTGTCGCTACGAGACCCTCCATCGCTTCGGCGGCCAACTAGGCGACGTGCCGGTCGCTCCATGGACTCCGGGCCGAAGGGACGAGGCGTTCATCGAGGGGATCTTCGGCGCCCTCGACGCTCATCCGTCCACCAAGGCCGTGCTGCTGGCCAACCACGGTGTGCTGGCTCTGGCATCCTCCCCCGCCGATGCAGCCATGCTGATCATCGCCCTCGAGGAGGCAGCAGCGGCTGAACTCGGCGCGTCGGTCATCTGTGGTGGCAAGCACTTCCCCGAACCGAGTGGGACAGTGGGCTCGCCAGGTGGTCGAGCCTGCTCGGTCGGCTCGGAGCGCTGAGCCGCCGTGGAAGCCCAAGCCTGGAACCAACGCTACGACGGAGCAGAGTTGCTCTGGACCGCTCAACCAGTGGCTCTGCTGGTGGCCGAATGCGAGAACCTGGTCCCCGGAAGAGCTCTCGACCTCGCCTGTGGGGAGGGCCGCAACGCCGTATGGCTGGCCAAGGAGGGCTGGTCGGTGACCGGCGTCGACTTCTCCGATGTCGCCGTGGACAAGGCCCGACGGCTGGCCGAAGCCGAGGGGGTTTCGGTGGAGTGGGTCGTGGCCGACCTTCGCACCTACCAGACCGAGGCCGATGCCTACGACCTGGTGGTGGTGCTCTATCTCCACCTACCGGCGTCGCAGCGGCGGGCCGTGCACGCCGCGGCGGCGCGTGCTCTTCGACCCGGAGGCTCGCTTCTCGTGGTAGCGCACGACCTCACCAACCTCACCGACGGCTACGGAGGTCCACAGGACCCGTCGATCCTCTTCACCCCTGAAAACATCGTCGAGGAGTTGGGCGGTCTTTCGATCCTCAAGACCGAGCGGGTGACGCGGGCGGTCTCTACCGAGGCCGGGGAACGAACCGCCATTGACGCCGTGGTCCGGGCAGCGCGGCCGCCGCGTCGCGGTGGGCACCAGGCTTCACATGGCGTCGCTCGTGCGGTTGGAGGGGAGGTCCAGTGAGAGGCGAAGGCGGTTCCCCCGAGTACGGCGTCGACGATGAGGAGCGTCTGTGGCAGGTGGTGGGAGACCACCCGTTCGGCACCATCGTGTCCGCCGCCGACGGCGAGGCGCCGCTGGCCACGCTGGTCCCCTATCTGGTGCAAGACGCCGAAGGCGGGCGGCCGCGCCTGTGGGGCCACATGGGGCGGGCCAACCCGCAGTGGCGGAGCTTCCGCGCCGACCGGGAGGTGCTCAACATCTTCCGCGGGCCCGATGCCTACGTCTCGCCGTCGTGGTACGTCAACCACCCCTACGTGCCCACCTGGAACTTCGTCCACGTCCACGTCTACGGCCGCCCCCGGTTGCTCGGCGCCGGTGACGACGCCGCCGTGCGGTGGCTGCTCGAACAGACCGTGGACGTCTACGAGGCCAAGCTGGAGCGACCGTGGCGCCTCGACGTGCCCGAGGCCTACCTGAAGAGCCTGATGGACAGGGTGGCCACGTTCGAGATCGAGGTGACCCGCATGGAAGGACAGTTCAAGTTGAGCCAGGACAAGCCCGAGGCCGACCGGCGGGCGCTGATCGCCCGCCTGGCGGAGATGGATGCCGGCGGGGGGCGCGCCGTGGCCGACCTGATGGAGCGCGAGCTCGAACGTGAGGCCGGCGCGAAGGCAGGCCGGCTATGACCCGGGCGGCCGAGCGCTGGTCCGAGGCGCTTTCGAAGTGGGCGGTACCCGACGAGATCCTGGCCCGGGCGCCCGAGCCCCCGTGGCACTGCCCGCTGTCGGTCTTCACCTACCGGCCCGAGGTCGCCCTGGCCGATCCCTCACCGTCGCAGCAGGTGGCCGGGTCGCCGTGCCGGAGGGGGCAGTGTCCTCGACGTGGGCTCCGGCGGCGGTGCGTCCAGCGCTCCCCCTCGCCGACGCCTGCTCGCTGATCGTCGCCGTCGACGCCAGCGACGAGATGCTGCGGTCCTTCGGGGCGGCCGCCGAGCGGGCCGGGGTGGCTCACCAAGAGATCGTGGGGGCATGGCCCGACGTGGCCGAGCACGTGCCGGTCGTGGACGTCGTTGTGTGCCACCACGTGTTCTACAACGTCGCCAACCTAGTGCCCTTCGTCGAGGCCCTCACGGCCCACGCCCGCTCCCGTGTCGTCGCGGAGCTCACCGAGACGCACCCCAGCTTCGACCTCAACCCAATCTGGCGGCGCTTCCAGGGCATCGAATATCCGCCCGAGCTCGGCGAAGTGACGACGTGGTGCGCTTCCGGACTCGCCACCACTTCGCCTCCTACAACGCCTCTGCGCCCGACGACAAAGGCAGTGCCGGCAGTCCGGCCCACGCCGTCAACTTGAAGGGCAACCGCCGGCTCAACCACGCCTTGCACATCGTGGCCGTGACCCAGATCGCTCACGACTGTGCGGGGCGGCGCTACTACGAACGCAAGCTGACTGAGGGCAAGACGAAGAAAGAGGCGCTGCGGGCCCTCAAGCGCCGCATCTCCGACGCCATGTACCGCCAGATGATTGCTGATGCCAAGCGACAGGTGGGCCCGGGTGGGCAAGCGGGGACGACTCCTGAAACCAGCGTGACCGGCCCAACCCCGACGGCCGGCTCTTCGGTGAAGCCACAGCCCGGGCCCGGACGCAAGGTTAGGCCGTTTGCCGCCTCCGCTTGACAGAGGGGTGCCAATAGCGCGGGCTTCCCGGGTCGATGCAGACTGTTTCGATGACTGGGACAAGGAGGGAGGCCGCGGTGCGGCTGAAACAGTTCGTGGCTGGGCTTGTGGTCGCAGTGGTCGCGCTCCCGCTGTTGGCTGGGGTGGTGGCCATGGTGAATCGGGCGAGCGACCCCGCAAGGCTCGTTACGTGGCCGGTCATTGCACTCACCGCGGTAGCAGCGGTGGTGGCGATACTCGGGGTCTGGGCCGGGCTGGCCCGACCGGCTTTGCTTGCCACGGGCTTGCTGCCTGCCTTCGTTCTGTCCTACATCTTGCCGGCCGCGCCCTTGCCGTTTATCACTGTCGTGCTTGTGTGTCTCGGTGGCCTCGCCGCCACGGCCAGAGGCGTGGCCTGCGGTCTGGCTGCCGGTACGGGATCGTTGATGGTCCTCTTCGTGGTTCTCCAAGGTCCTGCGGTTGAATGCGGTGAGGCGAGCGTCACTTCGGGGACCCCATGGTGGATCGAGTCTCCCAAGAGCTCCTCTGGCTCTCGTTCGATGACCGCCGACGGCGTCGCCCGTGGCACCATCCTGGTCGGCGATCGCCGCTATGCGTACGCGTGCAAAGCCGATCGACTCTCCAGCTTCGATCGTGTGGGTTGACATAATCTGCACTCAAACCGCGCTCCGATGTGCCGCTCGGCCGCGCCGGCAC
>DASZDM010000296.1:0-30767 GCA_035942015.1 Acidimicrobiales bacterium | reverse complement strand
GCTCGGTGTCGGGCAGCAGCAACATGATGAGGTCGGCCTCCGACGCCGCCTCCTCGACGGTGGTGACCCGTAGCCCGGCGGCCTCGGCCTTGGCTCGGGACGACGACCCCTCACGCAGCCCCACCCGCACGTCGACGCCGGCGTCGGCCAGGTTCAGGGCGTGGGCGTGGCCCTGGGAGCCGTAGCCGATGACCGCCACCCGCCGTCCCCGGATGAGGCCCGGGTCGGCGTCTTTGTCGTAGTACACCGTTGCTGGCATCTAGTCCATCCTTCGTTTCAACTCGCCCGCAGGGCTCTGCCCTGGGGGCGACGAATGAGTTTCGGCAGGGCGATTCGCCCCGTGCGCTGGAGCTCCACGATGCCATAGGGGCGGAGCAGCTCCTCGAAATCGTCGATCTCGGCCGGGGCGCCGTCGAGGGAGACGGTGAGCACGTCATGGCCCACGGCCAGGATGCGGCCCTCGAAGATCTGGACCAGCTCGATGACCTGGCCCCGAACCGCCGGGTCGGCCCGCACCGTGGCCAGCAACAGCTCGCGCTCCACTGAATCGGCAGGGTCGAGCTCGCTGATGCGGATGACGTTGACCAGCTTGAACAGCTGCTTGGTGATCTGCTCGACGGTGGTCGCCTCCACGTCGACCACGATGGTGATGCGGCTGAAACGCTCGTCGTCGGTGGGGGCCACGGCCAGCGAGAAGATGTTGAAGCCCCGCCGGGCGAACAGGCTCGCCACCCGGGCCAGCACTCCCGCCTTGTTCTCGACGAGGACCGAGAGGATGTGGTGCTTGCCCTGACCGGTCGGTGTCGTGGCCATCAGTGCCCCCCCTCGCCGTGACGGCCCTCCTGGAAGGGAGGCACCACGATCTGGTCGTTGGAGCTATTGGCTGGGACCATGGGATAGACCTTCTCCCGGCTGTCGGTGCGGAAGTCGATCACCACCGGGCGGTCGTCGATGGCGTTGGCCTTGTCGATGACCGGCTGGATGTCTTCGGGAGTCTCGGCCCGCAGCCCCACACAGCCCATGGCTTCGGCCCACTTCACGTAGTCGGGGAGGTCGGGTGACAGGTAGACCTCGGAGTACCGCTCGTCGTAGAACATCTCCTGCCACTGGCGCACCATGCCGAGGTACGCATTGTTGAGGATGGCGATCTTGACCGGGATGCGCTCGCTACTCGCCGTCACCAGCTCCTGGGCGGTCATCTGGAAGCAGCCGTCGCCGTCGACGGCCCAGACCATCTTGTCCGGCCGGCCCACCTTGGCGCCGATGGCGGCGGGCACGGCGAAGCCCATGGTTCCGAGGCCCCCGGAGTTGACCCAGGTGTAGGGGTGGTTGAACTTCCAGTACTGGCTGGCCCACATCTGGTGCTGGCCCACACCCGAGACCACGATCGTGTCGTCGGGAGTCGAGTCCCGCAGGTGCTCCAGGACCATCTGTGGCTTGAGGGCGTCACCCTCGACCTGCGGCTCGTAGGCCAGAGGGTACTTGGCCCGCCAGTCGTCGATCGTGATGTTCCACGGGCTTCGGTCGGGGGCTTCCACACCACCGGCCACGAGGTCCCGCACCGCGGTGACCAGCTCCTCGATGACCAGGCGGCAGTCGCCGACGATGGGGACGTCGGGCCGGCGCACCTTGCCCAGCTCGGCCGGGTCGACATCGACGTGGATGATCTTGGCGTCGGGGGCGAATCCCGACACCTTGCCTGTCACCCGGTCGTCGAAGCGCGACCCCAGGGCGACGAGCAGGTCGGCCTTCTGCATCGACGTCACCGCCGTGTAGTTGCCGTGCATGCCGGGCATGCCCAGGCACAGCGGATGATCGTCGGGGAACGCACCGCGGGCCATCAGGGTGGTGACCACGTGGATGTCGGTCAGCTCGGCCAGCTCCCGCAGCGCCTCGGCGGCCCGGGCCTTGAGGATGCCGCCACCGGCATAGATCACCGGGCGCCGCGACTCGAGGATGAGCCGGGCCGCCTCCTTGATCATTTTCGGGTGGCCTCTGGTGGTGGGCTTGTAGCCGGGAAGGTCGACCGAGTCGGGCCAGTACCAGTCCATCATCGAGTTGCTGACGTCCTTGGGGACGTCGATGAGGACCGGCCCGGGACGTCCGGTGCTGGCGATGTGGAAGGCCTCCTTGACCACCTGAGGAATCTCCTGCGCGTTGGTCACCAGCCAGTTGTGTTTGGTGACCGACATGGTGATGCCGGTGGTGTCGCACTCCTGGAAGGCATCCGAGCCGATGGAGGAGTAGGCGACCTGACCGGTGATGACGACCAGGGGGATGGAGTCCATGTAGGCGTCGCAGAGCGGGGTGACGATGTTGGTGGCCGCGGGCCCGCTGGTGACCATGGCCATGCCGGGACGCCCCGTGACATGCGCGTAGCCCTCGGCCATGTGACCTGCGCCTTGTTCGTGGCGTACCAGGATGGGGCGGATGGAGCTGTCGATGATGGGGTCGTAGACCGGGAGGATGGCGCCGCCGGGGAGGCCGAACATGACCTCGACGCCTTCCATCTCCAGGCTCTTGATGAGGGCTTGCGCTCCGGTCAGCTTCATGGTGCTCCTGGGTTGAGTGGGCTCGAAGGGGGCTCAAAACTGGAACGACCTCCCGGCTGGGAGGTCGTGACGCACGCGGCGGGGAGGCGGCGTGCGTCAGGCGATGACTACGAGAAGGTGGAGGCGGGCGGCGGACATCCCGGACAGTGTGACACCGATGGCCGGCAATGGCAACCCGCCGTCGGCTACAACGGACTGCGGGCGCGGCCGCCGGCCAGGTCGGTGGTCCACACGGCGGCGTCACGAGCCTCCGGGCTCGACCCGCTCCACCCCACGGCGACCACCAGGTTGCCCACTGACGCCACGTCGGTCATGTGTTGGGCCTGGTCGCCGCCGAACACGTTCTCTTCGTGGGCCGAGCGGCTCCACGTCCCGTCGGAGCCCGAGGTCCAGGCGGCGGCGTCACCGCCGCCGCCCAGGTCGGTCCCTCCGACGGCCACCATGACCTCGTCGCCCGTGGTCACGCCGGCCAACTGCTGATCGAAGGCGCCGGAGAGGTCGTCGGCCTCGGCACGCGCCCATGTCGTCCCGTCGCCGGAGCGCCAGCTGGCGGCATCGAGGCCGTCGCCCCCCGTCGAACCGACGGCCACCAGTCCGGTTGCCCCTACCGCCAGCGCGGTGGCCCGCCCGGGACCGAGGTCGGTACGTGACCACGCAGTGGCGTCGGTCGAGGTCCACGCCGCAGCCGCTCCTCCGTCCGTCCCCACCGCCACCAGTCCGTGCCGGCCGGCCACCACGTCGAGGAGGGACTGGTCGGCGGTGCCACCCAGTCCCTCGGCGTCGATCCGTGCCCACGTGCTCCCGTCGGAGGAGACCCACACTGCTGCGTCACCCTGACCGCCTGATCCGACGGCCACCCAGCCCGAACCGTCGGCGAGGGCGGTGACCCCCTCGACCCGCTGATCGCCAGGCCCGCCGAAGACGGCTTCGTCATGGGCAACCCTGGTCCACGGGGAGCCGTCGAGGGAGGTCCAGACGGCGGCCGAAGCGCCGTCGGTGCCGACCACCACCGAAGTCTCGGTGGTGGTGGCGATGTCGAGCAGCTGCTGCGGACCCGGGCCGGCGAAGACATCGTCGTCGTCCACGGACCAGTCCCGACCGTCCACCGACCGCCACACCGCCCCGTCCACGCCGCCATCAGGAGCCGGGACCGACCCGGCCGCGACAAAGCCGTCGGTCCGTGCCGCGATCGCCTCCAGCCGTTGCTCGCCCGGCCCGGCCAGAACGTTCTGGTCGCCCACCCGCCGCCATCCCAGGTCGGGCGCCCTCTCCGTGGCCACAGCGTCGTCCTCGGCCGGCGCCGCGCCCACGACCCATACCACCGCGTCGACACCGCGTTCCGTCTCCTCCCAACCGACGGCCACGGGCGTGGAGGCGAGCACGGCGATGTCGACCGCGTACTGGTCACCGGGGACGGCAGCCTCGTGGGCACCGGTGCGCTGCGCCCGCGACCCCAGCCCCGAGGACCACACGACGGCATCGACATCGCCGTCGTCTGCGGTCTCGGTACCCACCGTGATCAACCGCTCGCCCACCTGGACCAACGCCTCCATGGCCTGGGTCCCGTCGCCACCGAGCACGTCCTCGTCATGGGCCACCTGCTCGAAGGCACGGGTTCCGGTGGACAGCCACAAGGAGGCGTCCACGCCGTCGGCCTTGGTGTCGGTCCCGACCACCACCAGCGCCGATCCCAGTGCCGTCGCCGCCGCCGGCCCGGGATCACCTGCGGCCGGCAACAACCCCGCGCCGACGTCGGCAGAGGCGGACCAGAACAAGCCGTCGGTCGTCCGCCACAGCTCTGCGCCCTGGCCACCGCGCTCCACGACGGCCTGGACCTCCCCACCGGCGTCGACGACGGCCACCACCGCCTCGGGCCCCCGCCGGGCAAAGAGGTCCGGGTCGTCAACGGCACGCAACCACCGCTGGCCGGAGAACGACTGCCACGCCACCGTCTCCTCGGCCACGTCCTCACCGACGACCCCACTCGGCGCGCCGGTCCCAAAGGCGATGAGGCCGAGATGCGTCGAGCTGACCACGTTCATCGCCGGCCCTGGATCCACCTGGGCTGCCATCCAGGTCTCGCCGTCAGGAGATCGCCACGCGGCGGCAGTGTTGCCCGTGCCCCCCACGGCCACGAACCCTCCGTTCACCGGATCAGCGACCACGTCGGCCAGCACCGCCTTTTCGCCGAACACCTCGGGAGCCAGGGCTGAATGCCGCCAGGTGATCCCATCGGCCGACCACCACACGCTGGGGCGGCCACCGTCACTGCCCACCGCCACCAGGCGGGTGCTGGCTCCCACGGCGGTGCCGGCCGCCACCGCCACGAGGCGCTGGTCCTCCTCGCCGGCAAAGAGGGTCGGTTCGAGCGCCACCCGTTCGAGGACGAGAGGTGGCGGCGCCACCGTGGTCGGCGAACGCAGCGGGGCGTCGGCCGCCGAGGTCTCGGGGGGGCGGTCACCTCCCGAGCACGCAGCGGCCAGGAGAGCGAACACCACCATGGCGGCCATGGCGACGGGGGCAGGGAGGTACGGCCGCGTCACTCCCCGAGGTTACGACCTGACACCCTCGGTACCGTCTCCAGCTCATGGGAGAGGACCGGCGACGTCTGTTGGCGGTGAGCATCCCCCTGGGCGTGATCGCAGCGGCCGCGGTGGCGGGCAATGCGCTCGCCCCCACGCTGGCGGTCAACCATCCGCTGGTCCTCCTGGCGCTCAACGCCACCACCCGCCACCTGGTGCTCACCTCCAACAGCGTCGAGTTCGTCCCGTACCTGTTGGCCGGGATGGGCCGGCGGCTGCTCGAGGATCCCTTCCTGTTCCTCCTCGGGCGGTGGTACGGCGAGGACGCCATCGCCTGGGTCGACGCCAAGCTCGGAGGTGGACGCTCGCTCAGGTTCATCCAGGACAACTTCCACTGGGTGGGTTGGCCGTTGGTGGCGCTGGTGCCCGGCGGTGTGGTGTGCGTGCTCGCCGGCGCCTCCCGCATGCGCACGGCGGTGTTCCTCGTTCTCAACATCGCGGGCACGGTCGCCACCATCTTGGCGCTGCGGCGCTTCGGCGACGTCTTCGCCGGACCGTTGGACGCCGTACTGGAGATCCTGGCCGACAACGTGGTCGTCCTCACCGGGCTGTCAATCCTCCTCACCGCGGTCTACGTCCTACGGCGACGCAGACGCGCGCCAGGAGGGGACCGACCGCGTGCCTCCTGAGGGGTAGACACCCGTCGGCGATTATCATCCTGTCGTGCGCATCGCCCTCATCGCCCCGCCGTGGGTCCCCGTACCCCCGCCCCTCTACGGTGGCACCGAGATGGTGGTCGACCGCCTGGCTCGCGGCTTTCAGGCTGCCGGCCACGACGTGCTGCTCTTCACGACGGGAGACTCGACGTGCCCGGTGCCCCGCCAGTGGATCCTGGACCGCAGCGAGCACCTGCGCATGGGGGCAGTCGTGCCCGAGTTGCGCCACGTCATCCACGCCTACGAGGCGGCCCGGGGATTCGACATCGTCCACGACCACACTCTGGCCGGGCCGATCTACGCCCAGACCATCCCCGACCAGATCGTCGTCACCACCAACCACGGGCCCTTCAACGGTGAGTTGCTCGACATCTACAAGGCCATGGTTCCCCGGGTGGAGGTCATCGCCATCTCCGAGTCCCAGGCCAGCCATGCCACCGGCATGTCGATCGCCCGGGTCATCCACCACGGGGTCGAGCCCGAGGAGTTCCCGGTGGGCTCGGGTGGAGGCGGGTACTTCCTGTTCCTCGGGCGCATGGCCCCCGACAAGGGCGCCCGCCGTGCCGCGTTGGTGGCTCGTCAATCCGGCGTCCCGTTGGTGATCGCGGCCAAGATGCGGGAGCCGCTCGAGTTCGAGTACTACGAGGAGCAGGTGAAGCCGCTACTGGGCGGCGACGTGGAGTACGTGGGAGAGGTGGGCGGGGCCGACAAGCTGAAGCTCCTGGGCGATGCCCGAGGGCTGCTCAACCCCATTCGCTGGGCGGAGCCGTTCGGTCTGGTCATGATCGAGGCTCTGGCCTGCGGCACCCCGGTCCTGACGTTCCCGCACGGGGCGGCGCCCGAGATCGTGGATCACGGGATCACCGGGTTCCTGTGTGAGGACCGTGACGACATGGCTCAGGCGGTCCACCGGGTCGACGAGCTCGACCGGAAGGCGTGCCGAACGGCGGTGGAGCAACGGTTCTCCAACGACCGCATGGTGGACGAGCACCTCGAGTTGTTCCAGTCCCTCCTCAGTCGAGACCGAGCACCTCAGCCGACAACGGCTGGCGCGCTTCCCTGACCAACTCCACGCCCGGCGGCAGGCCCTCGACCGATACGTCGTCGCCGTCGACCTCCACCGCCAGCCGGCCCCCGCCGAGAGGGATGTGGCCGACCCGCAGACGACCGATGGCCCTGGGCACCACCGGGTCCAGCCACAGCTTGCCGTGCGGGAGCCACGGGTCGAAGCGCAGCAGGTGACGGAGCAGCAGCAGCGGCGCGGCTGCCGCCCACGCCTGGGGCGAGCATGACGCCGGGTAGCCGAGCGGGCCCGGCAGCTCCGAGCGGTCGAGACCTCCGAAGAGCTCGGGCAGCCGGCCTCCCACGGCCGCGGCGGTGTCGATGAGGCCCATGGCGATCCGCTGGGCCTCCTCCACGAAGCCGTAGCGCATGAGCCCGGCGGCCACGATGGCACTGTCGTGGGGCCACACCGACCCGTTGTGGTAGCTGATCGGGTTGTAGCCCACCATGGTGGTGGCGAGGGTGCGCACGCCCCAGCCAGTGAACATCGCCGGCGACATGAGATGCCCGGCGACGGCTGACGCCTTGTCCTGGTCGACGATGCCGGTCCAAAGGCAGTGGCCCATGTTCGACGTCAACGCGTCGAGCGGCCGGTTGTCGCCGTCGAGGGCCATGGCGAACCACTGGCGGTCGTCCAGCCAGAAATCCCTGTTGAAGGCGACCTTGAGGTCGGCGGCCTTGGTCCTGTAGACGTTCGCGGTCGCCTCGTCCCCAGCCTCGTGGGCGAAATGGGCCCGGGCCACGTAGGCGGCGTAGGTGTAACCCTGGACCTCGCACAGGGCGACCGGGCCCTCGGCCAGCTGGCCGGCGGCGTTACGCACCCCGTCCCAAGAGTCTTTCCACCCCTGGTTGCGCAGCCCCCGCGGGCTCGACTGCTCGTACTCTACGAAGCCGTCGCCGTCACGATCGCCGTAGTCGGCGATCCAGGCCATGGCCCGGTCGACATGGGGCAGAAGGCGATCGACCTGCTCGGCGGCCAGGCCCCAACGGCGGAGCTCGCCCAGCAGCATCACGAACAGCGGGGTGGCGTCGGCGGTGCCGTAGTAGATGTGACCTCCGCTGAGCGACAGCGAGGCTGTGCTCCCGAAACGCATCTCATGGAGAATGCGACCGGGCTCCTCTTCGGTGTCGATATCGACCTTCTCACCCTGGAAGCGGGCGAGGGTCTGCACCACGCCGAGGGCGAGGTCCGGATCGATCAGCATGGTCATCCATGAGGTGAGCAGGGAGTCGCGACCGAACAGGGTCATGAACCATGGCGCGCCGGCGGCCACCACCGCCCGCTCGGGGAACTCGGGGTCGAAGATGCGCAGCGCCCCCAGGTCGGCCTGGCTGCGGGCCACCAGGGCCTCCAGTCCGGCGTGGGACGACGAGACGGTGGGAACCTGGCGTCGCCAGCGCTGCAGCCGCTCGGTCGGCGCCGCCCGCGCCACCGGACGTCCGCAGCGATAGAGGGGCTCGAGGCGGACGTCATCGATCACCGGTGCCAGCTCGACGCACCCGGCCCACGCTGCCTGAGGTTCGATCACCACCTCGGCACCGAGCAAATGGTGCTCCACGACCGCCAACCCGTGCGAGGAGACCACCGTGCCCCGCCGGGCATCGCCGTGGTGGTACCCGAAGCGGAGCCGGCCGTCGCTGGTCTGCAACGACCGCTCGCCGCGCAGCTCGACCCGACCCTCCTTGACCTCGAACAGGTCGGCGAAGTCGACGTCGACGGCCAGCTCGACCGTGCAGGACACCGGCTCGTCCCCGAAGTTGCGGATCACGATGTCCTCGCGCATGCCGCGGCCGACGTAGCGGTTACGGAAGGCCACGATCGTGCTGTCGGCCCGTCCCGGTCGGGGACGGGCCCGGGTGACGAAGGTGGCGGTGAACGGGTCACCGACGAACGACGACAGGGTCTGCAACGCCAGGCCGTTGAGGCGCAACTCGTAGGAGGACAGGAAGCGAGTATCTCGAAAGAACAGGCCCTGGCTCTCGCCCTGTGTGATGTCGCCGTCCCGGCCGGAGATGCAGAACGTGGCCCCCTCGACGAGGGTGACCGTTCCCATCTGGCCCACCGACGGTGGTTCTCCGGTGAAAGTCCAGGGTTCGGCCACGACCGGGGCATGCTATCGACGAGGGCGCGACTCGTGCTCAATGGTGAGCCCCCGCAGGTAGAACCAGTAGGTCCGCCAGCGAATGTCCCCTACCGGTTGCAGCAGGGACACGAGGGCCTTGTACATCCGCCACGTTTGACGAAGGCCCTCACGCCGACCCGCCTTCTCCCGCTTGGTCCGGTGCTGGACGCCGGTCATGATGCCAGCGCTGATGGGCAGGCGGGCCTCGCAGATCACCTCGTTGAGACGGACCTCGATCGTGTAGCCCTCCAACTTGGTTTCCCGCACCGCCTCGAACACCCAGCGGGGGACGATTCGCTCGCCGCTGAGCGGCGGGCAGCGCAACACCACCCAGTTCCAGAAGGGGCCATAGTCGAAGAAGCCGATCGACATCGTCGACCTTCCGTCCATGAACGGCAGGCACAGCTGGTCGAGGTGCACGGCGGTGAGGCCGATGCAGTCGGCGTCGACGAAGAGGATCGCCTCGGCATCACTGGCGGCGACACCAGCGGCCATGGCCAGCGCCTTGGAGCCGACGGCGGCGTCCCGCCGTACGACCTTGGCCCCGGCCATTGCGGCCTGCTCGGCGGTGGAGTCCGAGGACCCGTCGTCCACAACGATGACCTCTCGGATGTACTGGCATCCCCGTGCCGCGGCCACGTTGGCGGCCACCGTCACCGCCTCGTCGCGCGCGGCCATGACGACGTCGACGTTCACACGGCGGCCATGAGCTGGTCGGGCGTGAGCTGCTCGCCGAGGAGGCGGTCGAAGCGCGCCGGGTCACCGCCGACGAAGCGCCGGCACAGGGGCAGGCCTTCGACGTAGCAGGTGATGTAGGCCCGCCAGGTGGGGTCGGTCAGGAACGAGACGAGCTTCTCGGCCCGGGCTCGCGGCAACAGGGCCCACCGCTCTGCATAGGAGACGGCCTCGTCGGGACCCATCCCATGCTCGTGGAGCGCGAGGGCGACGTTGCCCCGCACCGCGTCCAGGCCCTGCACCGCTTGGGAGACGGCGGCCACAACCTCTGTGTCGAAGATGATGCCCAGAGGTCGTAGGTGCTCGGCCGCCATGGCTGCCTGCACGGCGGGTTCGGGCGACACCAGCACCTCGAGACCGAGGTCGGCCAGACCCTCGGCCAGCAGGCACTGCGGAGTGCCCACCAGGAAGATGGTCTCCTCCAGCCAGCGACGTCGGCGCACCAGGCCGACCTCCTTGCGACAGTGCTCGGTGTGGTGACCGGGATAGGCCTCGTGGGCCACCAGATGGGCCAGGCCGGGACTGAGCACGGGCAGGTCGACGTTCACCGCGACGCGGGAGCGAAGGTTCCCCAGGTAGTAGTTGAAGCCCGACCACGGCCGATCCGTCACCAGCTCGATGTCGACATGCTCGCCCTCGGGCAGCCCGAAGCTCCGGACAGTGCGTTCCCGCAGGTCGTCCAGCAGTGAGGCGATGGCCGCCTCGAGCTGGTCGACCGGCACGGCCTGGGCTTCCCGCCATTCACCGAAGCGGGCTCGCAGATCCCCCGTCCCGGGCAGGACTGCGTCGAGGCGACGGTGGGCCTCGGCCATGGTGTCCTCTGGCACCGGCTGAGGCCGCACGCCGTAGCATGCCTCCACCTCATCGGCGTATCCCACCGCCTCTCCGGCCAGTCGCCGGGCAGTCGTGTGCAGACCGCGGACCTGTGCCGCCAGCCAGTGCCGCCGGCCCGGCTCCGGCTCGTTGCCGGTCTCGAGATCGGCCAGCAGGCGGCGTGCGCACTCGGCCAGGGGAAGAGCGGGGACTGGTGGCCCCTCGCCAGCCGCGACGGCCACTGCCGCAGGGCCGATGTAGGCATCGACCAGGCCCTCGATGTGGCGTCCGAGGGCCAGGCCCAACTCCAGGTATCGAGTGACCGGGTCCTGGTCCGGATCAAGGAAGGCGAGCGGCATCAGTGGGGCACTATCCCAGCTTGGCCCGCAGGAACTCCAGCGTGCGGATCCAAGCCAGTGCCGCGGCCGACGCGTCGTACCCGTCCGCAAGGGTGTCGTCGAAGAAGCCATGTCCTGCGCCCGCGTAGAGGTGGAAGTCCGTGTCCTTGCCTGCCTTGTTCAGCACGGCCTCGAGTGCCTGCACCTCATCAGGGGGGACGAGATCGTCCTGCTCGCCGAAGTGACCCTGCACCGGTGCCTCGAGGGCCGTCCACTCCGGTTGGGCCGACGGCGGCCGAATGACACCGTAGAAGGCCACGCAAGCGTCGATGTCGTCGGGACGCTGGGTGGCGAGCATCAACGCCATGCCCACCCCCGTGCCGAAACCGACCACCCCGAAACCGTCGCCCCGGACGGACTGGCTCGATCGGAGGTACTCGACCGCCGTTCCGACGTGACTCATCGCCGCCTGCGGATTGAGGGCCAGCGCGCTGAAGCCCTCACCGACGAAGCGGTCGCACAGATCCTCGATGTGTGCGTCCAGCGCGCCGTGCTCGTGGATGACCACCAAGCCCGGGCCCGCTCCGAGTGCCGGAGTCGCCACATACCCGCGCCCGTTGCCGTCCAGATCGATCAGCTCCCCCATGGCGCCGACCTACCCACCGGCCGGCTTCCTGCTACCGCAGCTCAGGTGCATCGGGGCAGTCAGCCGTCCCGGCCACCAGGCCGGCATCTGCGGTGAGGCCTGTGGGGCGGAACACCAGGTCGACCAGGTCGAGGGGGACGACCTCCTCGGCGGCCATCCACGGTTGCACCTGCTCCAGGCGACCGGTCATGGCCGTCCACAACCCGGCCGGCAGCACCCGACCGACACCCGCCACCAGCCAGACAGGGACCCCGACACGACGGGCCACCGCGGCGGCCGCGAACGAACCGCTGACGGCCAGAAATCCCTCGGGTCCCATGGCCGCCGCCTCCAACAGCACCAGGTCAGCTGCCTTCACCGCCGCGGCCATGCCGGCTGGGGCCACCTCCAGGGCGTCCAAGTCGTTCGCTCGGAAGCGCTGCACCAACTCGTTGCCCTCCCGACCAACTCCGGCATCGACCACCAGCGAGGCCACGTCGCCCCGGCGGACGAGTGCGGCCGCGGTGACCTCCGGCCAGCCGAGCACGACGACCGTGGCCGCCCCGGGAAGCTCGCCGGCCAGGCACTCGGCGGTGGTGTCGGCACCGATCTCGCTTGCGCACCGCCATGCCTCGGTCCGGGCGTCGTCGGCACAGAGGACTCGGGCGCACAACCACGTCAGTGGGCCCGAAGCCGGATGGTGCTGGAGGAGGCGGCGGCCCGACAGCACCAGGGCACCGCTGTCCTGGCCGAGCCCGGACAGGGCAGGGACGCTCTCCTCCACCAACACCCTGTGGCCGATGGCACCGGCCCGGGCCAGGTGGCGCAGCCGCTCCATGGGGTGCACCTCGGCGACCCTACCTGAAGGGAGCCAGCGAACTTCGTGGCTTCGTGGCCGTCGGCTACCGTTGACCGAAGTGCCCACCGACGCCCCCGCCGATGTGGCACTGGCTCCCCTGGACGGGTCACCACACCCCTTGGAGCAGTGGCTCACCACCTTCCACCTGGTGCTCGGCGTGCTGGATCCCTTCACCTCCGAGAGCGCCTGGCTCCTGCCCACGGTCGCTCGCATCTTCCGGGTCTACGACCAGACCGACTGCCGGGTGGCCATTCTCATCACCTGCACCGCCGACGAGGCCCGCCAGTTCCTCGGGCCTTACGCCCAGGAGTTCCTGACCTTCGCCGACCCCGACCGTCAGGCGGTCAAGGCGCTCGGCCTGGAACGCCTCCCGGCACTGGTCCACATCCGCCAGGACCTGAGCGTGGCCGGTATGGCCCAAGGGTGGCATCCCGACGAGTGGCTGGAGGTGGCCGACCGGCTGTCGCTGGCCATGAGCTGGAGTCGGCCGACCATCCCCGGCCGAGGCGACCCTGCGCCCTACGAGGGAACCCCGGCGCTGGGGTAGACACGCCAGCGGACCGGCGACAGGCTGTGGCTCAGCTCCCCGGTTTGAAGATCATCAAGGCCAGGACGGCCAGGAAGAGCACGTTGAAAACCCCGCTGGAGGCGGCCAGCTTCTTGTCCAGACGTGCTCGTTCGCCTCCCCCGGCGCCTGGCGATGTGCCGCCCAAGTTCTTTCTGTCCAGTTGGATGGTCCGTCGTTGAGTGGGAATCACGACCGCCACCAGCAGCGCAGCGGCGGCGATGTAGAGGAGGAAGGACAGGCTGATCCAGGGCTCCTCGAACCCGATGGCACCGTCGCTCAGGATCACCAGGAGAATGCCGAAGATGGGCACGGCCCAGAAGGAACCCTGTGACACCCGCTTGGTGACCGCAGCACTGGCTTCGTTGATGGCAACACCCTCGGACCCACCCCGCTCCCGCGCCAGGCGGGCATAGGCGGCGCTTGCCATGAAGCTGCCGAAGGCCACCACGACGGTGAGGATGTGCAGCAGCAACACGAAGCGGTAGAGCCCACCCGATACGCCCATGACCTGGTCCCTCCCGTGGGCTGACGCGTCCGCCGTACCGTACTGGCCGGCGTGGCGCCAGGTGGGGTTGACCGCGTCGGCCCGCGGGCAGGGTGGCGGTCACACCGGAGCGGAGGAGAACAATCGGATGACTGACGTTCCCATCGAGGAGAAGCACACCAGGAGCGAACCGCTCGACCTGGGCGACGACGAGGACGACGTGGTCGTCGAGCAGCAGAACGTCGGCCGGCCCAACGTCGGTGGCGGCGGTGAGTTTCCTGATCCCGACACCCCTCCCTCGGACGCTTCGTCGTAGGTCAGCTGCGGTCGGCGGGGCGAGTCAGGCCCCCCCGGGTCAGGGCGAGCACATCGAGGGCATCGTCGAGTTCGTCCTCGTCGATGAGTCCCTCGGCCACCACGACGTCGCGCACCGAGCGACCGCTCGCCGCCGCCTGCTTCACCACGGCCGCCGCGCGCTCGTAGCCGAGCGCGGGGGCGAGGGCAGTGACCACCGCCGGTGACGCTTCGGCGTAGCTCCGGCATCGTCGCTCGTTGGCCACGATGCCCGACACGCACGCGTCGGCGAACATCCGGCTCACCGACGCCAGCAGCCCGACGGACTCCAACAGGTTGCGAGCCATCACCGGCAGCATGACGTTGAGCTCGAAGTTCCCGCTGGCGCCGGCGAAGGCCACGGTGGCGTCGTTGCCCACCACCTGGGCCACCACCTGGCCGACGGCCTCGGGGACGACCGGATTCACCTTGCCGGGCATGATCGACGAGCCGGGCTGCAGGTCGGGCAGACGGATCTCGGCCAAGCCGGTGCGAGGGCCGCTCGCCATCCACCGCACGTCGTTGGCCGCCTTGTAGAGGGACAAGGCCACCACCCGCAGGACACCTGAGCACTCCACCAGGGCGTCTTGAGCACCTTGGGCCTCGAAGTGGTCGCGGGCCTCGACGAGCGGCAGCTGCAGCCGCTCGGCCAACCGGGCGGTCACGTCCCCGGCGAAGCCGGCGGGGGCATTGAGGCCAGTTCCCACCGCCGTGCCCCCGAGGGGCAGCTCCGCCACCCGCGGGACCACGGACGCCAGGCGCTCGACACCGAGCTCCACGGCCCGGGCGTAGCCCCCGAGTTCCTGGCCGAGCGTGACCGGGATGGCGTCCATCAGATGGGTGCGCCCGGCCTTGACCACGTCGGCCAACTGGGATGACTTCCGTCGGAGCGTGCCGGCCAGGTGGGTGAGGGAGGGGACGAGATCGGCGGTGATCCCGGCGACCGCCGCCAGGCGGATGGCCGAGGGGAAGACGTCGTTGCTCGACTGACTGGCGTTGACCTCGTCGTTGGGATGAACCCGTCGGCCCAGCCGCTCGCCCGCCAACGACGCCAGCACCTCGTTCATGTTCATGTTCGATGAGGTGCCCGACCCGGTCTGGAACACATCCACCGGAAACTGGACCTCCCAGCGGCCCTCCACGACCTCGTCGGCGGCGGCGGTGATGGCGGCCGCGACGTCGGGCCCGATCACCCCCAGGCGCCCATTGACCTCTGCCGCTGCGCCCTTGAGCTGGGCCAGAGCTCGCACCAGGCCCGGGTCGAGGCGCAGCCCCGAAACCCGGAAGTTCTCGACCGCCCGCTGGGTCTGCGCACCCCAACGGGCCTCCGCCGACACCCTGACCTCTCCCATGGTGTCGCGTTCGATTCTGAAGTTGTCCGCCACGGCGGCACGCTACCGGGAGCCGGCGTATCCCGGTTCCCTATCCGCAGGCGGTGACGGTCACCAGCTCGGGGGTCGACTGGACGGTGGCATCGCCGTGCACGTCGGCCCACTGCCGCCAGGCGTCGTCCAGCTCGGCCAGGTCGGACGGGCTGTCCATGGCGAAGGCGATCCGCACGCACGTCCGGCCGTCCACATTCCAGGCCACGTAGGAGTCGCCTCCCCACCCGTTGGCGGCCACAGCGGCGGTGTCGACGTCGACAAGCTCTTGGAGCGTGAGGGTCAGGGCCCACTGGCCGAAGGTCCCCTCGTCGATGACCGGACCTTCTGCCGGGGGGACGGGAACGGCGACAGGATCCTCGCCCCCCAGGTAGACGGACGGGTCCTGGATCTCCTCGCTCGTGGTAGGGGGGTCGCGGAACGCGGCATCGACCCGCTCCTCGCCACCCTCCTCCAGCAGCGCAGCCACGAAGAACGGCCCGGCCAGATAGGGGAATTGGACGAGACTGGTGACGACGGGCGGGACGGGCGAGCTCCCCGCCCGTCGGGCGAACTCGGCCGCAGCCCTCGCCGATGCCTCCAGCTCCTCGGCGCTCAGCGTCTGGCGGTAGCCGAACTCCACCGAGAGGGCAACGCCCTCCACCAACGAGGAGAAGGCGAGGGACGACTCGTCATCGGCGTCGTTGACCTCGGGACGGTGCAGCTCGAAGTGCTGGTCGTCGAGTGCGTGGGCCAGCTCGTGCACCAGCGTGGTCTCCACGTAGGGATTCAGTTCGGCCCCCCGCAGAACCAGCTCGTCGGTCTCCGGGTCGTAGAACCCGAGGACGGCGTCGCCGTAGAACGAGATGAAGGCCTCGAAGAGATCCACACCGGGCTCGATGAGGTGCAGTGCGCGCAGCACCTGCTCGGCCTGATCGGTCTCCTCCCTGTTCTCCTCGACGTCGACGAGCAGGCGGTCCACGAAGGCCTCGTCGGCCAACAGCTCGACCTCGACGGGACGGAGGAACTCGAGCTCACGCTCGTCGGCCACGAAAACCGACAGCTCGGCCACCCGGCGCTCCAGCGACGTCGGAGGCTGGGTGCTGGTGGGCGGCGGCACAGTGGTGGCGGTGGTGGTGGTGGCCACGGCATCGGGAGAGCCGGGGACCGAGCCGTCGGGCTGGGTGGGTGCAGGGTCGAGGCGTTCGCCGGCCTGCTCGACGTCGTCGCCGAAGAACATCAGGGCGGCGGCGTTGCCGGCCAGGACCACGACCACGGCCACGACCAGGGCGACGAGGCGCGCCGGCATCCGGCCCGCCGGAGATGGCGTCATCGCTCGACCCTACGGGGTCGAATTGGTGGTGGGTGGCGCGGCCGGGGGGGGATTCGCCGGCGTGATGATGGTCGTGGTGGGGGGAAGGGTCATGACCGACGGCGGCAGAGTCGTCGTCGTCGTGTCGGGCACTGCGGTGTCGGGCGTGGTCGCCGGATCGGGCGGCGGAGGGGGCAGCTCGGCCGGGAGGGCCGGTGCCGGGCCGACATGGGTCTTGCCGTCGAGCACGTAGACGGCGTCGCCCTTGGAGACCAGACCGGGAAAGTACTCGGCGATGTGCATGGGGATCCGCACACAGCCGTGGGAGGCGGGGTAGGTCGGAACGGAGCCGGAGCCGTGGATGGCGATGCCGGAGCCCGTGAAGTAGACCGGGTTGTAGAGCTTGCCCAGGCGAGAGGTACGCCATCCGGGGTAGCGCCACATGAAGCGGTGGGCACCCACCGGCGTGATCGCCGTGCCGCAACCGCCCTTGGCGCAGTACCGCTCCTTGTTGCCCGAGGAGATATGGCTGATCAGCCGCAGGTCGCCACCCTTGTAAAGGAACAGCAGCTGGCGGGGCAGGTCGATCTCCACCCGGTCGGCCCCTCCGTCGGGAACAAGCGGTGCCGGCGAGGTGGGTGCAGCCAGGGCGGCCTCGACCGCCGGCGTGACGTCACCAGTCGGCTTCATGCCGTGCAGCTTCTGGAAAGCCTGCACCGCGTAGGTGGTGCCCAAGCCGAATACTCCGTCGGCAGCACCGGGATCGAAGCGCAATTCGATGAGGCGCCGCTGGATGGCGGCCACGGCTTCACCCTTGGCACCGGACACCAACCCCACCACCGGTGCGGCCGTGGTGGTCGTGGGTGCCGCCTCGGTGGTTGTGGTCGTGGATCGCTCGGTGGTGGAGGTACGGGCCACGGTGGTCGTGGTCCGCAGCGGCGCCGAGGCCACCTCGTCGCTGCCGGCAGTGAGCCCGTAGGCGGCGCCGGCGACGACGATGCAGACCACGACCACGCCGATGCTCATCCAGTGCGTGCGGTTCATAAGCCTCAACTTCGATCCCATGCCAACCCTTCAGACGCTCGCGGCAGTCCTGCCGTTCCATTCACTCGTCCACGAGCCGCCATGACCGTACTCGCGAAGGGGACCGTTCCCCCCGGCAATGGTTTCCAGCTGCATGGACGGGGGGTACAGCCCTCGTGCCTGGCCGGGCGCAACGGCGGAGCGCCCGGCCGGCTTGTCTCCTCGCACAGGGTCCTCGGGGACGGGTGCCGACGACGGGATTCGAACCCGTACGCCCACGAGGGCAGTCCCTTTTAAGGGGACCGTGTCTACCGTTCCACCACGCCGGCGGAAACCACGATAGAGCGGAGGGCGGGAGCTGCCCGTCGTCTATGCGGTGTCGGTCGGGTCGAGGTCGAGCGACGCCGAGTTGACGCAGTAGCGCAATCCGGTCGGCTGTGGCCCATCGTCGAACACGTGGCCGAGGTGCGCGTCACACCGGGCGCAGCGGATCTCGACCCTGCTGACACCCAACGTGCGATCGACCACCCTGGTCACCCGCGTGTCGTCGACCGCCGCCCAAAAGCTGGGCCAGCCCGTGCCGGAGTCGAACTTCTCCTCGGAGCGAAAGAGCTCGACGCCGCAGCCGACACAGCGGTACACGCCCGGGTCCTTGCTGTCCCAATAGGCGCCGGAGAAGGCCCGCTCGGTACCGCCGCGGCGGGCGATCGCGTACTGCTCGGGCGTCAGGCGCTCCCGCCACTGCTCTTCGGTCGTGGGGAGGTCCGTGGTCATGACCACATGCTACGAGCGTGCCCCTAGGAGCGGGCGGGCCGCGTGCCCTTAGGCGTGAGCCACTGCCTGGTCAGCTCCCCCCGGCGTGCCTCCCACTCCTCAGCCGTGATGGCGTAGCGGAGATGGTCCTCCCAGACGCCGTTGATCTCCAGATAGCGCTCGGCTGTCCCCTCGCAGCGCAGGCCGAGCTTCTCGACCACCCTCCGGCTCGGCCGGTTGCGGGGGACGATGGCGACTTGGAGCCGGTGCAGCTTCAGATCTTCGAAGGCGAAGCGGATCACGACCACCAAGGCCTCGGGGACATAGCCTCGGCCGGCGCAGCTCTCGTCGATCCAGTAGCCCACATAGGCGCTTTGAAAGGGCCCGCGCTGGACCCCATTGAGGTTGATCTCTCCGCACAGGCGTCGCTCGGGAACATCGGCGAAGATGCCGAAGCCGTAGCCGGCACCGAGCTGTCGCTCCCGTTCACGGGCCCGGCAACGCGCCGCGAAGGCCGACCGGCTACGGACGACGTCGGGTGAGCCGGCGGGACGCCGAGGTTCCCACGGAGTGAGCCATTCCTGGCTACGAAGGCGCAGCGCCTGCCAGGCGACGAAGTCAGATGGGGTCAGCGGGCGTAGCCGTACCCGGAGCCCATCCAGGAACATCGGCTCCTCACCGGGCGCCGTTGACACAGCGCGGATAGTAGAGGGTGCCGCGGTGCGCCGGTATCTCAGCGGCCCAACAGGCTGGCAGCCATTCCGTCGAGAATGTCGGCCTCGGAGACCAGCAGCTCCGCAACATCGAAATACCTGAGCACGGCCACCAGGACGCAGCAGCCTCCGACGATGACGTCGGCCCGAGCCTCTTCCAGTCCGGGGTTGTGGATTCGGTCGGCTCGGGCTTCGGTGGCGAGGGTACGAAACACGTCCTCGGCGGCCGCCCGGGTGAGACGGAAGTGATGGATGCGGTCACGGTCGTAGCGGGGCAGGCCCATCTCGACGGCGGCCACGGTCGTCACCGTCCCGGCCAGGCCGATCAGCAGCGAGGCCTCCCGACTGGCGGGGACTTCCCGCACGACGTCGTCGAGGTGCGCCTCGACCACCGAGATGGCGGCGGCCAGCTCTTCGGGCGCCGGCGGGTCGCGGTGGAGGTAGTGCTCCGTCAGGCGCACACAGCCGACATCGACGGAGATGGCGCCGGTGGGCTCACCACCACCTGGACCGACGGCGAACTCCGTGGATCCACCACCGATGTCCACCACCAGGAACGGGCCGAGGGCCGGGTCGAGCTCCGTGGTGGCGCCGGCGAACGACAGCCTCGCCTCCTCGTCCCCCGAAAGAAGCTCTGGTCGCGTGCCCACGACGTCGGCCGCCGCCGCCAGCAGCTCGTCACGGTTGCTCGCATCGCGTGCAGCCGAGGTGGTACTGATCCGCACCCGTTCAACCCGGTGCTGGTCCATCAGCTCGCGATAGCGACCGAGCACCTCGAGGGTGCGGGCCATTGCTGCGCCGTCCAAGACACCTGTGGCATCGACACCGGCGCCCAGCCGGGTGATGCTGGCCTGGCGCTCGAGCGTCTCGAGGTTCCCGTCGTTGCCTCGGGCGATCAGGAGGCGAGTGGAGTTCGTCCCGCAGTCGATGGCGGCGACGGTCGTGCTCAAGAGCCGGTCGCCGATCGGTGCGCCGGTGCGGGAGCGAGGCGTTCGGCCACCCAACGGCCGACCGGATCGTCCCCTCCGGCCAGAAACCAGGCGTAGTGGGCGTGCAGGCACTTCACCCCACGGCGGGCTCCGCCGACGCCTCCCGTCGGCCTCGGCCCCATATGGTCGGGAGCCAACTCGGCGTCGCGCTCGGCGGCGTAGCGGCGATGGGCGTCGGCCAGGGCCTCGGGAGCGACCGCTGCCTCGGCGGCACGGACCCCTCCGCCGGACTCCAGGCGGCCGACGGCCCTGCGCTCCTCCCGGCCCACCAACCAGTAGCGGGTGGGCATGGGCGTGCCATCGTCGAGGAGCGGCTCGTTGCGGATGACCACCGGTTCGCCGCCCTGATCCCGCACCACCACCTCGAAGGCAGCCTGGGGTGGTCGCCCCAACAGCTCGGCGACGGCCCGCTGGGGATCTGAGGCATCGGTGCCCCGGTTGGCCTCCCCCATGCCCATGTCCGGCAAGGCTACGACGTCGTCGAACTGATCGAGTCACCCCGTCAGGTCTCGCTCTGGTCGACACCGCGCACGTTGGCTGCCGGTAGCCTCCGCCTCCCCCATACCACGCAGTTGAGGTGGCCGACGCCGGAAGGGTGACCAATGACCGCTGACAACCCGGGCAAACCTGCTCCGTCCCCGCCGAATGGTCCCGGACGTCTCGGCTCGGATCAGCGGCGCGAGCTCGGCCGGCGGAGGAGTTCGGTCGATACGGAGGTGCAGGGCACCTTTCAGAGCACGGTGGATGAGGCTCAGCGGCGGCTGTCTCGTAAGTGGCCGGCCCTGCTCTCCACCGGAGCGGTGGGGGGTATCGACGTGGGGGTCGGCGTCATGGCCCTGCTCCTGGTGCGGGAGGCCACCGGCAATGAGCTCCTCGGGGCTCTGGCCTTCGGCATCGGATTCATCGCCTTGACGCTGGGGCGCAGCGAGCTGTTCACCGAGAACTTCCTCGTTCCGGTGGCCGCCGTGGTCGCCCACAAATCGACCGTCGGTGCGACGCTGCGGTTGTGGGGAGGCACGGCGGCAACCAACCTGGCCGCCGGCTGGGTCTTCACCGGTCTGGTCGCCGTCGGCCTGCCCGAGCTGCACGAGATTGCGGTGGAGGTCGGCCGCCACTACCCCGAGCTCGGCATCAGCATGACCTCGCTCGCCTCGGCCGTCATCGGCGGCGCCGCCATCACCCTGATGACCTGGATGGAGCTGGGCACCGAGTCGATCGCCGGCAAGCTGGTGGCGGCGTTCTCCATTGCCTTCGTGCTGGCCGCCGGGCGACTCAACCACGCCATCGTCATCTCCCTGGAGATGTTCGCCGCCCTGCACGCCGGCGCTCCCTTCGGCTACGCCGACTGGCTCGGCATGTTGGGGTGGGCGGCGCTGGGCAACATGATCGGAGGTCTGACCCTGGTAACCGTCTTTCGCCTGGTGCAGGTCGGACGCACCGCCGTTCAGGAGGAACGCGAGCGCCCGCTCGACAAACCTCGCTAGCTGGCTGGCGCCCCCGGTAGGATTCGAACCTACGCACCCGCCTCCGGAGGGCGGTGCTCTATCCCCTGAGCTACGGGGGCGGCAGCTTCAAGCCTAGCTGCCCGAGGGAGCCAGTCGCAGGGCCGCCGGTAGCATCGGCCCTTGTGACCGACGGTGCCGCGGCTGTGGGCAGCGCGGTACGGGTGCTCGTGGTCGACGACGATCCCGTCATCCTCAAGCTGCTGCGCGTCAACTTCGAGATGGAGGGCTACTCGGTCATCACCGCCGCTGACGGGCTCAAGGGCCTGAAGGCAGCTCGCAAGGAGCGCCCCGACGTCATCATCTCCGATGTGATGATGCCGCACATGAACGGTCTCGAGTTGGTTGCCGCCTTGGACGCTGACGCAAGCACCGACACCATCCCGGTCATCCTGCTCTCGGCCCGGGCTCAGGAAACCGACGTCAGCGACGGCCTCCATGCCGGTGCAGACGACTACGTGACCAAGCCGTTCGATCCCATCGAGCTCATCGACCGGGTGCAGCGACTCCTGGCCCGTCCATGACTTCCCTCCCGCTTTCGCTGCTGCCGCTCACCGCCCGTGTCGGTGCCGGCGGTCGACTGGCCGTGGGCGGTTGCGACGTCCTGACCCTCGCCGCTGAGTACGGCACCCCGCTCTTCGTCTACGACGAGGCCCACCTCCGGGCCCGCTGCCGGGAGGCGGTGGAGGCCTTCGGCAACGGTGCGACCTACGCGGCCAAGGCCTTCCTCTGTCGAGCCATGGCGGCACTGGTCCACGAGGAGGGCATGGCCATCGACGTGGCCAGCGGTGGTGAGCTGCACGTCGCATTGTCCGCCGGCGTGCCCGGCGAGCGGCTGGTGCTGCATGGCAACAACAAGTCGGAGGCTGAGCTGGCTCAGGCCCTGGCCGCTGGTGTGGGGCGCATCGTCGTCGACAGCCACGACGAGCTCGACCGCATCGAGTCGCTGGTGGCCGGTGGGGCGAGTCCGCCGCACGTACTGGTTCGGGTGACGCCGGGAGTCGAGGCCCACACCCACGTCTACGTGATGACCGGCCAGGCCGACTCCAAGTTCGGCTTCGGGCTGGCGTCGGGAGAAGCGACCGCTGCGGTCGCCCGGGCGGCGTCCTCTCCGGCCGTGGAGCTGGTGGGGATCCACGCCCACATCGGCAGCAACGTGTTCGCCCTCCCGTCCTTCGCCCAGGCCGTCGACGTGCTGGCCGACTTCGTCGTGCCTCTCGGGCTACCCGAGCTCAGTCTCGGTGGCGGCCTCGGTGTTGCCTACGTCGAAGGGGAGGAAGCCCCTTCCATCAGCGAATGGGCCCACGTGCTCACCAAGGCCTGTGCCGAAGCAGGCATCACCTCGCGCCTGGCGGTCGAGCCCGGCCGGGCCATTGCCGCCGCCGCCGCCCTGACGCTCTACACGGTGGGGACGGTCAAGGAGCTCGCCGGCATCCGCACCTACGTCTCGGTGGACGGGGGCATGAGCGACAATCCCCGCCCCGTGCTCTATGGCAGTGGCTACGAGGCCTTCCTGCCCCGGGCCACCACGGCCGAGCGGCCTCGCCAGGTCCGGGTGGTGGGCAAGCACTGCGAGTCGGGGGACGTGATCGTCCACGATGCCCGAGTGCCCGCCGATCTGGCGGTGGGCGACATCCTGGCCACGCCGGTCACCGGCGCCTACGGACACTCGATGGCGTCGAACTACAACAAGGTGCCCCGCCCCGCCGTCGTCTTCGTGGCCGGGGGACGGGCCCGGCTTGTGGTACGCCGGGAGACCGTGGACGATCTGCTCCGCCTCGACATCTGATGGGCCGCAGATTCGTGCTCCCCGGCGGCACGGCGAAGGCCCGGCGACGCGCCTGAGGCGAATCGGGGCCCTCCGACGGCCGGTAGCGTGGCCGCCATGCACGTCGATCCCTCGGTGGTGCGGCTCGGGCTGCTCGGTTGCGGAAACGTCGGTGCCGCCCTGGTGCGCCTCCTCTGCGACCAGGCCGATGCCATAGAGGCCCGGACCGGGCTTCGCCTGGAGGTGAGCCGGGTGGCGGTTCGCAATCTGGCCAAGGCTCGCTCGGTCGAGCTGCCGGAAGGGGTGTTGACCCACGACGCCGACGGCGTGGTGCATGACCACGACGTCGACCTGGTGGTGGAGTTGGTGGGAGGCATAGAACCAGCACGCGGGCTGGTCCTCGACGCACTCAAGGCCGGCAAGCCGGTGGTGACGGCCAACAAGGAGCTGATCGCCAACGTCGGATCAGAGCTGTTCGCCGCGGCCGAGGGCGCCGGCGTCGACCTGCTCTTCGAGGCGGCGGTCGGTGGCGCCATCCCCATCGTGCGGCCTCTGCGGGAATCGCTGGCCGGGAGCCGCATCCGACGCATCACCGGGATCGTCAACGGCACCACCAACTACATCCTCACCCGTATGAGCGAGGAGGGCGCCACCTACGCCGACGCCCTCGCCGAAGCCCAGAGCCTGGGCTACGCCGAACGCGACCCCACTGCCGACGTCGAGGGTTACGACGCCGGAGCCAAGGCCGCCATTCTCGCCACCATCGCCTTCGGGGCCTCGGTGGTGGCCGGCGACGTCTCCCACGAGGGCATCGCCGCCGTCACCCCTGCCGACATCGCCTTCGCCCATCGTCTCGGATACGAGATCAAGTTGTTGGCAGTGGCCGAGCACGGCGACGACGGAAGGATCGCCGTGCGGGTGCATCCCGCCATGGTTCCTTCCAGCCACCCGTTGGCCAGCGTGCGGGGAAGCTTCAACGCGGTGTTCATCGAGGGGGACGTCGTCGGTGAGATCATGCTCTACGGGCGGGGGGCGGGGGGCGGCCCTACGGCCAGCGCCGTGCTGGGCGATGTGGTCGACGCCGCCGGCAACCTACGCCGGGGCACCAGCGCCAGCATCGGCGCCATGCCCCGAGCCACCATCCGCCCCGTCGACGAGGTGTCGTCGGCGTACTACCTGCACCTGGAGGTCGTCGACCGCCCCGGCGTGCTCCATGCCGTCGCGGGGGTGTTCGCCGAGCACGAGGTGTCCATTCGTTCCATGGAGCAGGAGGGCCTGGGCGAGGAAGCACGGCTTATCTTCATCACCCACGAGGCTGCGGAATCCGCTGTGCAGGCCACCCTTCGCTCGCTGCGCCGACTGGACGCCGTCGACCGTGTGACCAGCGTCCTGCGGGTCGTCGCCGGGTGAGCGGGGCGTCGTGAAGTACGTCAGCACCCGGGGCGACGCCCCGATCCTCGGCTTCGACGATGTGCTGCTCGCCGGCCTGGCCCGCGACGGCGGCCTCTACGTCCCCGAGACGTGGCCTGAGCTCGATGGCACCACACTGAGCAGCTTCGCCGGGAGGTCCTACCGTGACGTCGCCTTGCGGATCATCGCCCCCTTTCTCGGCGGGGGCATCGACGAGGAGCTGGTCGGCGGGATTCTCACCCAGGCCTACGCGCGGTTCCGCCACCCGGCGGTCGTTCCCCTGCGCCAGGTGGGTGACAACGAGTGGGTCCTGGAGCTCTTCCACGGACCCACGCTGGCGTTCAAGGATGTGGCCCTACAGGTGGTGGGCCGGCTCTTCGACGCCGAGCTCACGAGGCGTGGTGAGCGCCTCACGATCCTCGGTGCCACCTCGGGCGACACCGGACCCGCCGCCATCGAGGCCTGCCGCGATCGTGACGCCCTCGACGTCTTCATCCTCCACCCTGCCGGGCGGATCTCGGAGGTCCAGCGTCGCCAGATGACGTCGGTCGATTCCCCGAACATCCACAACCTGGCCGTGGAGGGCACCTTCGACGACTGCCAGGACCTGGTGAAGACCATGTTCGCCGACGCCGATCTGCGCCAGCGACTACGCCTCTCAGCGGTGAACTCGATCAACTGGGCCCGCGTGCTCCCGCAGGTGGTCTATTACGTCACCGCCGCAGTAGCGCTGGGTGCCCCGACTCGGCCCATCGCCTTTTCCGTGCCCACCGGCAACTTCGGCAACGCCTTCGCAGGATGGTCGGCCCAGCGGATGGGGCTGCCTATCGCCCAACTCGTGGTCGCCAGCAACCGCAACGACATCGCCACCCGCTTCCTCGGCTCCGGGGTGATGGAGATGCAGGAGGTGCATCCCACGACCAGCCCGGCCATGGACATCCAGGTGTCGAGCAACCTCGAGCGCCTCCTCTTCGAGATGCTCGACCGCGACGCCGTCGCAGTGGGCGACCTCATGCGCCGTTTCAGCCACAGCGGCCGCATGGAGGTCGGCCTCGAGCGGCTCGCCCCGGTGGGGGACGTGTTCGACACCACCCGGGTCGACGACGACACGGTGGCCGCCACCATGGGTGAGCTCTACGCCGCATCGGGCCATATCGTCGATCCCCACACCGCCGTCGGACTGATCGCCGGGCGAACCTGCCGCAGGGACCGGTCGGTTCCCCTGGTCAGCCTGGCCACCGCCCACCCGGCCAAGTTCCCCGACACGGTGCAGGCCGCCACGGGAGTACGCCCGGAGCTGCCGGCGCACCTGGCCGATCTCTTCGACCGCCCCGAGCACTGCGCCACCCTGCCCTGCGACCTTGCTGCTGTGCGGAACTACGTCGTGGCGAACGCCCGGGCCAGCTGAACAACGCGTTCTGGTGGTGGAAACAGGGCCGCTGCGGTACCGGTTCCACCACCAGAACGGCGGGTGGGGTGGGCGCCGGTAGCGTCGCCGGGATGAAGTACGTGGTCTGCGTGCCGGACGGCTGCGCTGATGAGCCGGTTGAGGAACTCGATGGCCGTACACCGCTGGAGGTGGCGTCCATGCCCACGCTGAGTGCCCTGGCCGGCCGGGGCGAGGTGGGTCGGGCCGCCGTCATCCCCCCTGGGCTGCCTCCCGGGAGCGACGTGGGCAACATGAGCATCCTCGGCTACGACCCCGCCCGCCACCACACCGGGCGGGCGCCCATCGAGGCCGCCGGGCGGGGCATCGAGCTGGCTCCCGATGAAGTGGCCTACCGCTGCAACCTGGTGACGATCGCCCCCGACGGCACCATGGTGGACTTCGCCGGCGGGCATCCCAGCACGGAGGAAGCCGGCAAGGTTCTCCTCGCCCTCCAGGAGGAGCTGGGTAGGGGCGATGTCCGCTTCCACCCGGGCGTGCAGTACCGCCACCTGCTGGTCACCCCGGGCGACTGGCTCGACGCTCGGTGCGTGCCTCCTCACGACCTGTCCGGTCGTGCCGCCGTCTGGCCCACCGGTTCGGCCGCCTCACGGCTACAGGCGCTCATGGATGCATCTCGCCCGGTGGTCTCACGCTTCGGTGGCGCCGCCACCCAGATCTGGCTGTGGGGCCAGGGCACTGCCCCGGTCCTACCCGACTTCGGTGAGCGCCGTGGGCTGCAAGCCGGATTGACAACGGCGGTCGACCTCATCCGGGGACTCGGGGTGCTGGCCGGCATCGAGGTGGTCGAAGTCCCGGGCGCCACCGGGTGGTACGACACCGATTACGAGGCCAAACGCGATGCCTGCCTGACCACCCTGGCGGCCGGCGCCGACCTGTTCGTCATCCATGTCGAGGCCACCGACGAAGCCGGCCACGCCGGCGACCTGGCCGAGAAGATCACCGCCCTGGAGCACTGGGACCGCCGGATCCTCGGTCCCCTCGTCGAGGGTCTCGACGAGCTCGGCCCGTGGCGCCTGCTGCTCCTGCCCGACCACGCCACCCCGGTGGCCTTGCGCACGCACACCTCCGATCCCGTTCCCTGGCTGCTGGTCGATTCCGACCTCGACGGGCCCGGCGGCATCTACAGCGAGGCGGGCGTCGCTGCCTCGGGGGCCCTGCCCGGCCACACCCTGATGGACCGCCTCACCGCCCGGCGCTGAACCGGGCGGCGTCGGTACGCTGGCAGAAGCATGCCGGCCTCGCCTCCCGATCCCATTCCCACCGAGGACGGCGCCCGCGTCCTGTGGGACTGCTATCGCCACCCGGGGCGGGAGAGCGGCGTGCGCTGCCGGCGCTGCGAGCGGCCGATCTGCCCCGACTGCATGATCAGCGCACCGGTCGGGTTCCAGTGCCCCTCGTGTGTCAAGCACGGGCCGGACGTCCGGTCCCTGAAGACGCTGGTGACGAGGCCGGTGGTCACGCTCGCCCTCATCGCCGTCAACGTGGCGCTGTTCGTGCCGACGCTCGGAGGCGGCCTCGGCGGTGGCAGCCAGGGCCTGACCGAGGCGCTCGCCCTCAACGGCCCCGACGTGGCGGCCGGAGAATGGTGGCGCCTGATCACCTCCGGATTCCTGCACTACGGGCTGATCCACGTCGGCTTCAACATGGTCATCCTCTATCAGCTCGGCACCATGCTGGAGCCCGCCCTGGGGCGGGTGCGCTTCGCCGTGCTCTATGCCGCCGCTCTCTTGGGCGGCGCGTTCGGCGCCCTACTGCTTGATCCCAACGCCTTCACCGCCGGAGCTTCGGGGGCGGTCTACGGATTGATGGGTGCCGCCTTCTTCGGCATGCGCCGGCGGGGCGTCGACCCCATGCAGTCGGGCCTCGGGGGTCTGCTGCTGATCAACCTGCTGCTGACGTTCCTCATCCCCGGCATCTCCATCGGCGGCCATCTCGGCGGCCTGGCCGCCGGTGCTGCCGCCGGCGGCATGCTCTTCGCCACCGAAGGTCGCGATGCCGGCCGCCGGGCCCTCGGAACGGCGGCCACCGTCGCCGTCGCCGCCGCCGCCACCATTGCGTCGCTGGTCACCGCGTCCACCCCGCTCTGGCCGTTCTAGCCCTGGATCCCCACCAGCTTCCTCCGGCGGTGCTCGGCTTCCTCGGGGAGCGCCATCTGGCCACACTCACGACGCTGCGAGCCGACGGGACGCCACACGTCGTGCCCGTCGGTTTCATGTTCGATCCCGAGGACGGCCTGGTGCGGGTGATCACCGGCGGCGGAAGCCAGAAGGCGGTGAACATCCGACGAGCGACCCGCGCCGTCGTGTGCCAGGTCGACGGCGGTCGCTGGCTCTCCCTCGAAGGCCCGGCCACGCTCACCGACGACCCGCAACGGGTTGCCGCGGCGGTGAGGGCCTACACGCTCCGCTACCGGCCGCCCCGCGACAATCCTCACCGGGTGGCCGTCGAGATCGCCGTCGATCGGGTCCTCGGCCGGGCCTGAGTCGTCGCCCACAGGGCGCGTTGGCCCTTCAGGAGGCGGTCTGCCAGAGACCCATGAGATTGCCCTCGGTGTCGGTGAAGTAGGCGGCGAAGCCCATGTCGCCGACGGGCTCCTTGCCCCGTACCACCTGGGCCCCCAGCGCTTCGACCCTGGCCAGGGCGGCGTCCATGTCGGCCACATCCACCGTGATGACCGGGGTGGCGATGTCGGCCACACGGGTGAACATGCCCCCGTTGATGGCGCCTGGCTCAGAGGGCAACCCTTGGTCGTCGGTGGGGGTGGTGGTGATGATCGTGTAGCCCATGCCGGGCATGCTCTGGAGCTTCCAGTCGAAGGCGGCGGCGTAGAAGGAGCTGGCTCGCTCCACGTCGTCCGCCGGGATCTCGAAGTGCACCACTTTCCCGGACATGCTGCCCTCCTCACCGGTCAGCCCCACGCCGACCTCGGAGGAGGACTTTATGCTTGTTCGGCCGGGCCAGCCTCGGCCAGCTCGACCGGCGGAGGCTCGAAGCCCTCGACGGTACGGAAGACGATCTCGTCTCCCTCCGCGTCCACGATGATGGTTTCCCCGGCGGTGAACTCCTTGAACAGGATGCGCTCCGACATCGGGTCCTCGATCATCCGCTGGATCGCCCGACGCAGTGGGCGGGCGCCCAGCGTGGGGTCGTAGCCCTTGTCGGCCAGGACCCGCTTGGCCTCGGGCGTGAGCTCCAGGCCGATGCCCTGGCCCACCAGCTGGCCGGTGACCCGCTTGATCATGAGGTCGACGATGCTGATGACCTCGGCCTTCGTGAGCTCGTGGAACACGATCGTCTCGTCGATCCGGTTCAGGAACTCAGGCCGGAAGTGCTGCTTCAGGGCGTCGTTGACCTTCTCCTTCATCTTGGCGTAGCTCACCGCCTCGTCGGTCTTGGAGAAGCCCACCGACGCCTTGCGCAGGTCGGCTGTCCCCAAGTTGGAGGTCATGATCAGCACCGTGTTGCGGAAGTCGACCGAGCGGCCCTGGGCGTCCGTGAGCCGGCCTTCCTCGAGGATCTGGAGCAACGTGTTGAACACGTCGGTGTGGGCCTTTTCGATCTCGTCGAAGAGCACCACCGAGAAGGGCTTGCGCCGCACCGCCTCGGTCAGCTGGCCACCTTCTTCGTAGCCCACGTAGCCGGGAGGCGAACCCACCAGGCGGCTGACCGTGTGCTTCTCCATGTACTCGGACATGTCGAGGGAGATGAGAGACGATTCGTCGCCGAAGAGGAACTCCGACAGCGTCTTGGCCAACTCGGTCTTGCCCACGCCTGAGGGGCCCAGGAAGATGAACGAACCGCTCGGGCGCTTGGGGTCCTTGAGGCCGGCTCGAGTACGGCGGATGGCCTGGGACACCGACTTGATGGCGTCCTCCTGGCCGACGACCCGCTTGTGGAGCTCGTCCTCCATACGCAGCAGCTTGGTCGTCTCCTCCTCGGTCAGCTTGTAGACGGGAATGCCGGTCCACACCGAGAGAACCTCGGCGATGGCTTCCTCGTCGACCTCGTCGAACAGGTCGACCCCGGACTCCTTGATCTCCAGCTCCTTGGCCGCCTTGCGCTCCAGCAGGGTCTTCTCCTCGTCACGGAGCTTGCCAGCCTCCTCGTAACGCTGGGCCTCGACCGCGACCTTCTTCGACTGGACCACCCGGGACAGCTCGTTCTCGAGCTCCTTGTAGTCGGGCGGGGTCTGCATCCGGCGGATGCGCATGCGGCTGCCGGCCTCGTCGATGAGGTCGATGGCCTTGTCGGGCAGATGCCGGTCGGAGATGTACTGGTCAGCCAGGTTGGCCGCAGCAACCAGCGCCTGGTCGGTGATGGTCACCCGGTGGTGGGACTCGTAGCGGTCGCGCAGGCCCTTGAGGATCTCGATGGTGTGGGCCACTGAAGGCTCCTCCACCTTGATGGGCTGGAAACGGCGCTCCAGCGCGGCGTCCTTCTCCAGGTGCTTGCGGTACTCGTCGAGGGTGGTGGCCCCGATGGTCTGGAGCTCCCCCCGGGCCAGCATGGGCTTGAGGATGGAGGCGGCGTCGATGGCACCCTCGGCCGCGCCGGCACCCACCAGGGTGTGGAGCTCGTCGATGAACAGGATGATGTCGCCGCGCGTGCGGATCTCCTTCAGGACCTTCTTGAGCCGCTCCTCGAAGTCACCGCGGTAACGGCTGCCGGCGACGAGCGCGCCGAGGTCGAGGGTGTAGAGCTGCTTGTCCTTGAGGGTCTCGGGCACCTCGCCCTTGACGATCGCCTGGGCGAGGCC
>DASZDM010000295.1:0-6628 GCA_035942015.1 Acidimicrobiales bacterium | reverse complement strand
CCGAGCTCAGGTCCCCGCAGGGGCGCTCGTCCACGCCCTGCGCCATACCTTCGCCACCACTGCGCTCGAGGGCGGGGCCAACGTCGTCGAGGTCCAGCAGCTGCTGGGCCACTCCTCCCTCGACACCACCCGGCGCTACCTCGAGGCCACCGCCAACGAGCTCCGCGACGCCGTGCGGGCCCATCCGAGCCACCTCGCGCTCCAGCGCCACCTCACGACGACCTCTGAGGGCTGACCCGCCGCGCTCTCTGTCGCCCGATCGTTTCGCCGGCCCCTTTGCTGCTCTCCTCCCCCGGTTCGAGCGGGTGGCCCGGCTGCCCTCCCCCACCGGACTCGCCGAGCCGATGATCAGTCCCATATCCGTGGAGAGGTCCGCCGGCCGTCACGAACCCCTGCCCGGCCTTCGCCGGTCTTGACGTGCGCGCCGGCGTATCAACGGCGCCCCGTACCGCTGTCAGTTCAAGGGTGTACGCTACGAACGGGCGTTCGCCAACACGGCCCCGAACGCGCCTGATGTGAGAGAGTGGGGGTCAGTGGAGATGGTGCCGAACGAGTCGAAGCTTGCCGAGCTCGTCCTCTACGTCGCCGAACGTCTGCGCGGCGATCCCAAGGGCGGTGCCACGAAGATCAACAAGGTGCTCTTCGCCGCTGAGTTCGCCCACATGCGACTGCATGGGGTCCCCATCACCGGAGTCGAGTACCAGAAGCTGGAGCAGGGACCTGCTCCACGACGTTTGCTGCCGGTTCGTGATCGTCTCGTGTCCGAGGGAGCTGCGGAACTCGTCCGGGATCGCTACTTGGGCTATCCCCTCGAGCGGCTAGTTCCTCGCCGCAAGGCAAATCTCGCGTTGTTCGGTCCCGAGGAGCTCAAGCAGGTGGACCAGGCGATAGAAGCCCTGTGGAGCAAGACCGCGGCGGAGGTGAGCGAACTCTCGCACCAGGAAATGGGTTGGCAGCTGGTATCGGTCGGCGAGACGATCCCGTACGAGGCAGCCTTCCTCGCCCCCCACTTTGAAGTGACGGAGTCCATGCGTCAGCACGCCCGCCGACTGGCCACCCAGCTCGAGCGCTGACGCTGCCACTCCTGTCGGTGGGCCAGCGACGACGACGGGTCGAAGTCTCCCACCTTCTCATCGAGCATGCCCGACAGCTGTTTCCTTCGGGTGGGTCCGCCGCCGGCGCAGCCAGCTACGAGCGGTTCGAGGCCGGCCCTCTCGTGGCGGCTCGGGAGTTCTTCGCCCGGCGCTTCGACGAGGCACCGGAAGCGGCTGCAGGAATCAAGGTGTGGCTGACGATCGACCTGCCGTTCTTTCCTCCCATGGCCTTCTACGCCGCGCTGGTGGGCGATCATGTCGAATTGCTCGACGTGACGATCGAGGAACCCCAGGACTACTGGAACCTGATCGACGGCGACCCGAGCGCCTAGTCGACATGCTCCATCGCTCTCCGCCCCCCCCGACCCTCCGATCTGCTCCCCCGAGCACGCGCGCTCGACGGTGCACCCATAGGGCGGCTCGGATCCAAGATGCCGGCGAGCATGGCGCCGAAGAGTCGCCGTCTGAAGTGGACCTACGATGACGTCAACCGGCGGACTCCAGCGTGGCGCAGCTGGAAAGTCCAAACCGGCGAAGACCGCGCCCGTACCGGACAATCCGGTCCGCACAGGATCGCCGTAGAGCCTCTCCAGACGGACGTGTAGGGGGTTAGGTGCGGGCGATTCGACTGCACAACGCTCTTCCAAAGGGTCTCTCGACCAACACGCGAGAAGCGAGTCGCCTTGTCTACTTCGCCGATTTCACCGACCTGGAAGCCGATGAGGGAGGATGAGTTGGGCGCGGCCGCCGCCAACGGGGTCCTCGTCGAAGGCCACTACCTAGATATCAAGCGGGAGCTGCCCAGCGGACGAGGAGCCAATCGCGAGCTAGCCCGCGATCTGGCGTCGTTCGCCATCGACGGTGGGCTTTACATCATCGGTGTTGACGAAGCGACAAGCCCGCCCACGCTGCATCCTGTTCCGTTGTCGCACCCCGCTCTTGCTGAGCGCGTGGAACAGGTGGCGCTTACGGCCCTGGATCCGCCCCTCGTCGTGCGCACCCACCAGATTCCAGCGAGCAGACAGCCTGGTGAGGGCTATCTCATCGTCGGCGTTCCTCCCAGCCCCACTGCACCCCACATGGTTGACCATGAGTATTGGGCGCGAGGGGACAAGACCAAGTATCGGCTCTCGGATCCTGAGGTACTCCGCCTCCATGAGCGTCGTCGGGCGCGCGAGGGCAACGTTCTCGCCCAGCTCGAGGAACTCGTCGCCAATGATCCCGTACCTTCGAATGCTCGCCAGCTCGCGCATCTCTTTCTCCTGGGCACGCCGGTCCCTGGGCGTGACGCAATGCTCCTCAACGTGGTCGGCGACGATGGCTGGCAGCGCCGACTGTTGGAGTTAGTTCACGGTGCGTTGGTCGGTGCGGGAGTCACTGCCGGGGGCCCTGCTGGCTTTTCCCCCGGCATCGAACATGCGACACAGGTCGAGCGCCGGCCGGGGGGCTGGTCGCTCAGCAGCGGCTTCGACCCAGGCCGACAGTTCCCCCCAAACGGCAACGAACGACACCTGCTCGAACTACAGCTGGGCGAAGACGGTGCTCTTGAACTCTTCTGCGGGCGTGGGTCCTATATCCGCGGACCTGGCGAAGAGGGTCCCGGAGTGATCTTTGAGCACCTGATCGTTGGCCAGTGCCGCCAGCTGCTAGCGGTCGCGGTCGCGGTCAGCGATGCGAGCGGGTACTTCGGATCCTGGGACTTCGGCGTCGTCGTTACCGGCCTAAGGGGAGGTGTGTCCTCCGTGATCGCCAATGCCTTCGGGTGGACAGCGACTCCCTACACCACTGACAACTACCGGGCAAGCTCTCGAAGTTCACTTGAGGAGCTTCGGTCCAGGCCCTCCGTCGTCGCCGATCGGCTCGTCGGCAAGCTTGTCCGAGCTCTCGGCACGCGTACGCATCCGTCCGTTGCGTCGCTGCTTGACCCGTAACGACCTGCGGAACAGCTCGAGGGGGGAGCGACCGGACATGTTGATCCCACCCAGTGGGATCATGCCGGCGCCGGCACGATAGTGGCGTGAACGAACACTTCGACGGCACCACGGCGCCCAGTGCGGGGGGCCGGCGTTGTCCCAACCGGTGTCCACCCACAGCGCCGGAGGACGACCGAGACGACGGCAACGGCGGCCTGCACGTCCTCCGGGCGATGGACCAGCGTCGGCCGGCGCAACTCGAAGGTGGGCTTCACGAGCACCAGGAGCTGGGCGTCGGGAGTGAACTGCAGCGAGGCGAGCTGGGGCAGCGCCTCGGCCAGGGGGAGGTAAGAAAGGTCCATGGTGACGGCGCCCAGCCGCTCAGGGACGAGTTCGGCGTTGAGCTCCCCGAGGTTGTGGCTCTCGAGGTTTACTACGCGAGGGTCGGCGCGCAGGCGTCCCAGCAGCTGGCCAACACCGGCATCGACGGCATACACGCGTCGTGTCCCGGCGTTCAGCAGTGCGGTGGTGAAGCCACCGGCGGAGGCCCCGACGTCAAGGGCCACCCGCCCGGCGACCGGTACCTCCAGAGCTCCAAGGGCATGGGCGAGCTTGACCTCGCCTCGCAATCGCCGCTCTGGCAGGAGCCGCACGGCAGCGTCGCGGCGAACGCGGGCGGCTGGGTTGGTGATGAGCCGGCCGTCGATGAGCACACGCCCGGAGGTGATGGCCGCATGGGCGTCGATCCCGCGGTGCTGGGTCGCCAGCACCGAGGTAAGCGCCACGAATGGGGCGCGATAGCGCCTCGGCAAGGTAGGACTCCCTTCGCTCGATCCGGACAGGAACGAGCGGGGGAGGAGGCTCACGGGCGCGACGGAATGGCCGGCAGTACCGGCGGCGGGGCGAGCGACCGGAAGTCGCCGGCCAGCGAGGGTCGTCTCAGACCTAACGGAAGGGCATTTCGCCCCCAGCGTCGTCTCGCAAGGACTTCGGGTCAAGTGACAAAGGCCGGACGATGGCCGGCCTGACTTACGGCACCTGCTATGCCGCCTTCTACGGTGGCGGGCCGCCGGTCGAGGTCCCGTTCCTCGCCCGGCTCGTCCGGTCCTTCGATCGCGATGGCCAGCTCCGCGTGCTCGACGTCGGCTGCGGCACCGGCCGCCTCCTCAAACCGCTGGTCGCTCTCGGCTGGCAGGTGGTCGGGATGGATCCGCAGCCGGAGAACCTCGCCGAGGCTCGCCGCGTTGCAGGTGGGATGCTGGGCGTCGAGGTGGTCGCTGGCGGCTTCGGCGACCTTGAAGCGGTCGAGACCTTCGACCTTGTCGTGGCCGTCGGAGGCGCCTGGTGGTATCTCCTCACTCCCGATGAGCGCGCTGATGCGCTCTCCTGGGTTGCCCGCTCCTTACGTCCCGGGGGCGTGGTCGTGCTGGAAGGTGCGAACTTCGAATGGATCCTCAGCCACTACCGGGAGCCGCAACCGTCGGAGGCTGCCGTGGACGGCATCCGAGTCCGCCGAGCCCCACGACATGACATCGACCGGCTTCGCGGCACATGGACGCACATCGATACGTTCAGCACGCCCGCCGGCGAGGAGCTGACCATGGTTCATCGTCTGGCGATCGTCCCCGTCGACGAGGTCCTGGGTGCCCTCCGTGGCGCCGGTTTCGAGCAGGTCATGTGCTACAAGAACTGGGCATCGACGGCACCAGAGCCGGCTGACGGTTCCCGGATCATCGCTGTCGGCCGCCGTGCCGCTGGAAGGACGGATGACACCAGGTGACGCCGGCGGCTGATAGCACGTGTCGCAGCCACTGACGCCGGGCTGTCGTTCGTACTGACACGTCGTGTCGTTCCCCGCTGACAGGCCGCTATCGCTTTACAGGGGTCGCTAGAGAGCAACCACGGCGAGCGATTCGTGACTCGCGATAATCCAGGGAATGGCGCGTTGGGGCGTCGAGCCCCCGTGGGTCAAGATCCGCCTGATGGTTGACGTCGGCCGCCGGCCGCTGCGTGCCGGAAAGCGGCCGCCCGCGCATCATCGCCTGCATCTCTGCCTCCTCGTTGTCGGTGCTGGGCCTGGGTTGCGCGTCAGGACGCACGCCGTTCCCTCTCCACCAGCTCGCTTGCCGAGACCTCAGTCTCGGTCTCGCCTTCGGCGAGCACACCTGTGCGCTCCACGCCGCGATGGCCGCAGATGCAGTGGTAGTGGACGAGGATCCCGCCTGCGGTGTTCTCGAGGCGGATCCGGCGGTGGGAGAGAAGGATCAAGCAACCATGGCTGGCGCACTGCACGGGGAACATGTCTCCATCGTTGGCCCACGACAGCCGATTGACGACTGGCAGGAATGCCAATACCCGCTAGAATGCTGCCATGACTGATCGGCATCGGGTGGTGGCGCTGGTATGCGACCGCGTCAATCCCTTCGAGCTCGGCGTGGCCGCCGAGGTCTTCGGCCTCGACCGCTCGTACCTGCACGACCCCTGGTACGACTTCACGGTCGCGTCCATCGACCCGGGGACGCTCGGGACCAAGGCCGGTTTTCGGGTCGTCCCTGACCGCGACGTGGACGCCCTCGACGAGGCCGACACGATCGTCGTGCCTGGCTGGGAGATAGATCGGGTGCCGCCCATGGAGGTGCTCGAGTCCCTGCAGCTGGCCGAGGAGCGTGGCGCACGCCTGCTGTCGGTGTGCTCCGGTGCGTTCGTCCTCGGCTGGGCGGGAGTGCTCGACGGGCGGCGCTGCACCACCCATTGGATGTATGCCGACGACCTGGCCGCCCGCTTCCCGGCCTCTGAGGTCGACCCCGACGTGCTCTACGTCGTCGACGGCAACATCATGACCTCGGCCGGCACAGCGGCTGGCATCGACCTGTGCCTGCACGTCGTCCGCCAGGACCACGGCGCCCAGGTGGCGAACGCGCTTGCCCGGCGGATGGTCGTGCCGCCGCACCGCGACGGCGGACAGGCGCAGTACGTGGAGATGCCGGTGCCGGAAGGCGAAGACTGCGAGCCGCTCGGCGATGTCCTCACCTGGACGGTGACGCATCTGGACCAGCCGCACTCGGTCAAGTCGCTGGCACGCCGGGCGAAACTGTCCCCACGCACCTTCGCCCGGCGGTTCCGCCAGGTGACCGGCACGACACCGCACCAGTGGCTGCTCCGCCAAAGGGTCCTGCACGCCCAGCATCTGCTGGAGACCACGACCGAGCCCGTGGAGCGGGTGGCCCAGCTGGTCGGCTTCGGCTCCGCTGCCGTCCTCCGGCAGCACTTCAGCCGTGTGGTCGGCACGTCCCCACTCGCCTACCGACGCACATTCCAGCCCGTCTGACGCGGCGTCGGCGCGTCACCCGAGACCGCCGAGCGGGGACTCGCTCGCTGTGGGGGAGCGACTAAGAGACGGTCGAGCACGGCGTGACCGTCACCCCGCGGCAGATACTAATTCTCGCCCTCGGCGGTCACCCGGCGTGGTGTTGGCCACCTCCTCCGGCGCGAGGTCGGCGGGAGCCTCGGCGTCGCCGTCGTCCTCCGTCTCCGGCCTTCGTGGACGGAGCGGCCACGGCGTCTCCCTTTTTGTGGAAGCGGATTCGCCGGGCTACGACCCGGCTCCCGGCCCCGTTAGTG
>DASZDM010000294.1:0-4772 GCA_035942015.1 Acidimicrobiales bacterium | reverse complement strand
TCCACGTCGCGGCGGAGGCGGCGCCGCTGCTGGCCCCCTGGCTCCTGCCGCAGCTGCGGACGTTCGCCTGTCGCTGATCAGGCCGTCCGGGAGGCTCAGCGGCGCCTCGTCGGCGCGGCCCTCCTCGTCGTGGTGGTGGTCGAGGTGGTGGTGGTTGACGTGGTGGTGGTCGACGTGGTCGGGTCCACGTCGCCGTCCTCTTCGCCCGCTCCGCCGCACGCGGCGGGCAGGAATAGGGCGATGAGTATGAGGAGAGCAGCGGTTGTCCTTCGAGCTGAGCGGGGCCAGATTCCGAAGTCACACCAGGCTGCACTCGGGGTCAACAGCGCTCGGTCTTTAGACATGGCCACCTCTCCGTTGGCTGTTGGCCAGCTGGCACCAGCCAAGCAAAGCACACAGACAACAGGGTTGTAGTGCTCATCCCGGTCGATCTGCAGTCAAGTGCGCCACGGTCGCGGCGCCCACACAGAGGGACATTGGCGCCGGGTGCGGGCGTGCCTCGTCGGCCTAGGGATGGAATACGTCGCAAATCGCCTTCTGTCGGACCAAACCCCGGGTCATCCGGGTCGTCCACGTCCAACGACTGAGGAACTTCATACTCATCTTGGATGGAATCACAGCACTCCTTGCCACGCCTGGGCCCTGGTCGAGGATCGCTTCGCCATCTCCGAAGTTGTCGGGGCGCTCACCCGGCTGGACACCGTGCCCGGGCTTTGCCGGGCACCTAACCGAGCTGCAGCAGCGCCGGGCGGGCCTGGACGGCCGCATCGCCGCTGCCCGCGCAACCGCCGACCGGCCGTTCCCCCATCGCCAGGAGAGCTGCAGGAGGCCCGCACGGCTGTCGAGAAGGTCAGTGCCCGCCTCACCGAGCGTTACAGCGAGGTCGAGGAGGTGCCGACTGAGGTTTCGGCCACGACGGAGGCGACCCCGGCCCCGTAGCCCACCCGGGCCGCCCGGGCGTTCGCCTGCGAATCCGCTGGCGCGCAGCGCCGCCGGGCGGATCGGGGAGGCTCCGCTCGATGTGCGTCGGCCCAAGCCCCCCCGGGCGGCGCGTTGGCCGCTGATTCGGGCCGAATCACGGCCGGAGCCGGAAAACCGGGCCCCTCAGGTCGCTTCTGCGGCGATTTCAGGAGGGGTCTGGGTTGATCCCACCGGAGAGGTGGCCTGAGCGCCCAGCCGCTCTGAGTGGCTGTACGACCGGCTGCGTGTCCTGCGGCTCCACATCCTGCGTCGGGGCCCGGACGCCCCCGGTTTAACCAAGGAATGCTGGAAGGTCTCCACCCGTGGCCACGTACGTGAAGGTCACCGCTGGATCGTCCGCCGTCAGTATCAGGTCCAGCGGGCCGAGGTCATAGTCGGTACGCCCGGAGCTGACCGAACCGAGTTCCGGGATAACCCTTTCATTGAATCTCTCCACCACGCCGGCCGGGTCGTCGTTGTTGAGCCCGACGGAGGCACCAGCCACGAGCTTCGTCGGAGTGGTCCCACCCGTTATTTCTAGGTCGACGACCACTGAGACGGCCGTTACCCGTGACGTAGGGGTTTTGGCGAACACAAGAACGGTAGTGCCCAGGTCGACGGCGTTGCCGTATACGCCTTCAGCCACACGGCGGAGTTCAAGTTCAATGCCGTCCGGCACAATCAGGGGAAGCTGAACGTTGAATAGACCGACGTACTGCACGGCCGTAAGGTCGAGTGGAGCGGGGGTCGCGTCGACTGTGGTGCTGGTACTGGAAGAGGTTTCTTGCGGCGTGCTCGTTGTTGTCGTCGCAGAGTCTCTGCCGGGGTCAGAGTCGCCACCACATCCGGCAAGAAGGAACGCGAACATGACCGCAACTGTTCGCCGCACCCCACGACCCTAACGTTCTCGAATGGGATGAGGGAGACGTCGGTCACCTACCCCGACGGCCGAAGACCGTCGACCAAGCGTCTGACACAGACTATGTCGCATCGGCGTACCGCCTGCAGTTCGCGCGCTCGTTCCGGTTGAAGGAGTGGATTTGATCTACGCAAACCACCTCGCAGTCGGTCGCCGACTTAACGTGCGTCAGCGTCTCCCAGTCCCCTGACTCGCCCGCAGCGAGACTACGAGCGAATGCGTTCGAGTAGTCGAGGACCTCTCCGTCCGACGTCTTGAAGGCGACCCAAATCTCGAACCCGAGGCTGCGGTTCGTACGGTTGGTCAACTGCCCGGTCGCGTTTGGGAACACGCCCTGGTGACCGCAGGTGATGGTCGTGGAGAAGTCGGACGGCTTGAGCGGCGGATAAGCAGCCTCCTCTTCTGCTTCCATCTTGGCCATGCCTTCATCGAACCGTTCACCGGCGCTCTTGGTGTTGCCACAACCGGCTAGCAATCCTAAAAAAACGGCGACGCTTAGCAACTGCCGCCGCCTACTGTGGTTGTCCCCCCGCCACAAGGATTGATGCTCAGCAGCGTCACCGCCGACAACACGAACACCAGCGGCCGCCACACGCCGCCTATCCGCGGACCAACTCCTGCTCACGCTGTGCCTTCCGACGGCGTTGCTCGGCCAGGGCTCCTTCGACCTCCTCGGGCCTAACCTCCTGCGCCCGGTCACACTGCTGCACACCACGCCACGCGCCGGTTGCCCCGGCTCGAGCTTCCAGCCGCCGAGCTTCCTCGGAGACGCGGCTGGCTCGGCTACCGGCCTTGGCCCTCGCCGCCACGGCCACGCCCGTAGCCACCGCACGTGCTGTTGCGGCGATCTCCCGAGCTGCGTCCTTCACCGGGTCGTCGTCGTCAACCATGCCTCCTCGTCCCTAGCGACCGAAGTCGCCTCGGTCCGGACCGCGCCTTCCCGTGTGATCGTTCGCTGCGAGGTTACGCGCCACCGGGGGGGCATCCGCCATCGTTGGTCTCAGGGACCGGTGGCGGCGAGCGCCGATGCGGCGACCGGCAACGCAAAGACGGGTGAACATGGAAGGACGCCCCCTCGCTGGTCGGGTCTGAGGCAGCGCCGTCGGCCCAGCGTCATGGCGAGCGGGGGGCGTTCTTCCGGGAAGTCAAGGGTGGGTGACGCGGGTACCCAGGCCCATCAAGGCTGCCCTTCCGGGACCCGGCGGCCGGCCTTGACCGACTTCGTCGACGGTCAGGGGACACACCAAGCGTCGACTACTGAGGTGCCGAGTCCCTACGCTCCTCCCTCGTGCCTGACGCCACCACAGGCCAGAGAGCGGCCGGGATGGCCCCCGCTGAACTGGTGCTCTCTCCAATCTCGACAGCCACAACCCTGTCAGGGTTGGGCCTACTCGTCGAAGACGACGTCGCTGAACGTCGCGGCCGCGTCGGCCTGCATGCCGGGGAGGACGTGCTGGTAGACGGTCATCGTGAAGGCCGGGCTGCTGTGTCCCAGGCGTTCGCTGACGACCTTCACCGGGACGCCGGCCTTCAGCAAGATCGAGGCGTGAGTGTGACGGAGGTCGTGCAGGCGAATGCGCGGCAGGGTCGACTTGGCGACCCGGCGGTCGAAGATCTGACTGAACAGGTCGGGGTGGGTCGGACCGCCTTCGAGGGCGGCGAAGACGATGCCGTGATCATCGGGCCGGCGGCCGAGGGCCAGCCGCTCCTCCAGCTGCGACTTCCGCCAGGCTCGCAGCACGGCGACGGTTCGGGCGTCGAGGTCGATCGTGCGCCGGCTGGTCCTCGTCTTCACGTCGGCGAGGACGAGCTCGTAGGCCACGTTCAGCACGGCATGACGCACAGAGATGCGCGCCGCGTCGAGGTCGACATCGTCCCACCGCAGCCCGAGCACCTCGCCGCGGCGCATCCCGGTGTTGGCGGCGAGGAAGAAGGCCGGTGCGAGGCGGTGGTCGTCGATCTCCTCCAGGAACTGGCGACGCTGCGCCGGCGTCCAGATCTGCATCTCCTTGCTGGCATAGGCGCTGGGCTTGGGTGCGTCGGCCAGGTCGGCGACGTTGCGCAGCAGCGTGCCCTTGCGGCAGGCGTCGGCGAGGGCCTTACGCAGCATCCCGTGGATGATCCGCACGGAACGGGGCGACAGTCCGCCGCCGGCGCCGTTGCGTCGACCGTCGACGAGCAGCCCGGCGTAGAAGGAGTCGAGGTCCTCGGGGGTCAGCCGCTGCAGCGGGATGTTGCCGATGCGAGGCTTCACGTGGATCTCGACGTTGCGGCGGTACGAGTCCCAGGTCGAATGCCGGAGTTGGGCCCGCTTGGCTGGCAGCCAGCGCTCTTCGAGGTAGGCCCCGAGGGTGATCCGTTCCGGTGCCCGGTAGTCACCGTCGTGATGGCGCTTGACCATCTCGGTGAGGAGCTTCTCGGCCTCCTTGCGGGTGGCACCGCCTGCGTACCAGCGGTGGCGCTGGCGGCCGGTGGCCTGGTCGATGCCCTCGTAGATGACGGCGTAGTAACGGTTGCCCTTCTTGGCGACGTGACCTCGCATCACGACCTCCTTGTGCCGTGGCGTGCCGCATGGTGCGGCTCTGAGAGGGGAAGCGCATCCTTATCCTGCCGATTCGTGCCGGCTCCTGCCGGGTGATGGGCGATCCAGAGAGCCCCTTGCATCCTGCCTCGTCGGTGCCGTATTCTTCAAGTACAAGGATAGATTGGTAGAGTAGGCGAATATGCGGCGTAGGTCGAACGATGTGCTGAGGGTGGAGGAGACGGCTCAGGTGCTGGGCATAGGCCGCCAGACCGCCTACTCCGAGTGCCGCCGCTACCTTGCGACCGACGGCCGCAAAGGCATCCCGTGTCACCGGATCGGCCGACGGATCCTCATCTACCGCGCTGAACT
>DASZDM010000293.1:0-29603 GCA_035942015.1 Acidimicrobiales bacterium | reverse complement strand
AGAAGGGGAACCGCAAGCCGGCGACGGTGCTGCGGTTCCACACCGTGTTGCGGGCGGCGTTCGCCCAGGCGGTGCGGTGGGGCTGGGTCGATCGCAACCCCATCGACCGAGCCACGCCACCTCGAGTCCATCGCCACGAGATCGAGCCCCCGCCGATCGAGGACGTGCTGCGGGTGCTCGAGCGGGCGACGGCGTCGCGCAATCCGGAGAACGCGCTGGTCTTCCGGCTGCTCGCCGCCACCGGCTGCCGACGGGGCGAAGCGTGCGCGCTGCAGTGGCACGACATCGATTTCGCCAACGAGCCGGTGCGCGTGCTGATCCGCCGGGCCGTCCTCGAGATCGAGAAGACGCTGATCGTCCAGGGCACCAAGCCGCACGCCGTGCGCAACGTCGGCCTCGACGAGGAGACCTCACGCCTGCTGCGTGAGCACCGGGATCGTGTCGTCGAGCACGGCACCGCCGCCGGCGTCCCGCCACAGCCGGCCGACTTCGTGTTCGAGCGAGCGCCCGGGTCGGGCAAGCCGCTCCCGCCCGACCGCATCGGTCAGGCCTGGTACCGGCTGTGCCGGGAGCTTGGCGTGAAGGCCCGCCTGCACGACCTCCGCCACCTCCAGGCGTCGCTGTTGCTCGACGCCGGCGAGGCGGTCACCACCGTCGCCGCTCGCCTCGGCCACCGCGACACGGCCACCACTCTGAAGGTCTACGGCCACCTCATGCCCGGCGCCGACACCCGTGCCGCCGGCATTGTGGGAGCGGCGTTCCGTCGTCCGAACGACGAGACAGCGGACGATCCTGAGGCGTGACCGAGACGCGTCCCGGCGTCCCGGCGGGAGCCACGTTCCGTTGACCAGGACGGTCCAGCTGTGGTCCAGGAGTCCGGCTAAGGCCGGTCCAGTACCGATCACCTCGCTTGGCGACCGGTTTTGAGTTCACCGATGGATGCGTGTCTGGACCGCTGGAAGGCCCTCGAACGCGGTCAGGTCGGCAGTTACGACCATCCGCCCAGAGGCATGCGCCGTCGCTGCGATGACCAGGTCGTGCGCTCCCCGTGGTTCGCCAGCGATGCGCACTGGCGGCGACGTGCTCCTGGGGCGCGCCTGTCTCGCGCCTGATGGCCGAAGGGTGGCCACCGAATCGCTCATTAATGAAACGATCGTTTTCGTTTGTGAGCGACTCCGACCCTCGGTCTCCGGTGGAACTGGTGATCACTCACCACCAGCGCCACCGCCAGGCCGGTGTCGACGAGGATGTCGGGCTGCTTACCAGGGTGGTCGGCGCGACTGCCCGCCTGGCCCCGTGCAATCCACGAGAGGCAACCAGCGAGCCCGGGGGGCTCGCCAATCCATTGTCGTGGTGGACCGCTGACCGGGCCGTCAAGGCTGTCCCTCCGGCGGCCTGACGGCCGGCCTTGACTGCCCTCCCGATCTTGCTCACTGCCGGGAACAGTCTCGGGCCTCGGCTGCAGGAGCCACGGAGAAGCGGTGCGGGGCGCAGCACAAGGCGCGTCGCTGCCGACGAGCGGGCTGCCATGCCCCCCACGCGCCACACTGCCTTCATGGCCGACCACGACCGGCTGATCGCCGACGCGCTGGCCAAGCTCGAAGCCGAGGACGCCGAGCTGGCCAAGGACGCCCGGCCGGCGCTGGAGTGGCTGACGGCCGGGCAGGGCGTGTCGGTGCTCACCCAGGGGCGGCTCCAGTACTTCCTCTGGTACGGGCTGCCCATGAAGTGGCTCACCGACACCGATCACCACCGAGGGCTCGCCGTCGCTCTCGGCCGGGCCTTCGAGCTGCTCGGCCTGCCCCGGTACGCGGCGCTGTGCCGCTCGCAGACCACCGCCGAGGTGCTCGATGCCTACGAGCGCAGCGACGCTGAGGGCAAGAAGGCGTTCCACAGGGTCGATGTCGCCTCCGGGATCCGCCCGCCCGACATCGCCGAGCTCGAGTGGGGCTCGGTCATGGGCCTGCGAGAGTCGGCCGCCCTGTCGTCCGCCGCCGAGCTGCTCGAGCTGGCCGTGGCCGGCGGCGACCTCGTCCCCGGATCACGGGGTTGGAAGCAGCGCCAGCAGGACCTCGTGCGGGCCCACCTCACCACCGCCCGCATCGAGCTCGCCGGCCGCACACTCCTCGACGCCATTCGAGACGAGCGCCTGGACACCTGGCTCGATCTCCGGCGGAGTCCGACCCGGCGTCGGCTGCTCGAGCCGCTGGTCGGCGTCGTCCGGTGGCCGGCCGAGATACCCGACGGCGTTAACGACCCCATCCCGCCGCTGCGGTGGCTGCTCGGCGAGCTGGCCGAGGGCCAGCCACTCACCCAGACCGGCAACCTCGGACGGGCCGTCGTTCAGGATGCGGCCGGCCGCTTCGGCTGGTGGGACACCGATCTGCACGGTCTGCCCCGCAGCGAAGACGAGCTCTACGACCTGCACCAGGTGCGTCACCTCGCCCAGCGCCTGGGCTTGGCCCGGCGTTCGGGACGCAAGCTGGTCCTCACGGCCAAGGGTCGCGTGGTGCGCGACGACGGCGAGCGGCTGTGGCGCACCGCAGCGCGCGGTCTGCTCTCCAAGTACGCGTTCGCCGCCGCCCTGGGCGAGCTCACCCTTGCCCTCCTCGCCAGGCGGGACACGCTCCCGGCCACTGAGATCGACGCCGTGCTCACCGAGGTGGTCCACGAGGTCGGCTGGCGCACGGTCGACACCGGGTTGCCACCCGCCGCCAACGACATCAGGTGGGCGGGGCACGAGACCACGAACCTGCTGCGGGCCCTCAACCTGCTGTCCACCGGCGGCGACTGGCGGGACCGCAGCTACGGCCTCACACCCGCCGGCCGCGCCGTCGCGCTGGAGACGCTGCACCATCGGGCGATCGGGCCACGGTCGAGCCTGTGAGCCTCAGGTGAGCCGGCGTCGCCCACCCATCTACGGGCCGGAGTTGTGGGAGGAGCGCGGCGGGGCGTCCTGGTCGCACTGGGATCTGTGGTTCTGCCTGGTTTGCGCAACCGAGACCGGCGGTGACTGGGACGCCCTCGAGGAAGAGATCATCGCTCGTGCCCGCCTGCGGTCGGTGACGAGCCAGACGTGGGAACGCAAGCGCAGCCACCTCCTCGATCTGCGCACCCGGCTGCAGGCTGGCCAAGTGACGGCTGCCGACCTCGCCTCGGACGCGCTGGACGACAAGGCTTTGCGTACCAAGGCCCGCCGGAAGGTGCTCGACCAGGGCCTTGCCGGTCGTGATCTCACGTCCGCCATGGAGGACACGCCACGCCGGCGGTTGCGCGATCGCGCCTACCGAGGCCACTGGCCGCAGTTCCCCATGTCGCCGGCCGAGGGCTACGAGCTGTTCGCCGCCATCGTCGAGGGCGAACGGCGGAGCTTCCACCTGGCCATGGAGCTCGAAGAGGTCGCCACTGCTGAGCACGAGCGTCGTGTCGGCGAACCAGCCGGCCAGCTCGCCCTCTGGCGCGGTCTGCTGACGGCCGGGCTCGAGGCGTTTTACAAGGGCTTACGGGACTCCGACGGCGCCGTGGGCACCTATCTCGGCGAGGCGCTCGAGACCTACGCCGCGCTGGCGTGGCGCGACACCGGCATCGACCCCGTGACCTACTGGTCGGACCTGTGCGAGTGGTGCATCTGGGAGGATTGGGGGATCCGCTACCAGCGCGGGACGACCCCGTTCCGGGGGGCGCGCAAGCACGACGTGGAGTTGGTCGAGGGCATCCTCGCGGACCTGGAGGCCGAGCACCGCCGGCACCGCCTCGACTACCAGGCCGACGAGGCTCGCCAACTCGTCGCCTGGCTGGCCGTGGCGACGCAGTCCTTCGACCGGTTCGTGCTCACCGCCGAACGCCTGGGCGCAGATTGGTGGCTCCTCGTCGACGCAATGGGAGAGGCGGCGGTCGACGCCGGCAAGGCCGATCTCGCAGCCGAGGTCTACGGGGCCGCCGTCGCCGGCGGTGGTTGGCACGTCGACCACCTCACCCTGCGCTGCCGGGAGCGGACTGGGCGCGACCCGACGCCACGCCGCCGCCTGCGCGCCGTTGAGTGAGCTGCGGATGGGAGCCGTAGCGTTTCCTCCTCAGCCGGTCGCCATGAACACCATGGAGCTCAGACGACTCTGCGCTGAGCGTCGCCTGTACTCATCGAATGAGGTAACCGAGGGCGTTGGCGGCGCGTACGAGGTCCGGCAGGAGGCCCGGATGCGACAGCGGTACGTCGAGGTCGGGATCAGCAGGCAGCGCATCGGTGGAGCGCTCGAACAGCACCAGGGCGGGATGGCCGCCGTGCATCGACGACGGGTACCACAGGCCCTCGACGCTCGGATAGCCCTCGTAGATGGCGCGAGCCCAGGCTTGCGCCCTGGTGCGGGGCCCCGACGCCATGGCCTGGCTGGCACCCGCCCGTGTGGGCCAGTCGCCGGTGAGGTCGAGCAAGCGCACCCCCCGTACGAGTCGAAAGGCGGCCAAGCGCCGGTCGTCGATTGACCGATCCACGACCCGGGTGGCTTGGAACACCTCGGCCACACACGTGGTGAGCGAGCGGGCGCCGTAGAGGACGCCCCGCTGCTCTGCGTCGGCGTGATGGTCGAAGCGGGCGCCGGCAAGGGGACCGGTGAAGCGGAAGTCGTTCCACGCGCTCGGATGCCGGCCGCCCCTCCCGTAGATGCGCGCCACCAGCGAGCCTGAGGGCAGGGTGTGGTGCTCCGGAGCGACCCGCCGCAGGTGGTCGATGGGCGGCGGCCATGGGAACTTCGCCACTACAGCTGGTCGATCGCCTCCGCCAGGGCGGCAGCGGTGTCCGGGGGACCGCTGGCTGCCAACCAGTCGATCGGCGAGACGGGCTCGTCCTCGACGACGAGGTCGGCCTGCGGCGTCGTGAACCATCGGCTGACGGCCACCGGATGGAGCCCGGGGGCGAGTGCCGACACCACCGTGTCCAGGCCAGGCACCAGCGTGCGAGTTCCGAGCTGGAACGCTGGGACCAGCCAGCGACCCTGGTGCTTGAAGGCGTACAGCGAGCGGGCGTAGATCCGCTGCCGGACGCGGCTCGTGTCGACATCGAGCCGCGTGGCCGCTTCGGCCACCGGGAGCGAGTGCGCCACCAGCTCGGCGTGGGCCGCCGCCAAGCCGGCGACGGGGCCGAGCTCGTGCGCCTCGAGAGGGTCCAACGACGCGCCGAGGCTGCGGAGCGCCGATTGCTGACGCTCACCGAAGTAGTCCTTGGGCTCGAGCTCGACGAGAGCCAACGGGCCGGCGCGGTCGGCGAAATCCACGAGTGCGGCCGTGAAGTCATCCTCGTCGACACCGAACCTGCGCTCGAGCACCTCCTGCAAGGACATGACCACGGCAGCGCCTCCTGACGTCTCCTGTCAGGATAGCAAAGGAGGGCAGCCGGACACGTTGGTCGGGGCTCAGGGAGGCTGTTCTGAGAAATCTCAAAAACTTTGGCACTTCTCGGTGGGTTCGCCCACCAGTAGTGGGGGTGAGGGATCGATGAGAGAAAGGAAACTCCCATGCGCAACCTGCCGGACACCTGCCGTCCCCACCCGGTTCGGACCCGAGTCGATGAGCTGGCCACGGCGCTGGTGATGGTCGTGGGCACCCAGCCTCGCCCGTCGGGTGCCCCCGCCGGCGATATCCCGGCTCGAGTCGAGGGTGCTCCCACATCGGCCGAGCTGGCCGGTGCCGCCATGGAGCGCAAGATCACCGACTGGCTTGACCAACTCCGTCTGTGGGCGTCGGTGGCCAGCCTTCTCGTCGGCGCCGGGGCGTGGGACATCTCCCAGCAGCTGGCGGACCGCTACCGGCCCGACAGCGACCGAGCTGCTCGACGCTCGGGCGCTGCCACCGTCTCCCAGGTCTCCCAGACCGATTCTCCTCATCGAGCCATGGCTGGGCCCAGAGCGGCCAGCGGAGCGCTGCGTAAAGGGCGGCCCGCCGATTCGCTCGAGAGCCGCCCTGCCTGATCCCAGCTCTCCAGGAACGCTCCAACCCACATCGAAGAGCGGGGCCTGTGCGCCACCCGGTCTACCCCTTCCGGCTGATCCTCAAGGAGCTCCGTCGCGACGCGGGCCTCGCGGTGCTGGCCGCCGCCGAGGCCACCCAGTACGGCAACTACGAGCGCTGGGAGAGCGGCGCCACCAGGGTGGGTACCCAGTACCTCAGGATCATCGCCCGGGCCTTCGGCGTGACCGACGAGCTCTGGCTCCTGCTCTATGCCTGGCTGGTCGACCGGTGGACACCGACGCCGGGCGAACGGGCGGTCGACCTGGCCCAGGTCAACCCGTCGCCTGTCCTGGCGGACCTGCCAGGCGACCAGTTCGCCGCCGACACGACCGCCACGAACCTCGTCCTCGGATCGAGCAGCCACCTCGAGGTCGCATTGTTTCACCTCGGCGCCCGGCACCAGCGGGGGACGCGGGTGGTGCTGACGCCCATGAGGCGATCTCCACTGCCGGACCGGGGGCCCGGCGAATCGGTGTTGCAGGCGACGTACGCCGATGTCGTTGTCGACGGCCTGCGTCACGTCTCCCGGGCGCTGTTCACTCGTGGCCGCTACGGCGTCGAGTCCCCTCAGGACGAGGAGCCTGGTCTCGTTCCCAGCGTGGCGCCGGTGCTCACCTCGCCGGAGGCGTTCGAGGTACTGGCCGACGAGCTGGCGGGTCCCCTCGCCACGGAGGCCCGGTGGTTCGCCGGCATGCTCCGTACGCAACAACAGACCCTGCGCGCCATGGTTGGGGCCGCACGTGGCGAGCCGGTGGCACCGGAAGCAGTTGCCCAGTTCATCGAGGACGTGGCCGTCGGTCACCTTGATCGGGTTGGCGACGTCCTCGCCGCCGCCGCACGCAGTGACGGGCTAACAGAGGTCGACTCCCGTCTCACCGCCGAGCTGGCCGCCATGGCCCAGCGGGTGGAGGCACGGTGGGTCGGCCAGGTCCAGCGTGAGCTCGCCGACGGGCTCCAGCGACTCGACATCGACGGCCTGTTCGATGCCTTCGACCTGGTCGCCGACGCACGATCGTCTCCCACCGCAACGTCCGACCGGGCCCGCACAACCCCCGATTGATCGCCCCGTTCGGGGGATGACCTTTCGTCCGTCCGGGCGCACCGTGGACGCCATGTCCACGTCAACGAACCCCGTTCCATCTGACCGGCCGGATCCTCCCTGGCTCGACGCCGAGGAGGTGGCCCCGTTGCTGTGCGTGACGGCGCACACCCTCCGCCGCCTGGCCCGCCAGGGCCACTGTCCCATCGTGGTGCGCCGCATCGGCGGCCGCTGGCGCTTCTCACGGCGAGATCTCGCCCGCTTCCTCAGCGACGACCTCGCCGGCGAGGCGAGCTAGCGGTGCCGCGCCCTTCTTTCCGTCCACACACTTGCACCAGGGTGCGCGCCCGCCGGTGGCGGCCGTGCTGAGCATCGGCAAGCTGAGCCTCGGCCAGGAGGCCTACTACCTCGAGGAGGTCCTCGACGGGGCCGAGGACTACTACGTCACCGTCGGTGAGGCGCCGGGCCGCTGGGTCGGCGCCGGCGCCGCCCGCCTCGGACTGGGCGGCACGGTCGAGGCCGACGATCTGCGGGCGGTGCTCGCCGGTCGTCGCCCCGGCGGTAACCAGCCGCTGCGTGCCACCCGCACCGCCCGGCCCGGGCTCGACCTCACGCTGTCGGCGCCCAAGTCGGTGTCCCTGGTGTGGGGCCTCGGCGACCAGGCCACGGCCGAGGTGGTCGTCGGCTGCCACGACCGGGCCGTCGACGCCGCCCTGGAGTACCTCGAAGGCCACGCCTGCCACGTGCGCCGTGGCCATGGTGGAGCCACGGTCTGTGATGGCGAGGGCTTCGTCGGCGCCGCCTTCCGCCACCGCACCAGCCGGGCCGGCGACCCGGCCCTGCACACCCACGTCCTGGTCGCCAATCTGGCCGAGGGCCCCGACGGGCGGTGGACGGCGCTCGACTGGCGCGACCTCTACGGCCACGCCCGCACCGCCGGCTTCGTCTACCAGGCGGTCCTGCGCTACGAGCTGGCGCAGCGGCCGGGTCTGCTGTTCGAGGAGGTGGCGCAGGGCCACGCCGACGTCGCCGGCGTCCCGCCCGATCTCCGCCAGGCGTTCTCGCATCGTCGCCAGGAGATCGTCGCCGCAATGGAGCGCCACGGTGCCCGTTCGGCCAAGGCTGCCCAGGCGGCAACCCTGGACACCCGTCTGGCCAAAAGCGAGCATGTCTCGGAATCCGAGCTGCGCCGGCGATGGGCGACCCAGGCCGAGCCGTTCGGCGTCGACATCACCGAGCTTCCCCGGTTGGTTCGAGCTCCGGTGCTCGACGTGGACGAGGCCGAGCTGACCGAGCGACTGACCGAGTCGCACGCCACCTTCGTCCGGCGAGACGTGGTGCGGGCCCTGGCCCAGTCGGCGACGCAGGGGGCGTCGCTCGAGGAGCTCGAGCACGGGGCTGACGCCTGGTGTGTCAGTGCCAGCGCCGTCCAGGTGGCCGACGGGCGCTGGACCACGCCGGAGATGCTGGCCCTGGAGCGCCAGACGGTGGAGCTCGCCGCCCATGGTCCTCGGGCAGGTTTCGTCGCTCCGTCACTGGTGGCGGCCAGCATCGCTGCCCGCCCCTCCCTCGGTTCGGACCAGCAAGCGGCAGTGCGGGCCATCGTCAGCTCCGGCCGCCCCGTCGATGTCCTGGTGGGGCCAGCGGGCACGGGCAAGACCTTCTCCCTCGACGCGGCCCGGGAGGCGTGGGAGCAGGCCGGCTACCGAGTCGTCGGTGCGTCGCTCGCCGCCCGGGCGGCGGCCCAGCTTGAGCACGGCTCCGGCATCACCTCGCAGACGGTCGACCGCCTCCGCCTCCGCCTGGCCCAAGGGACCGAGCACCTCGACCAGCGCACCGTGCTCGTCCTCGACGAAGCAGCGATGATCGGCACCCGCCGCTTGGCCGCCATGATCGGTGACGCCCGAACCGGGAGAGCCAAGGTCGTCCTGATCGGCGATGCCCGTCAGCTTCCGGAGATCGACGCCGGCGGGCTGTTCTCGGCCCTCGCCCAGCGTCTGGGCTACGCCGAGCTGACCGAGAACCGGCGCCAGCGCGATCCCGAGGAGCAGGCGGTGGCCAGCGAGCTCCGTCTCGGCCACGTCGAGTCGGCCCTCGCCCGGCTGCAGCGCCACGAGCGGATGGTGACCGCCGACAACGCCGACCTGCTGCGGGACGGCCTGGTGGGCGACTGGTACGCCGCCCGAGCGGAAGGCGACGACGTGCTGATGGTCGCCGCCCGCCGGTCCAGCGTGGCCGACCTCAACCACCGAGCCCGTGAGCTGCTGGCGGCGCGCGGCGAGCTGGGGGAGACGGTCCTCGAATCGAGCGGGGTGTCCTTCGCGGTGGGCGACGAGGTGCTGGCGCTCCGCAACGACTACCGCCTCGGGCTGATCAACGGGAGCCGGGGCGTGGTCAGTTCGGCGAGCGACGAGGCGCTGACTGTCAAGCTCGCCAACGCCCGGGTCGTCGAGGTGCCGATTGACTACGTCGAGGCCGGCAACATCACCCACGGCTACGCCGCCACCGTGCACAAGAGCCAGGGCGTCACTTGCGACCGGCTGTTCGTCCTCGGCGACGACACCTTCACCATCGAGACGGCCTACACCAGCTTGACCCGAGGCCGCCTGAGCAATCAGCTCTACCTGACCGCCTCGGAACACGATATGGGTCACGGTCGAGCGGCCGAGCTCGATCCCCTGGCCAGCTTCAGCGCCGCCCTCCACCGGAGCGGTGCCAAGACGGCGGCCATCGACCACCTCGAACCGGCGCAGGTGGAGCTGTGAACCAGCCACCGCAGCGTGACGACACGTTCGAGAACGTGGTGATGGTGTTGCTCTTCCTGTTCATCGGGCTGCTGCTGATTGTCTGGGCCGCCGGGAACCTGGCGTCGCTGGTGGCGCATGGGCAGGTCCTCGGGGCGTCGTTCGAAGACGCCGGCCACGCCATGTTCCAGCTGCGACACCACCTCGGCGATCCCAGATCGGCGTGGCCGCCGGAGCTCGGGGCGCGGTTGCCCGGACCGGTTCTGTACTGGGCGGCCACGGCCGTGGTGGTGGCTGCAGCCGTGGTGATCGGCGTCGGCGCCCACAAGGTGTTCCGGGACCCGGTGGAGCCGCTCGACCGACGGAGGCGGGCCGGCGTCTCCGCTCAGGGACGCCTGGCTCGCCGTTCGGACCTCCATCCGCTGCTGGTGCGCCGACCCCAGCCCGACCGGTTCGTGCTCGGTCGCGTGGGACACCGCCTGATCGCCACCGAGGCCACGACCACCACGACCCGCCGGCGCCGACAGACGGCGGGGAGGGGAGCGGTGATGCCGGTGGGGCCCAGCCGCTCGGGCAAGACGACCAGCATCATCAACGGTGTCTTCCACTGGCGGCACCCCGCGGTCCTCGTGTCGCTCAAGGGCGACTTCCTCGACGTGACCGGGACGTGGCGCGACTCGCTCGGCGACGTTCAGGTCTTCGACCCGAGTGGCGTCACCGGGCACGAGAGCGCCACCTGGAGCCCGCTGCGGGGGGCCACCACGGTGAGCGGAGCGGTGCGGGCGGCCCGCCAGATCGCCGAGGCCGCGCCTCGTCAGCAGTCAACCGAGCACGGCGACTTCTGGTCGAACATGGCCGAGAGCCTGCTCGCCGCCCTCCTGGTTGTGGCCGCCAACAGCGAGAATCGGACCTTCGCCGACGTGGTCAGGTGGGTCGTGGGCACCGACGTCCCGGGTGAGGGCTTCGCCGGCGAGGTGCAACCGCTGGTGCGGGCCCTGAAGGGCGATGGCGAGGCCCAGCGCAAGGAGGCGGGACGGTTCGCCACCACGGTCCTCGAGGGGCTCTGGCGCAATGACCACCGCACCGTTTCCTCCGTCTACGCCACCGGGCGCACCATGGTGTGGCCGTGGATCGACCCCCTCGTCGCTCGATCGACCGCATCTTGCACCATCGACCTCGACTGGCTCCTCGAGAAGAACAACACCCTCTACGTCTGCATCCCGCTCAACGACCAGCACCGCCTGCGCCCCGTACTCGGCGGGCTGCTCAACGACCTCGTCGGTCAAGCCTTCGAGCACTTCGTGCAGACCAACAAGCCGCTCGACCCCCCGCTGCTGCTCGTCATCGACGAAGCAGCGACGCTGCGGCCTGACCAGCTGCCGTCGTGGGCGTCGACGTTGTCAGGGGTCGGGGTGCAGCTCGTCACCGCCTGGCAGTCGATCGCCCAGATCGAGGCCGCCTACGGGCGCCAGGCGCCGGCCATCCTCACCAACCACATGACCAAGCTGTTCTTCCCCGGCATGAGCGATGCCACCGGCCTCGACTACCTGAGCCAGCTGCTCGGCGACGAGCACGTCGCGTCACGCCTCGGTGGTCAGCCCAACAGCGATCCCCATCGTCCGGCCATCACCAGCGTGCCGCTCGTGCCGCCGGCGTCCCTGCGCCAGTTGCGAGCGGGGGACGCACTGATGGTGCACGGCACCCTGCCGCCGGCGCACCTCAGGATCCGGCCCTGGTACCGCGACTGGCGACTTCGAAGGCGGGCCTCGGGATGAGTCTCGAGTATGCGCTCCTGGAGTCGGCGGCCAACAACAAGATGCCGGATGCGCGCGCCCATGCGGAAAGCCTGATGCCCGATCAGTCGCTCACGCCGGCCACCGCTTTTTTTGGTAGTCGAGCAAAGCCTGGCCAGCGAGCTCCTGTGTCGAGTTATTAATCCGAGCGAAGAACACATCGCGCTTTTCGCCCTTGATCGGAGTGGCGAAAACCGGCTTGGCGCTCGGACCGATGTCAATGCGTGCAACGGTCCGGCCATCGATGATGCAGAAGCGAACCTGGAGCTCAGTGGCAGCTACCTTTCCGAGAGTCTGCGACACGACCTCAGTCAGCCAAAGCTCCCATCCGTCGCGATCTGACGACTTCACGAATGGAAAGTCGTGTTCAATCCCTACTGATGATCCCTCATCATCCACGCCGACCAGCAAGGTGCCTCCATGGGCATTCATGAACGCTGCGATGGATTTCACGATCGACCACTCAATCGCAGCATCCTTGCTCCCGGTATGGAGGTTCTTGCGGCCCGTCGACTTGAACTCAACGACTCGGCTTTCCCCGGCCGTCAGTAACATACGTACGCCGTCTTCGACGGCGCCCTGCTCGCTCGCTGCATCCATGAATGGACTCTCCGCTCGGTCCGCGGACCGGTTGACCGGCTTCCCCATCGCCTCTTCGATCTGGATCAGTAGCCGTTCGAAGCGCTGGTTGAAGAATGAGGCAAAGTCATCTTGGCGAAGGGCGACAGGGTCAATGTCGTGCGACCGGACGATGGCGTCGAGGTCGTGACCCGCGATGCCATCATTTATCTCAATCCGTCGGAGATAGGCGCTGGGCGCGTTTCCGCCAATACGCCGATTTGTATGGGCGTCGATCGCCGTCTTGTTGACAACACAGTCGGCAAGGCCGCTGTCGACGGCGTTCCTAGAACACCAAGTCTGGGGAAAAATGTGGTGAATATCAATGTTGTCATCGAAGTAGGCGTGGACATCGATCGGGTTGCCGGTACGGAAATCCCGACCGCCCCGTTTCATCTGCAGTGCATAGAGTCCCTTGTACGCCGCACTGTTCCTCGAGCGAAGGGTCAGCAAGCGCTCAGCTTGGAACTGTGCATCCTTTGTTGTCCTTGGGTCAGGCCCGTCGGTCCGTATCCAAGCGACGCAGTCCTGTAGGTCGTTAGCGAACCGCGTTTCGGTGGAACCTCCATACATTTCACCAAACACTCCGCACCAGAACCACTGTCGAAGCCGTTGGCGGTTGGCGTGCGTCTCTGCTTTCTCGCCCAGTAACCCGAACGTGGCTCCCAAAGGGACGAGTTGCGTCGCATACGGAAGATCACGATCACGAAAGACGTGCTCCCCATGAAGGAAGGGGACTGAACGCTCTATGCCTTGAGCTGCGATGTCCGCCCACTTACGGTAGTCCTCGAGACTGAGGCGAAGGACATCCCGGCGCTTACACGAGACAGCGGGTGCCTTGTCGTCGGACGGATTGGCTTCGAGGTGGTCCTCTCGCCGCTGATATGTAGCGAGCAGCGTCACCACTTGTAGGAAGTCGGTGGCCTGAAAACGTCGGAGAACTGGATGCTTGTCGAACCTCCGGCGAAGAGCAATCCAGTCGTCCCTAAGATTGAAGTCGTCGGCAGCGTACGTCGCCGTAAGAAGCTCGAACACCGTCAGCGATGCACCGCCAGTGTTGCCCTTCTCGAACACTTGGCATACGGCTTCTTTTGGCGTGGACCGCGCCAGCTGGATTGGCGGTACCTGGTATTGAAGAAAAGGCGTAATGATGTGTTGAGCGAACCGCTTCCACTTTTCGAAGCGCTCTCCTCGGTCGCCGGGGCCAAATTCAAGGTACGCCATCTGCCAGTCCATAGTGCGACCGGCATCCATGACCATTTCCAATGGAAATAGTTCGGCATGGATCTCGCCCTCGCGCGTTCGAACGTCGCTAATCACCCGCCGGCCAAAGTCCTTAGCGATGAGGCGATCCGCCGGCACGCTGACGATCCCGTCCTCCTCGCGGTCTGCCATAGGGTTGGTGCAGTTATTCATGTGGGCGTAGTAATGGCGATGCAATTCTTTGCCGCGCTGATCTCGGGTGGGCACGGGCTTTGGCGACTTGAGCGCCAGGAATAGAGACGTCATTCGCTGTTGCCCGTCCAAGAGGAGGATTTCGGGTTCCTTTGGCGTGTGAAACTCGGCGCCCTCAAGCGCACGGGGCCGAAACCGAACATCGGGGTTTCCCGCTTGGAGCGTCATTACGGCACCAATTGGGTACGAAAGAGAAACTGAGGCCAGCAGGCTCACGATGTGGTTGTCATCCCAGACCCATCCACGTTGGAAGTCCGGCAGTTGTAGAGTCCCGACAGCCGCCTGATCGAGAAGCTGCCCAAGCGGTACCTCGTCGCTCGTAAACTTCTTTTCCATCTGGAGCCCAATCCCCTTCGAGTTCGCCGGGCGCCGCCGGAATGCCGATCTCGCGGCGGGTGGAGGTCGGGACGACGATACCGCCCGGCCCCAGTCGATGTCGGGGCCCGGTCGAGGGGTTGTGATCAGAGCACCTCGTCCGTCCTCTGTTGTTTGCGCTCCGCGCCCAGCGTCCTCGGCCCATCGCTGGCAGCATGCTGGTCATGGCCAGGGTGTTTCCTGAGCACCGCGAGCCTGAGCACGACTCGGAGCGGCGCGTTCTAGCGAGGCTGCGGGAACTTGACGGCTCTTGGACGGTCTTCCACAACATCAAGTGGCAGGCGCTGCGCCGGGGCCGGCAGGGGGACGGCGAGACGGACTTCGCACTGTTCCACCCCCTCCAGGGCGTCCTCGTCATCGAGGCGAAGGGCGGCGAGGTGGTGATCGACGAGGGCAGATACTTCCGTCGACACGCCAGCGGACGCCTCCACCCCATCGACGACCCGTTTAACCAAGCCGAGGCCTGCAAACGACACCTGTCTGACTTCCTTGCAACCGAGGTGGAAGGCCTCGGTCATGGGCCTCGCGTCGGGCGAGCGGTGGCGTTCCCACACGTTCGAGTGCACGAGAGCCTGGGTCCGCAGGGGCCTCGGGAGATCATCCTGGACGCCGGTGATCTTCAGCAGATCGAGCGCAGCATCAGCCGTCTGGTCGACTACTGGAAGCCGCCGCAGCGACTCACGGACGCACAACTGGCTCGGATACGGAAGCTACTGGTTCCCTCGGTCACGGTGAGGCGGCTGCTGCGGGACGAGTTGGCCGACGCGTCTGCGGCCCTCATTGAACTGACGAACGAGCAGTACGAGATCCTCGACGCCATCGGCGGCAATCGGCAGGCACTGGTCCTCGGGGGTGCCGGAACAGGGAAGACCCTGCTCGCCGTCGAGCGGACACGTCGTCTCGCCAACTTGGGCGCCTCGGTGCTGCTCGTGTGCTTCAACCAGCTCCTTGGCGAGAAGCTCGCCGCAGAGTTCGACGGAAGTGCGCTCGTCACCGCCGGGACGTTTCATCAGGTCGCCCGTGGGCTCGCCGTTCGCGCCCAACGCTTGATTCCAGACGACCCCTCGCAGGAGTGGTGGGATCGGGAACTCCCGACACTGTTCCCGGAAGTTGCCGCCGAAACCGGGTTTGAGGTCGACGCCGTCGTCGTCGATGAAGGCCAGGACTTCCGCGCGAACTGGTGGGACGCCCTACACCTCGTCGTGCGAGATCTCGACGACGGCTGGTTCTACGTCTTCGCGGACACGCACCAGGCGCTCTTCGTGCCGGGCTGGTGTTCTCCGTTCGATACCGGTGCGTTCGAGTACCGGCTCACGAAGAACTGCCGAAACACCCGACCAGTGGCGGAGAAGGTGGCCGCGGTGTTGGGCGGAGAGGTGAAGACAAACAAGGTGGAAGGCCCGAAGCCGAAGTTCCACGTCGTTGGTTCGGTCGACGCGGCGGTGAATCGTGTACTCGCCCGGCTCGGCGAGCTGCTGGCCGAAGGCGTGGAGCCAGCGCAGATCCAAGTTCTGAGCACAACATGGGAAGTTGCTGGACGGCTTCGTGGGCGCGACGTCGACGGCATTGGGCTCGTGGCACATGGCGAAGACGGGATCGCGGTCGAGACGGTGCAGCGCTACAAGGGGCTCGAAGCCGAAGTCGTGATCGTTGTGATCCCTGAGCTCGTTGACGAGCTGGATCGGTCGCTCGCCTACACGGGACTGAGCAGGGCGCAGACGTTCCTTGAGGTGGTCGGCCCCGAGGCTGTTATGGACGCGCTCGCGTGGGGATCCGGCTAGCTGCCATCTCCGGCGATCCGTCGTTGGAGGCGCCACCCGGCGACCCGAAGCTGGTTCGCGCTGTGGAGTGACTGGGAGCGGGCGGCATCGCCGGCCAGCCATGCATCCGCGGCGATCTCGATGTCGGCCTGCTTCGCCGCGTCGTCACGATGCACGACGGTGATGCCCGGCAATGCCGAAGGATCGACGTCCTTGCCGGTGCCCTCGAGGACGGCGCTGATTGTTTCGATGATGACGTCGAAGTGGCTCATGACGTCGCCGTAGGTGAACTCGAGGACACACACGCCGCGGTGCTCGAGCTGGTTCCGTCGGTGGAGGTCATCGCAGATCTTGTTGGGATCCTGGGCGTGGTATGCGCGCCCGTCGAGGTAGATCGAGATGTCAGGCTCTCGGTACTCCGCGTCGACGCGCGTGATGAGGCGCTGTCCCACGTACCGGCTGACTTGGAGTGTCGGCAGCGGCAGGCCGGCATCGGCGAGGCGCTCGAAGAACTCCTGCTCCAGGAAGGACTCGAGTCGTTCGTTGTCGAGCTCCGCATCGGCAAGTCCGGCGGCGCCGACAATGCGGCGCAAGGTTCCGATGACTTCGAAGCGGTCAAGCAACAGATGGTGCCTTTGGTTCCAGAAGTCGCGAAGGCAGCGGTGGCAGGAGTTGGCGCACGTACACGTCTCGAGGCGATGGAGGGCATCGCTCGCCGCAGCCTTCAGGCCATCTCCACCGTTGACGAACAGCTTGGGGAGGTACCCGGTGCCGCCCGGCATGACGTCGTAGATCACGAGTGACACGGGCTCATCGTCTTGGCGCTTCTCGAACCAGCGAAGATCATTCCGCCCCGCTTGCATCGTCTCCCGAACTCCGAGCGTCAGCGCCTCGGCGAGCGTCAGGCGCCACGACGCGAAGCCGTCGTCTCTCGCCGCCAGCGGAAGTTGGAGCTCCATGGCATCGCCCTTGATCTCAGCGATGAGCCAGGTGTTGCGGCGGACAACTGTCCTGTCAACGTCCTTGGCCCCAGGGCATCCCGGGCGGTGACGAGAATCGGCTTCAGCCTCGACGTCTTGCTCCTCGTCGTCGCCCTCTCCGGCGGGCCGCGACTCGAGCGCGAGTCCGCAGCCCGTGCAGAGGTCGAACCCGTGGGCCTCGCCGGTGTCACGGTCACGCAGTCCTCGGTTGGCGATCGTGATGCTGCGCCCGGCGCTGCGGATCATGCGGAAGCCGGCGAGCTCGAGCGCCTCCTCGGGAGCGGTTGGCTCACCGAGGATGGTCCGCACGTCGTACTGCGCACTGGTGCGGTACTCGTCCTCTGAGGAGATGTTGGCGCCGCTACCCCGAACGCCGGTGAGGCGGATTACACCCTGAGACACCAGGTCGCGGTTGCACTCCGGGCACTGCTTGATGAGGGGATCGCCGGTGAGGTAGTCGCAGCTGTCGCAGCGGCGCGCGGTGGATAGCACGTTGTCGCGATGCTCGGCACCGGCGGACGCCTCCTCGACGGGTGTTGGGTCGAGCCGCCGCACCTTGAGCTTCTTGCCGCGGGCATAGACGACGTTGTCGGGGGCAAACTCGGTGACAGCCACTGGCGCGCCCTGCACGATGGGGTCGTCGCCGCCGGGCGGGTACAGCAGAACTGAGTCGGAGGTGAAGCCGTAGCGCGGCAGGAACCCGACGAGGCCGAGGAAACCGAGTGGCCGGTACTCCGGCGTCTGAGGATTCGACAGCCGCACGAGCTCGCGGTAGAGCCGGTCCTGGTACTCCTTCCGAGCAGGCGAGGGCAGTCCAGGTGCCGACACGCTGGTCTTCCAGGCATCGAGCAGATCCCGGTAGCGGTGGCACCAGCGGTTCAGCGCGGCGCGGAGATCTATGAGGAAGTGGTCAACCTGCTCTGCGCAGGCGGAGGCGGCTTCGTCGATGGGCGTCGTCTCCGGATCCGCGAAGAAGGCCCCATGCACGGCATCGTCGACCTTGGCCCGCACTGCGGTGTCGCCGAGTCGGTCCGCGAAGGGCTTGAGGGTGGACTCCAACAGGACGCCATCTGGGTCGGCGATCGTCGCGTCCCCGGCATCCCAGCCGTCGGCGTCGAGCGGTGGAACCCACCGCTCGGGGAGGTCGAGTCGGAGGATCTCGAGCACGAGTGAGTTGATGTGCCGCTTCAACAGCGGCGCGTTGTCGAGGCTGATGGCCGGGGCGCGGACCTGGCCCGCGATCATGTCGCTCGGGTTGGCGAAGTAGTAGCTGTCGTGGGGACCGTGGCCGGCGTGGGCGACCGAGAGCGCGACCTTGCTCCGTCGACCTGCTCGACCGATCCGCTGGGCGTAGTTGGCCGGCGTCGGCGGCAGGTTGCGGAGGACCACGGCGTTGAGGTCGTCGAGGCTGACGCCGACCTCGAGCGTCGGGGTGCATGCGAGCACGTCGATGATCGGTCGGTCGGGGTCGTTGAAGCGGAGTTCGAGACTCAGGCGCTCCTCGCCCTCGACCTGCCCCGAGTGTTCGCGCACTATGAAGCGTCGGGGCTCCGATTCGTACTGGCTGCGGTAGAAGTCGCGTTCGACAGCCGGCTCCCAGGGCTCCGGTCGGCCGCGGCACTGCCAGCGGACGCATAGCGGATCACCATGGACGTTAAGTGCGACCGTCGGGCGAATATGGCCACACCGGCTGCAACGCCATAGTGGCTCGTCGGTGCGCAGCGTGAGCAGCAGGCGCTTGTGGTCGAGCTGGAAGCACTTCTTACCGCCGATCTTGGCCTGCTTGATGAGACCGACGCGATGCAAGTGCTCGGCCAGGGTTTCGATCGACTGGTTGAGCGAGGTGGGTGGGACATCGAGCAAACGCCCGGCGAGCTCGGTGAGCCGGCTCATGTTCTTGGGAGCGGTCCAGCCGCGGATGTCGACGCCGTCCTTGGCGCTGCGGAACTTCTTCGAGGCGAAGCCGCGAGCGGAGGTCACGGCGCGGTCACCGACTCGGATCCCGTGGTTGCGGGCCAGGGTGCGGGGCGAGAGCTTCAGCCACCGATGATCGACAGCACGCGCTTGCCGCAGGGCGTCGACGACGGCGTGGACGTAGGCCGCGAGCCGGTCGCCGAAGGGATGTGAAGCCCATCCACTGGCGATTGCACTGACGATGTCATCGAACGCGTCGACTCCGACGATCACCATGCCTTCCTGCTCGAGGGAGAAACGGCGGCGGCTGCGCTCGGTGAACTCGAGGGCGAGCTCCCAGCTGAGCTGCTGCTCGAGGTGGTTCTTCTCCTCGCTCGAGGGCAGGTAGGCCGGATCGGACACCTCGCCGAAGCGATCTCGGCTCTCACCGGCGAGCCAGCGTCGCAGCATCTCGCTGTCGTCTGTGAGGCGAGATCGGACGCGTTGCTCGAGGGCGTTCATGGCGAGCGTCCCGGGCTCCAGCGCGTCGACGGCGAGCTGCCGAACCGCGATGCGAGCGCCTTGGTCGTCGGCGTAGCCGGCCTGCTGCGCGGCGTTCTGGCGACTGTCCGCGAACACGAGCAACCGGCCCGCGGCATCTCCCTCGCGGAGGCGCAGCTCGTCGGAGAGGCCCTGCGTGAGCACGGCAGCCGAAGCGGCCGCCGAGCCCTTGAGCGGGAGGAGGATGGGGCGGTTCTGCGCGCCTCGATCGCCGCAGCTGGGGCAGTGCGCTTCGTCCGCCGATGCTCGGAAGGTCTTGGCGCCGTAGGGGTGTGGGCAGTCACGCAAATGGGACACGTCACCACCTGACGCGCTGAACGCGCCGCACCACGGACATGCCGTGGTCTCGTCCCACACGACCCGGCCGCTGTCCTCGTCCTCGTCGATGGGGTCAGCCAGCTCCTCCGGGCTGGCCGCGAACACCACGGGGCTGCCGCGCGGTGCCTCGACGGCTTGCAGCTGCTCGATGCTCGTCAGCTCGCGGCGGGGCGCCGGACTGGTCCAGTACGCCTCGCCGCACGTCCGGCAGGTCGCGAGCGGCAACGCGAGCGCCTCGCAGGTCCGACACCTGCTGCTGTCGGGCGGAAGAAGCACACCGCATTCAGGGTTCAGGCACCGCCAGAGTCCCGCGAGGCTGCGGACGACCTGGTGCACTCGTGGTCGGAAGCGCGGTTCTGGGTCGGCTTCGCCGACCGTGGCGACCCGTGCTGCCGCCCCCAGGAGCACCAGCGCGCGCGCCTCGCGCGTCAGAGCCGGCTCACCCACACCCGCTCGTTCCGGGAGCTGGCCGATCGCAGCGGCTGCGGCGGAGAGCGGCGCCGGGCGGTCAAGCACCCGCTCGATGACACCGATCGGTCGGAACTCGTCGATCACACCGCCAAGCTGGGCACCGACGTCTCCAACGGGGTCGACATCGATAGCGAGTACAAGCTTGGCGAGTGCTGCGACGCCAGCGGCTGTGTGCGCGGCCGACAGCTGTTCCTCGGTGACTGCGGGTGTTGGCGGCGTCGTCGACCCCATGGGCGCGATCGGCGCTGGGGTCTCTTGGATCGCCGCTTCGCTTCCGAACGGAGCGCCGAAGAAGCGGGACGCGAACGAGAGGAGGTTGGCAAGCTCGTCGGCGCCCGCGGTCGCGCTGGTGCCGACCGTGCAGAGGCCGTCCCCCGCACCGACGTGCTGTCGGAACCGTCGCAGCAGCGCTGCCACCTCCGCTCCGAGAATGCCGGAAAACAGGTGGATCTCGTCGACGATGAGATAAGTCGGTGCGCCGTGCTGGAAGAGCTCGGCGTCCTTGCCGCGCAAAAGGAGGTACTCGAGCTCGACGTAGTTGGTGAGAAGGATGTCGGGGGGCTCGTCTCGCATCGATTGCCGAGACCAGCGAAGGTTGGGTGGCGCGTCGGAGGGCCGAGCCGCCCGACGGCGGTCGCCGCGGTCCTGCTCCGGCGAGTCGCCCGTGTACCGACCGAACGTGACCTCGGGAACCTCGGCCAGCAAGGACGTGAGCCGCTTCAGCTGGTCGTTGGCCAGCGCGTTCATCGGATAGATGACGACGGCTTTGATGCCGGGCTTCGAGGACCGCAGGCATGCGTCAACGAGCGGGATCAGGAAGCTCTCGGTCTTGCCAGATCCGGTGCCCGAGAGGACCAGCGTGTTCTGCGGCCCGTCTGCCCTCGTGGCTGAGAGTCGTTGGATCGCCTGGTGCTGGTGCTCGTACAGCACGTCGAAGCCCCACGGGATCTCGAGCGTCCGATCGAGCAGCAGGTCCCCGAGCGAATCAAGGCGTGGGCCGGTGGTTCCCGGCCGACCCAGCGAGAGGAACGGCTCCCGCCACAACAACCCCTCGTCGATGAGCAGCTCTCGTTGCGCGTCGAGCGAAGAGTTCCGCAGCGGGAAGCCAGCGCGGACGTACCTTCGGAAGAAGTCGAGAACTTCCTGGGCGACGGCGAAGGGCTGCAGCATCAGTCCTCGCCGACCACGTAGTAGCGGGCGTTCTTGCCCCGGCCTTCTACGTACACGTCCCCGGTCTTCCGCAGGTCCTTGAGGATCTTGGTTACGAGCTCACTGTCCTCACCCAGCGCTTCCGCGATATCCTCGCCGGACTGGGCGTCGTCCGACAGCGTTGCGACCACGTCCTCGACAAGGGAGGGGTCGGTCGGCACACGACCGCCCCTGGGAGTCGGACGATACGGGACAGCACCCAAATCCCTGTAGGCGCCGATCCGCACACTCAGGTCTCGGTACCCGGGATCGGGGTCAGGAAGCCCTGCACCGATCTCTCGCAGCAGCTTTGCAACGTCGAGTGATTCACTGCCTGTGAGATCACAGAAGGCCTTGAGGGCGATGTCGCGCGTCACAAAACACTTTGCCTCGCCGGGCAACATCGGTTGGCTGCGGTCAACGTTAGGAAAGGTCGACAGCACTGCGCAGAATTGCGGAGCCGAGAGGCCGTATGCAACGGCCACCTCTGCGTCAAGAACGGCCCTTCTTTCAGCGATAGACCACGCGTCGAGCGCAGGAAGCATCCTGCTGGGCGCTATCTCAGACCAAAGGGCAAAAAAGTCGGAGCTCAATGATGTTACCTCGGCCGCCACGGGAACGATGTGCTTGATCTGCTCCCATGATGGAGCTGGCACCGGGCCGACGGCGCTATGGGTCAAATTCGTCGTGCCTCGTGCACGGAAGAGGTAATCGAAGCAGAAGCTGGACATCACTGCCGCCAGGGCCACGGTGTGTTCGTCATCGAGGACGCCACCCCAGACGGTGGGAGCAGAATTGATCGCCACGGTACGTGGCGGGATGACGGCGGCGATGGCGCTGCGTTCATTCGTCGGCGAACCGATGCGCCGCCAAGTTACGCGGTAGTGGTCCGCGACCGAAGTGCCGTCGGGGTTGGTTCGTGCATCGATCTCTCGGAACTCAGCGCTGTCGACCCAGAAGCTCGGGCTCTTGCCCTCGGCGGGAAACTCGAGGTGATAGAAGTGGGTCCCTCCAACCACCGGCCACCATTCGAAACCGTTCGGGCCGATCCACCGGAGTCCTTCGCGCTTGGCTCCGAAGGCCTCAAGGTCGGTTTCAGACCTGAATCGCCAGGCGTCGTTGGTACCGTGGAGCTCGGTGCAGAATCGAAGCTTCCAGCCGTCTTGTAGGCCAGGTACAGCGGCGACACATTGCGCCGCAACTTCTGCGTCCAAAGCTGTCTGCAGTTCAGGGAACGACCACGTAACGGGCGACAGCGCGCGCACCTGTTCGACAGTCATTGTGGCGGCATCGTCGTCCAGCGTCGCGAGGACAGTGGCAAGTTCCTCAAGGCCGACTGCTCGATCGCGGCCGGCGGGGTTCCTACCGGTGAGAAAGGCCGCGCGAAACGCCTCCGTGGGACCCCCACTGCGGGTCGCGAGTAGCAGCACCACCTTCACCGACCGATGGATTGGAAAGATCAGTTTCCGATTCTCGAACACCCAGCAAGATCGCAGTTGACCATCGGAGAGGAGGTGCTGCCGCACGCCGGTCGTCTGTGAAGCTTGATAAACCGACTCCGGCAGAACCTGACCAAGGTGACCGCCACTTCTCAAGAGGGAGTAAGCGCGCTCGACGAACAGTCGGAAGACGTTGGCGTCGCCCTTTCGGAGCTGACCGTCTGGTGCCACCCAGACGAATCGACCCGCCTCCAGCTTTGAGTAGGCGGAGAGTTCCTGAAGCCACCGCGCTTCGGCTCGCCACGCGCTGTCGATTTCGGGGTCCGCCTGCCTCAGCGCGGCTTGTCGCTCGTCCTGCACTTTCTTGGCGACTCCACGTCGAAATGTGACCGGATCGTATGTCGCGAAGAACTCGCGTGGAGTGGGAGTTACCTCGTTCCACGGCGGGTTTCCCATAACAGCATCGAATCCGCCACGCTCGAGGAAGACCTCCGGGAACTCGAGGGCCCAGTGGAAGAACTTGCGGCGCTCTGACACCGCGTCGGCGGCCGCAAGCTCCGGCCGGAGGCGCTCGGACACCTGCTCGCCCGCGACAAGCGTGGCCACGATCTGCTCGAAGTCGGCGACGGAGGCCGGTACGACAGGGCCGCTCGCATCGGATATGGCGCCCTCGCCGTCGCTGAACCACTGCGCGCACCAGAAGTCAGCAGCTCGACGTAGGCGGTTGCGTATCGAGTTGTCGGCTGCTTCGAGCGCCTCGAACGCCTCCTTGGCGTGGAGCGTGTCGAACAGCGTGTCGGCACCTTCCTCGAGCTCCGCGATCCGCTCGCGTTCCTCGGCGAGCTGTTCGAGCGCGGCCTCGATCGCAGATCGGTCGATCCCGGGGAGCGTCGCCTGGTGCGCCGCCTTCGGTGCCTTCCGGTGCTTCAGACGGGCGAGGACCGGCTCGCCCCGTTCCCCCGCCTCGTTCTTGAGGTATGTCTCCAGGCCCTTGTGGGCGTTGGCCGGGAACGTTGCCAGCTCGACGGCGGTGAACTCGCCGGCATCGGTCACGAAGTCGACGCCCACGAGTGAGTCACCGCACCGGAGGTGGGCGTCGAGGAAGCTCAAGGGTCGGCCGGGCTCCAGCGTCTCGAGCCAGAGCGAGACCTTGGCGAGGACGACGGCGAGCGGGTTCAGGTCGACCCCGTAGAGGCAATGTCTCACGACCTCTCGCTTGGCATGGTGCACCCGGTCGGGGGTGACGAGACCATCGCCGCGGGACGCACGGATCCGCGCGAGCGAGAGAGCCAGGACGCGGGCTGCCTGCACGAGGAAGGCTCCCGAACCCATCGCCGGGTCGCACACCTTCAGGTCGAGGAGCTGCTCAGCGGCGGTCTCGGGATCGTCTGCCGCGAGCTCCAGGATCGGCTCGAGCAATGGGTCGACGGCAGCACGAGAGAGATATTCAGTGATCTCGTGGGGCGTGTAGAACGAGCCGGTCCCCTTCCGCCGTCCGCCGGCGGACTCGAGCACGAAGTCTCCTTGCGAGAGATGGCGCAGGACGTTGAACCCATCGATGTCCGCGTCGTCGAACACACGACGCTCCCCCTTGTAGGCGCCGAGGTACGCGGGTTCGGCAGCGAGGTAGGGCTCGAGGACGAGGAGGCCTTCGTAGATCGACCCGAGCTGATCGACGCCGAGCTCGGCGAAGCTAGAGCGCCGGCCGAGTCTCCGTCGCGGGCTATCGGGCGCGCCGAGGGCGATCGAGTTGAGCGCTCGCTCCCACGCGATATCAGGGATGGTGCAGCGTCCGAGGAGCGGCGTGCGTTCAGGATCGAACAGCTCACCTCCGACCGGCTCGAAGCCCAAACGTTGCGTGGCAGCCGACGGCCCGTCCCACAGCAGCGCGAAGAGGCTACTCAGGGCGTCGTGGAAGTAGCGACCGTCCGGTCGCGCACCTCCCCGGCGGGCCAACTCGACGAGGTGGTCAACGGAGTAGCTGGTCGCGTAGGGCCCGAGCCCGCTGACCGGCAGCACGTCACGTGACTCGGCGTAGAGAACGAACAGGACCCGGTAGAGGACGTAGAGGCTCTCCTCGAACAGGTCGTGGAGCGTCGACCGCGTCGGCTCACCGATGACGGCTGCGTTCTCGGGGTGATCGAGAGCGCCCTGGATGATCGCCTCGGCGGCGTCAACGACGTCTCGCCGCATGTCGGCAGCCAGCGCCGAGGCGTGACGCCGGGACTCGTCCACGACGCGCCGGATGAGCGGCACGCCATCTGCGCCGGCGGCGAACGCCGGGGCCCGGAACATCGCGGCGAACGCCTTCCACGCCGGCTCGTCGTCGAGCTCGACGAGAGTGTCGAGGTCGAGGGCGAGGTACTGCTGGCTGATGCCGCTCGACCTCCGGTAGATCCTGACTTGAAGCCCCGCGAGCAGGACTCCCCAATCGGCATCTCCGTCGTAGGCGTCGAGTGCGAGCTCGAACCTGGTGGAAGTCGGATCCGCTTGATCTTCCCCCCGGCGGTCAGGGTCGGCGAAGCCTGGGAGGTCACCGACGACAGCCGCATCCGCTCCGGTGCTCTCGCACCACACACCGAGCAACGTCTCCGTGCCGTCGTCGAGCTTCATGCCACGTTCGTCGAGCGGCTCCAAGGCCAGCATTTCCAGGCGACGTTGTCGCCAGTCGTCGTCGGGCTCCTCGCCGCGTAGTTCAAAGCCGCGCGCGTCTCGGACGAGCGCCCGAGCTCTGCGCTTCAGTGAGGCGTACGTCTCGGGATCGATGTCGATCTCCTCGCGTCGAGCCCAGACCTCGAGGAGGAAGTACGGCGAGGCCAGCTCGCCGATGTTGCGGATCGCGCTCAAGTGGCCACCCTCACTAACAGGCGGCCGCCGAGCATCTCCAGGGATGCGAGCCGGATCTCGGACCGATCCCGCAGGGTCTCCAGGCGACGCTCATACTCGGACTCCAGGCGCTGGAGGCGCTCCTCATAGGCCTCGAGTTGGTCGAAGGAGAGCTTCATGGCTGTGCCAAAGCTGATCTTCTCGATCCGGGCCTTCTCGTCGCTCTTCCAGCGGCCCAATGCCTCACGCTCCTCACCGCTGAGCTCGTCGGCGATCCGATCCAGCTCGCGCAGATGTGCCGCGGTTCGGCGCTCGGCCTCGACCCGAGCTGCCTCAGCAAGAGCCTCGAAGTGGCCTCGCCATTCACTGATTCGCTCAGGGTCAGGCCGGCCCGGGGACGACGCATCGCCGATGCCGAGGCGGACGAAGTCCCGGTCGCTGTCCTTGCTCGCCAAGCCATCCAGGGACACCTCAACAGCGAGAAGCCGCTCATCGGCCGTCCGGCTTTCGCCGTCGACGTAGCGCGCCACGAAGGAGAAGACGAGACCCTCCTCGGCGTCGACGCCGACATCGAAGCGATGGGCGAAGTCGGGGTTGCGAGCGTCATCGCGGATCGCTCGCAGCGTTGCGTCGATCAGCGGGTGCGCGGGGGTGAGGAACTCGATGAGTTCCTCCTCGCTCGTCTCCTGGGAGGCGACCGCCACCCGACGGTTGAAGGTCGCTCTGGGGAGCTCGTCCCCCAGCTCAGCTCGGAGGCGACGGGGAATGGTCACACGGAGCGTGCCCTGTCGGGTGTCGACCAGCGACCCACCGTCGTCCCACCCGTGGAAGGTCGTCCGCAGCAGTGGCTCGAGGCGCTCGCGGAAGTCGTCGATGGTGCCGAGCTCGCTCACGTAGCGATCCGCAGCAGCCAGCTCCTCCCGGTTGCGGAGTGTGAGACGCGTCAGGTCCTCATTCGCCCGCTGCGCGTCGTCGTCTTCCATCAGGCGGTCGACTTGGCCCTCGACGTCGGCGACGGTTCCCGCGAGCACCTCTCGGACTTTGCCACTCGTGAAGTTGGGCAGGACGCGGCCAACGGATCCTGATTCCTTGGCGATGCGCTGGAGCTTCTCGATGACGATCTCCAGCGCCCGATACTCGGGCCGGCCCTGATTGCCCTTGCGGTCGGCAGCCACGAGTGCCCAGATGTGAGGCGTTTCCGTCTGGCCATAGCGATCGATGCGACCGTTGCGCTGCAGGTAGCGATTCGGATTCCAGGGCACGTCGAGGTGGACGAGGTTGTGCACGCCGTGCTGCAGGTTCTTCCCCTCGCTGGCAGCGTCGGTGGCCAGGAACACCCGGACCGCGGGGTCAGTGAGGAAGCTATGCATGGCGTGGTCTCGCTCGGGGTCCGGGGTTCCGCCGTGGAAGAGCACGTAGGAGATGCCCTCGGCGTCGAGCCGGCGGGCCGCTGCCCGTAGCGTGTCGCGGTACTCAGTGAAGACGACCGCCTTTTGGTCGAGGAGTGTTCCCTTGAGGAGCTTGACGAGCGCTTGAAGCTTGGCGTCTCTCCCGCGCGGGACCGCCTCGGCAGCATCGAGGAGGCGCTGCGCGACCTCTCCCTCACCCGGGCTGAGCGGTGGCGGCGGTGTCTCGGCCTCGGCGCCGGGATCGAGGATCTCGTCCTCAGGGTCCGACGCGTCGGTCTCGACAAACGGAACGACGGCGTCTGTGTCCTCATCGGCGGGTGGTAGGTCAAGGCGCCGGCGCAGTGTGGCGCGCAGCGCGGCGACCGAGGACCCGTAGCGCTTGAGCAGCGTCCCGGCGAGGAACTCGCAGCCTGTCGCCTTCTGCCGAGCGTTCTCACGCTCGAATCGTTGCTTCTCGCCGTCGAGCCAGGACTTGTACTCGCCCAGGATCGGCTCGATAGCCTTCTCCTGCCGAGAAGCTTCAGCGAGCGTCGACAGGACGTGGATCTCGGGTTCCTTGAACTTTCGACCGCCCGCGAGTGTCACCTCGGGCTTGAGGCGCCGCACCATGAGCCTGCTCGCGACGTCGATCGAGATGGTGTCCTCCTCGATCTCGACGAAGGGGTCGAGCAGTCGCAGGAGTGAGATGAAGCTCGCGGTCTTGCCGTCATGTGGAGTGGCCGTCAGAAGGAGGAGCGCACCGTCCTTTGACGCACGCTCGAGCGCACGGCCTAGGACAGCCAGGCGCTTAGTACGACTCCCGCGCTCGGCCAGATGGTGTGCTTCATCGACGATCACGACATCGAACGGTGACGGGCACTGCCGCAGCTCATCGAGTAACGCCTGCCGTGCGGCGAGCGCCATCGACACGATGAGCTTGTTCTCCTGGGCGAACACGTTGACGTTCGGTGCTTGCCGGCGTCGCTCGGCGAAGTCGGAGCCGCTCCGAAGGATGTCGAAACGGAACCCGAACTTCGTCCACATCTCCTCCTGCCACCGCCTGGGCTCGGGCGCGGCGCGCGTGACGATGAGTACTCGGTTCGCTTGGTGCCGCTGAGCGAGCCACCGGAGGATGATCCCCGCCTCGGCGGTCTTGCCGACACCGGTGTCGTCGGCAATCAGCAGCCGGGTGCGAAGCGTTCGGGCGACGCGAAGGAGCGGGACAAGCTGGTAGGGCTCAACGGCGACGGCGCCCCAGTCCAAGCCGACGAGTTGTTCCCGGCCGCCGGCCATGGTGATGCGGTACGATTCGTGCAGCGCTCGCCAACGGGCTCGGTCACTGCGCTCGACGTCGAGCTTCGGCAACGGCAACTCGTCGGGCTCGATGCGACCCCGCTCGAGCTCCAAGAGGGCCAGCGCCTCGTGGTCGCGGTTGAGATTCTCGATGCCGACGAGGCGAAGGAAGCCGCCCTCCTCCCCACCGAGGACGCGCCACCTCCGGCTGCGCCACCGCACGCTCTGTCCGGGCTCGAGGAGTACTTCCGACATGTCCTACGAGACTGTCACAGAGAAAGCGTAGGGTGGTGGGAGAACGGTTCGCCGCCATGCCGATAAGGGGCGGCCTGCAGTCCTGTGACCTTCAGGAGGGGACCCATGGACAACCGTTCCAAGCTGCTCGTCGACTTCGAGCGCGCCTTCGACGGAACCGATGAGATTCGGGCGTTGGAATCGCTCGATCTTTCTAATGGCGAGGCGTCCGAGCTGGCCGCCGGCATTGTGGCTCTTCCCGAACCGATTCGAGCGGCGTGTCAGGTGGTACTCGACGATTGGGAGGGGCTTGGCGCAGACGCGCGGGTTGCTGCGCTGCTCGTACTCGCGAACGCGCTCGCCGACAGCTCTGACGCGACTGGGTGGTCGTAGAGGCCTTCGTCGGCCAAGACGTCGGTCTTGAAGTTCGAGATCCACCACGAGTGCGGCCAACTCAAGGCCGAGGAGTTCCTCGGTGAGTTCCATGGGGCGCCATCCGTGATCACGCAACAGAGGATGGCCGACCGACACATGGCTGGTACGAGGGTGACGCGGTGCGGGACGCATGGCTGTGGATCGGGGCGCCGAAACGGACCGACGTTGGCGACCTTGCCGGCGTAGGCAGCTGCTGTCTCCAGGACCTTGGACTTGGTCGGCTCGAGGGGGCAGTCGAGCCAGCGCAGGACGACCATGGACAGGTTGCCCCGCCGGTACGCCGACTGCTTGCAGTCGCCCCCGCAGCAGGTCAGCGACAGACCAAATGGACGCTGCGTGGTTGCGGATGGTCTCGCTCTCTGTAGCCGCCACAACTTCTCCCGAGGTCATCCTCGACGGGGTCAATCCTGGCATGATCGGGGCCTGCGGCCGATCGGGGGTCGGGGACCCAGCGAGGCCCCCTCCGAAGCTCCTTCCGTTGGCCATCTTATTGGCCATCTTTCGGCCGCGATTTTGGCGGTTCTGGATGGCCAAAGGCGGTTGTGCACGGTTTCTGATGGCCACGCTGACAACCGCAGAAAGCACTCCTGAGCTGGGAGGACGTGTCCGAGCCGCAACAAATCACACCGCCGAAAACCGTGCCTGTGACCAATTCCTAAACCGTGCGTCGCAGGTTCGAATCCTGCCGGGGGCGCGCCATCAAAACTCTTGGCCACAGCGTTACAGGGCCGTGGCTCAGCAGGTGCGCATCGGACGCGGGGAACCGTCGCGCTCATCGCCACCTTCGGCCGCA
>DASZDM010000292.1:0-5742 GCA_035942015.1 Acidimicrobiales bacterium | reverse complement strand
GGGCAGGTGGGGGCCACCACCACCGAGCTCGCCGTCATTATGCCCGTGCTGATCGTGATGCTCCTGGCGCCCGTGCAGGTGGCGCTGTGGTGGCACGCGCGGAAGGTGGCGGACGCTGCCGCCGAGGAAGCGGTCGACGTCGCTCAGGTGCAGGGCTCGAACGAGGCGCAGGCCACAGCGGCAGCTTTCGGCCTGTTGAACCAGGTCGGCAACCTGCGCGGAGCATCGGTGGTGGTGCAGCGAGGGCCCGAAGAGGTCGTGGTCGAGGTTCGGGGCCGAGCCCCCCAGGTGGTTCCCGGCATTGCCTGGCGGGTGACGAGTCGGGCGGCAGGGCCGATGGAACGGCTCGTGCCCGAAGACGAGCGCGGGTGATGGCGATGGCGCGCCGAGCGGGTGAGGAGCGAGGGTCGCTGGCCATCGAACTGTCGGTCCTGGCACCGGCGCTGATCGCCTTCATGTTCCTGGTGGTCTTCGCCGGCCGGGTGGCCCAAGCGGAATCGGACGTGCGCAGTGCCGCCCACGAGGCGGCCAGGGCCGCTTCCCTACGGGGTTCGGCCACGGCGGCGGAGGCGGCCGCCAGGTCCACTGCTGGCCAGAACCTTTCCACCAGCGGGGTGGCCTGCGGATCTTCCACGGTGGCTGTCGACGCGTCGGACCTACGCCCGGGCGGCCAGGTGGCGGTCACCGTGCGGTGTCGGACCTCCTACGCCGATCTGGCCATGTGTGGGGTGCCGGGATCCCGTGACTTTGAGGTGACGGCGGGGGAGGTCGTTGACAGCTACCGAGGTGGCTCGTGAGCAGACTTCGGCGCGACCAGGGTTCGCTCTCGATCTTCGTGGCGGTTATGGCGGTCGGGCTGGTGATGGCCGCCGGGCTCGCCATCGACGGCGGGCGCAAGCTCAACGCCCTGGGACACGCCCGCGACATCGCCGACAACGCCGCCCGGGCCGGTGCTCAACAGGTCGACTTGGTCCACGCCCGCAGATCGGGCGAGGTGGTGCTCGACCCGACCGCCGCCGAGGCCCGGGCCCAGTCCTACCTGGCCTCGGTGGGACGGGAGGGCACGGTGGTGGTGGGCCGTGACACCGTCACCGTCACCGTCACCGTGGACCAACCCATGGTGATCCTGCCCATCGGCAACCAGCGGGTGAGCGCCACCGAGTCAGCCCGCACCCTCCAGGAGGTTCCCTCATGATGGACCGCACCCACGACGCCCTCAAGGCCGTGGCTGCCCTGGCGGCCACGCTGGCGTTCGTGGTCGGCCTGCCGCTGGGCCTGGCCCTAGTGGTGGGCAACCCGCTGCCGACCTCGGTGCCGACCTGGGATGCCGTGCGTCTCGGGCTCGAGCGCAACCCCGTCCAGGCCGAGGTGGTCGTCAACGCGCTGGCGGTGCTGTTGTGGGCGGTGTGGGCTCGGGGGACGCTGGCCCTGGCCGGCGAGGCCATGGCCGCGTGGCGGGGCGGGGCGATGGAGCCGCTGCCTTCGTCGATGGGGCCGCGGGCCCTGGCCGCCCGGGCGGTGGCGTCGATCACGCTGCTCAGCGTGCTGCTCCCCGGCCGGGTCGGCGAGGCGGCGCCGTTGTCGGCCACCGTGCAGCGTGCCCCGGCGGTCGCCATCCCCGCGGTCGCCACCCCGGCCGCCGAGGGCCCGAGTGCTTCGGCGACGCCAGCTCCTCCGCCGCCGGCCCCGACGCCTGGCGCCGCCGGTACCTACAGCGTGGGCCCGAGGGACACGTGGTGGTCGATCGCCGAGGTTGCCCTTGGCGACGGACTGCGCTGGCGGGAGGTGCGCGATCTCAACGTTGGTCACACCATGGTCGACGGCCATGTGGTCAAGGCCACCGACGAACAGCTGGTGGAGGGCTGGAGCGTGCTCGTACCAGGAGGCGCGCAACCCGTAGCAGCCACGGCGGCGGCGCCCTCAGCATCGAGCGAGGTCCTGGTGGCGCCGGGCGACACGTTGTGGCACATCGCCGAGCACGAGCTGGGCGACCCCTTCGAGTGGCCGAGCGTGTTCGCGGCCAACGCCGGCGTGGCCCAGCCGGACGGTGACGTGTTGCGTGATCCCGATCTCATCCAGCCTGGGTGGCGCCTCACCATCCCCGCCGACGAGATGCCCGCCGCCGCTGCCAGCGCACCCACGACACCTTCACACGCCGCCCCCAAGCCTCAGGGACCGGCACCTCCCGCCGACAGCACCCTCGCTCCGGCGCCGCCGGAGACTGCGCCGCCGGCCAGGGACGAGGGCACCGCCCCGACCACAGCCACGACCGGCGCCCCCCGCCGAGAGCGCCCGCTTCGGGCACAGCGCTCACCGGCGGCGCCGGCGTCCTCGGCACCTGCCCCGACGCAGGCCTCCGACGGGGCCGCCAGCGCAGCCTCGATTGACCAGCCGGCACCTGCCCAGGGCGGGCTGGGTGGCATGGCGGCGGCGGCGAAGGTGGCGATGATTGGGTTGCCGGCGCTGGCCGCTACCGGCGTGGTGGTGCGACTGGGGCTGCTGCGACGCCTGCAGCTTCGCCGTCGGCGCCCCGATCGCAGCCTGCCCCGACCCGCCCCCGAGTTGGAGCCCCTGGAGCGCCGACTGCGAGCGATCGCCGCCGACGAGGTCGCCGAGTGGGTGGAGCTGGGCATGCGCCTGCTGACGTTGCGCATCAGCGAGGCGGGCTACGAGGTCGTGCCTCGGGTGCTGGTACTGCGGGCCGGGGAGTTCGGGTTCGAGGTCCTCCTGGACCAGCCGTGTCCGGCACCGGAGGGCTTCGAGGGCGACGCCGGCGCCCGGGTGTGGCGTCTTCATGGGGACGTGGAGATTGAAGACCTGCGTCAGCTGGTGGCTCGTGCGCCGGTGATCTCTCCCGCGCTGGTGTCCTTGGGCGTTGCGCCCGAGGGCCCCGTGCTTGTGGACCTGGAAACGCTCGGCGTGCTCAGCGTGGAGGGCGACGAGCACCGCGTCCGGGCCTTCCTCGCCGGCGTGGCTTTGCAGCTGGCCACCGCCAGCTGGTCGGAGGTCGAGCTGGCGGTGCTCGATGGCGATCTCGGAGTGACGACACTGGAACGCGGCCCGGCGTGCGCCGACGTCGAGGAGCTCGTCGCCCGGGTGGTCACCAGCGCCCGCGCCACGGCCGACGCGCTGGGCGAACTGGAGTCGACCACCGCGGCGCGCGTGGCCGATGCCGATGCCGATACGTGGGCGCCGGTGGTAGCGGTGGTGGGACCCGACCGACGTGAGGAGGTCGTTCCCCAGCTGACGCAGGCCGTGGGCCGACCTGGCCAGGGCGGCGCCCTCGTGGCCGCCGGGCCGGTGCGCGACGCCACCTGGCGGCTGTCAATCTCTGTCACCGGCGAAGCAGTCCTGGCTCCTCTCGGACTCGAGGTGGACATCTCCGGCGTCGACTACGAAGCGGTGACCGACGCCAGTCGTCTGCTCGAGGTGGCGTCCGAGGAGGGCGACAACGCGCCGCTGGTCGACCTGGCGGTCGAGAGCGCCCGTCAACACACCGGCGCCGAGGTGGGCGCCCACGCCGACGAACAGGACGTGGGTCTCGGCCAGCAGCGCCTCCTCGAGCCGCCTGGCCCCGGTGATGTTGTTGTGCGGGTGCTGGGCCGCCCGGAGGTGACCGGGTGGCACAGTCGACCGCCCAGCAGGAAGTGCAGCGAGATCGTCGAGTACCTGGCCGTACACGACGCGCCGGTCCCCACCGAGCGGCTGCGTGAGGTGCTGTGGCCGGTGCGGGAGGAGGAGCACAAGCGCTCAGGGCCTCGTAAGAGGGTCAAAGGTTCTCCGCAGAGCCTGAAGTCGGCGGTGCATCGCACCCGAGTGGCGCTCGGCTTCGACGACGAGGGTCAGCCGCACTTGCCCCCTGCCAAGGACGGCTGCTACCGGCTTGGGGCGAAGGTGCGCTGCGACTGGACCGACTTCCAGGCCTTGGTGGAGTCCTCGCGCCGCCAGCCCCGGGAGCAGGAGGTGGCGCTGCTCCGCTCCGCCCTGGAGTGGGTGCAGGGCGCACCGTTCTCCTACGCGCCCAAGGGCACGCGTGGGTGGGCGTGCTCAGAACAGATCCGCACCGACATGGAGATCGCCATCAGCGACGCTGCCCACCGCCTGTGTCAGCTGGCTCTGGCCCAGGGCGATAACGAACTGGCCATGTGGGCCACCCGCCAGGGCCTTCTCGCATCCCCTGGCCACGAGGCGTTGTATCGCGATCGCATGGAGGCCGTAGCCGCCGCCACCGCCGACCCGGCACGGGTTCGTGCCGTGCTGCACGACGCCGAGGAGGCCCTGCGCGCGGTCAACGCCCTGGACGAGCTCCACGAGGAGACGGTTGCCTTCTGCGAACAAGTAATCGCAACCCTTGGGCAGCGTCGGCGTGCCTAGGCGAACGGAGAGCCTGGGTGGGTGTTGCGCTTTAGGACACGAATAAGCGTTGCCTTCTGTTGAACGGCAACGCGCCTATCGATGAGGTCTCCGAGGGACGCGTCAGGATCGTTGGGATCGTTCACCAACGCCTCACCTCACTGTCCACCGGGACCTACGAACACCGTGTTTGTAGGCTGTCACACGGACGTCGCTGTGTCAGTGTCCTCATCGCCCGTAGCGAGACGACGCACGCTGGACCGGTCGTTATCTAGGCCAAGTGGGTGCCGTTCGGCCCTCTCGGAGGCGTTGGCAGAAGATTTGAGCGGAGAGCCAGCACTTCGGTTGGCTTTGGCTGCCGCTCGCCCTGCCTCGCGAATGGCAACCTTCTCCCTAAATGCGGCCAACTCGCTGGAGGGCGTGAGGCGGCCTGGTAACCATAAACTGTCCCACTTCTCGTTATTGCAAAAGTGGCACGCAAGAACAATGTTCGACGGGTGATCAGAGCCGTAGCGCGATCGGGGAATAAAGTGGTCGGGATGCCACTCCCTTCCGTCTGCGTCGCAGTCCGTTGTTCCTCTTCGGTCGCAGTAAAGGCAGGTCTCAGAGAACGTCCGCGCTAGGTCCCGTCGTAAGCGCTTTCCCAGAGGTTTCTTGGGTGCTATTTCGTCAACCACTAGGTCCGTTGCAACGATTGGACGCCCGACTGCTGCAGAGAGCGCTGCGGCATGTGTGGTGAGCTCGGCGGATGACACTGGATGATGAGGGCTCATGGGGAGGTTCTCCTCAATGCCGGCCAGGCCGTGCCCATACTAAGCGTCAGTAATCCTCGTCGGGCGAAGCGAGACGGCGAGGCCTTCGCCATATGGCGAGGGTTGGCTTCGCGAGATCACTAGCTAGCTAAGGAGCCGCTAGCGGCCAGGCCGGTGCTCGTCGTCGACGGCAAACCCGGGAAGGCCGAGCTGCTCTGGCGCCTCCGCGACGTTTGGGGGCGCCAGTGACACGGGCGGATGGTTGTCGGCGGAGCCGATGGCGAGGGTCGTTCGTAGGGTCTCGATGGCGGCCAGGGTGCGTTCGCTGCCCGCAGCGGCTGCACCGCTGGCCACCACAGCGATGGCTCGACCGAGCTGGCCGCCACAGCAAGGCAGGGAACGCAAGTGCGTCAGGTCTCGGTCGAGGCGAGCGAGGGCCTGGGGCGCGAGGGCTCGTTCGGCCCCGGCCAGGAAGCCGTCGTACCACGTGACGATCGGGGCGCAGGCCTGAGCGATGGCCACCAGGTCGACCACACCCGGATCCTGTCTGTGCCTCTGGGGTGCCATGACCCACTACGGGTGGGCCAGCAGCGCGGTACGGACAAAGAAATCTGAAAAAGTTTGGCACCGCGCGGCC
>DASZDM010000291.1:0-10436 GCA_035942015.1 Acidimicrobiales bacterium | reverse complement strand
ACGTCGCCGTTGTGGCAGAGCCGATCGAGCCACGCCGGCTGATAGCTGCGGAGCCGAGCCGAGAAGATGGCCGGCTCCCAGCTGACGGCGGCCGCCTCGAAACCCTGGAGCTGTTCCAACACCGCGGCCAGGCCGGCCTCGCCGGACAGCTGAGTGTCAGGTGCGACGTGCTGCCAGCGCAACAGGAACCGCATAAAGTCCTGGGCCGTGACGGGATCGACGGCCTGGCGCCGCGACCGGCGGGAGTAGCTGTGCATGCGGGCCAGCAGTCGCCGGGCGACCCACCCGCTGCCGGTGGCGTCACTTCTGTACCGGCCCTGCAGGGCGAAGCCCTCCTGCTCCAGGTCGGCGAGGCCGGCGACCACCCGAGCCGGCGAAAGGGTCGTGGCCCGGGCCAGTTCGTCGGCGCTGGTGACGCCGGCCACCTCGAGGTGGCCGCGCAGCACCGTGGTCGCGGCGTGGTCCCTGCCTTCCAGGGCAGCCCGGGCCTCGTCTTCCAGCTCGACTGCGCACCACAGCTCGACCCCGTCGCTGGTGAGCCGCTGGGCCCGGCCGCGGTCGACCAGCTCGGACCAGAGCTTGCGCCAGTCGTCTCGGGCTCGGAGCACGATCAGGGATCCGAGCAGATCGTGGAGATCGTCGGCGGTGCTGGCGGTCAGCTCGATCTCGGTGTGCACCGCCTCGATGGCGGCGGGGTCGAGGGTGCCGATGGAGGCGAGATCCACTGCCAACCCCCGGCGGAGGTGCACGGCGTTGGTGCGCCGGTTCTGGAACTCATCTTCGTCGTCGAGGAAGGCGTAGGGGCGGGCGGTGAGGATCTCGTGGGCCAGCACCGACGGCTCGGTCGTGTCGCAGCAGTGGACACCGATCTCCCCCTGCTCCATCCGCTCCAGCAGCTGTCGGAGGCCGTCGACGTCGAGCGCCTCGTGCAGGGTGTCCTCGATGGTCTGGCGCACCAGCACGTGGTCGGGCACCTCGATGGGGCCGGTGATGTTCTCCTGGCAGGCCGCCGCCTGGGGGAACACGGCGGCCATGAGGTCGTCGGACTCCATGCGCTGGAGGGGCGGTGGGTTGCGGCCGCCGTTGCGGAAGCGCAGCACCAGCAGCGACCGGTTGAGGTTCCAGCGCCAGCGGGCCTGGAACATGGGTGAGTCGAGGACCGCTTGTTCGAGGGTCTCCCGGACGCTCCGGCTGGAGACGTACCGGGCCACCTCGGCCAAGGGGAAGCTGTGGTGGGGCCCCAGCGACAGCACGATGGCGTCGTCGCTGGCCGCGGCCTGCAGCTCGAAGTTGAACGTCCGGCAGAACTTCTTGCGCAACGCCAGCCCGAGCGCCCGGTTGATCCGCCCGCCATAGGTCGAGTGCACGACGAGCTGCATCCCACCGGTGTCGTCGAAGAACCGCTCGAAGACGAGCGTCTGCTGGGTCGGCATGGCCCCGAGCGTGGCCCGGCCCACCGCCAGGTAGTCGACAACCATGGCGGCGGCGTCGGCATTGATGCCGGCGGCGTCGACCAGCCACCGGCGGGCGCCGTCTGGATCGCCGGCGGCCAGATGGTCGTCCACCCGGCGGCGCAGCTCGGAGACCTCCTCGGACAGCTCGGCCGTGCGGGCTGGCGCCTCTCCCCGCCAGAACGGGACGGTGGGCGGGGTGTCGCCGGCGTCGCGCACCCGCACCACCCCGGCCTCGATCCTGCGGACCTGCCACGAGTGCGTACCCAGCAGGAAGATGTCGCCCGCCAACGACTCGACGGCCCAGTCCTCGTTGACCGTGCCGACCAGGGTGTCGTCGGGCTCGGCCAGCACTCGGTAGTCGCCCGTCTCGGGAATCGCCCCACCCGATGTCACCGCCGCCAGCCGGGCGCTCTTGCGGGGCCGCAGCTCCCCGTTCACGGCATCGTGGTGGAGGTAGGCGCCCCGCCGGCCCCGACCGGTCTGGATGCCGTTGGACACCAGCTCCACCACCTCGTCGAACGCCTCCCGGCTCAGGTCGGTGTAGGGCGCGGCCCGGCGCACCAGCTGGTACAGGTCGGCGGTCCGCCACTCGCCGGCGCTCACCTCGGCGACGAGCTGTTGGGCCAGGATGTCGAGGGGCAGCAGTGCCGGCACGATGCGATCCAGCCGGCCGCCCCGGACCGCAGCCAGCAGCGCCGTGCACTCGACCAACTCGTCGCGGGTCATGGGGAACAGGCGGCCCTTGGGCGTGCCGGCCCGGCTGTGGTTGGACCGGCCGACCCGTTGCAGGAAGGTGGCGATGCTGCGGGGGGAGCCGATCTGGCACACGAGCTCCACCGGCCCGATGTCGATGCCCAGCTCCAGCGAGGCGGTGGCCACCAGCACCTTGAGCTGGCCCGCCCGCAGGCGGGTCTCCACTCGGAGCCGGCGTTCCCTGGAGAGGCTGCCGTGGTGGGCGGCCACGACATCGTCGTCCAACCGCTCGCCCAGCTGATGGGCCAGGCGTTCGGCCAGCCGGCGGGTGTTGACGAACACGAGCGTGGTCCGGTGCTCCCCGACCAGGGTGGCGATGCGATCGAGGACATCGCCCATCTGCTCCGCTGATGCCACCGCCTCCAGCTCGCCCTCGGGCAGCTCCAGCGCCAGATCGAGGTGGCGTTGATGTCCGACATCGACGACGGCGGGGAGGGGGCGCCCGCCCACGAGCAGACGACCGACCGTCTCGATGGGACGCTGGGTGGCCGACAAGCCGACCCGCACCGGCCGGCGATCGCACAGCGCCTCCAGCCGTTCCAGGGTCAGTGCAAGGTGGGCGCCCCGCTTGTCCCGGGCGACGGCGTGGATCTCGTCGATGATCACCGTCTCCACCGTGCGCAGGGCGTGGCGCCCCCGCGCCGAGGTGACCAGCAGGTACAGCGACTCGGGGGTGGTCACCACGAAGCTCGGCGGCCGGCGCACCATGAGCGCCCGCTCCGAACTCGAGGTGTCGCCCGTGCGTACCCCGACCCGGATCTCGGGCGGCGAGTAGCCGAGCTCGGTGGCCAGCCGGGCGATCTCGGCCAGCGGCCGCTCCAGGTTCTCGGCGATGTCGACGGCCAGCGCCTTCAGGGGCGACACGTAGACCACTCGAGCCACCGAGCTGACATCGGCCCCTGACTCGGAGGCCCGGTACAGCTGGTCGATGGCCACGAGGAAGGCGGAGAGGGTCTTCCCCGAGCCCGTGGGCGCCGCGATGAGCGTGTCGAGCCCGGCAGCGATCAAGGGCCAGCCTCGGGCCTGCGGTGGGGTCGCACCCTCGGGGAACCGGCGCCGGAACCAGGCGCCGACGGCCGGGTGGAAACTGTCCACGCCAGTGGTGGCACCGGATCGCGTGGCCGGCGGCACCATCGAGACCTGCACCATGCACCGATCGTACGCTGCGGCCGACAGGCCGCCCACGGAGCGAGCCCTCATTTTCACGCCAATTGTCGCACCGCGGCTCGGGAGGCGGGTCAGGCACCCTTGGCTTGCGCAGCGTGGGTCAAGGTCACGAGGACGACACCGCCCACGAGGTTCCCAGGAGTGGAGATGGCCATGTTCAGCAGCACGTCGCCATAGCCGACGTGTCCGTCGAACCAGACGCCCAAGAGCAGGTGGGCCGCTGACACCACGACGTGGTCGAACGGTCCCAACGCCACGAAGAAGCCGACCATGTAGGCCACGGTGATGCGGCCGAGCACGGAGTCGACTCCCTGGAGCAGGTACGACAACAACGTGATGAGCGCGCCTGCCGCCACCGCACGGGCGAACGTCGCCACCCCGCTCTTGGCGGCGATCTCCTCAGCCACCATCGACAGGGCCTCAGGCGCTCCCTCCGGGAGCGCTCCGTCGACCGTGAACACCGCGGCGAGCACCGCGGCACCCACCATGTTCAACACCAGGATGACGACCCACAAGCGTGCCACCAGCAGCCAGACCTTCCGGCCGCGCTCAGAGATCGCTGCGGCCACGGGGTCGAAAAAGTTCTCGGTGAACAGCTCTGACCGGCCGACGACCAGGAAGACCAGCCCGATGGCGAAGGCCAGCGCACCGGCGAGCTGGGCCAGCGCCCGACCCGCCGCCGGCTCCACCAGGGATTCGACGACACCGAGGCCGACCACTCCGAAGACGATGGTGAAGCCGGCGATGAAGCCGGTCGATACGAGGTCCAGCCCCGACATCGACAGGCGGCGGCGACCCTCCTGCTTCGAGCGCTCGTAGATCTCCTCGGGAGTGGGGGCCGTCGACACGGGAGCCACCTACCCAGGGGCGGTAGAATCATTGCGTGGCCGGCGGCTACGTCCTGTGGTTCGACGAAGTGGGTCGGGACGACGTTGCGGCCGTGGGCGGCAAGAATGCCTCTCTCGGCGAGATGCTGCGGAACCTGGCCGACGCCGGCATCAGCGTGCCCTACGGCTTCGCCACCACGGCCGACGCCTATCGGCAGTTCGTGGAAGCCAACGGACTTGGTCAGAAGATCGCCACCGAGCTCGCGAACTGGCGGAAGGGCGAGACCACGTTGGCCCGTTGCGGGCAAGACCTGCGCCGTGCCTTCATCGATGCACCGTTGCCGGAGGCCATGACCGAGGCCATCACCGGCGCCTACCGGGAGCTGTCCGAGCAGGCCGGGAGCGATCAGGTCGACGTGGCGGTCAGGAGCAGCGCCACGGCCGAGGATCTGCCGGAAGCCAGCTTCGCCGGACAACAGGAGACGTTCCTCAACGTCCGGGGCGAGGCCGCGGTGGTGGATGCCTGCCGCCGCTGCTTCGCCTCGCTCTTCACCGACCGGGCCATCGCCTACCGCGAGGAGCACGGCTTCGATTCCCTCGATGTCGCCCTCTCCGTCGGGATCCAGCGGATGGTGCGCTCCGACGAGGCCGGCGCGGGCGTGATGTTCTCGATCGACACCGAGAGCGGGTTCCCGCGCATCGTGCTGATCAACGCCAGCTGGGGTCTCGGGGAGGCGGTGGTGAGCGGCGTCGCCGACCCCGACGAGTACGTGGTCTTCAAGCCTCTGCTCGGCGACGAGCGGCTGAAGCCGATCCTGTCCAAGACGATCGGGCGCAAGGCGGTGAAGATCGTCTACGGCGTGGCGGGCGGCAACGCCACGCGCCAGGTGCGCACCTCACGCCACGATCGCAACCGCCCGGTGATTGACGACGACGAGATCCTCACCCTGGCCCGCTGGGCGTGCGCCATCGAGGACCACTACGGCCGGCCCATGGACATCGAGTGGGCCAAGGACGGAGCGACAGGTGAGTTGTTCGTGGTCCAGGCCCGGCCAGAGACCGTGCAGGCCCGCCGGACCGCGGGGTCGCTCCAGAACTACCGGCTGGTTGGGCAGGGGCGCCGGCTGGCCGCCGGGTTGGCCATCGGCGGTGCCGTGGCCACCGGCCCGGTGTGCAACCTCCACAGCCCCGAGGAGATCGACCGCTTCGTCGATGGAGCGGTGCTCGTCACCGAGATGACCGACCCGGACTGGGTACCCATCATGAAGCGGGCGGCGGCCATCGTCACCGACCACGGCGGGAGGACCTCCCACGCCGCCATCGTCAGCCGCGAGTTGGCCATCCCGGCCGTGGTGGGCACCGGGGACTCCACCGAGGTGCTCGACGACGGCCGAGAGGTCACCGTGTCGTGCTGCGAAGGCAGCGAGGGCTTCGTCTACGAGGGCGGCGTGGACTACGAGGTCGAGAACGTCGATCTGCACGACGTACCCGAGACCCGCACCAAGGTGATGCTCAACCTGGGCGAGCCCGCCGGCGCTCTCCGGTGGTGGCGGCTGCCGGCCGACGGTATCGGCTTGGCCCGCATCGAGTTCATCGTCAACGAGCACATCAAGATCCATCCCATGGCCCTGGTCCACTTCGGCCAACTCTCCGACCCGGAGGCGCACGACCACATCGCCGAGCTGACCGCCGGCTTCGAAGACAAGAGCCGGTACTTCGTCGAGACGCTGGCCTCGGGGATCGCCCGCCTCGCCGCCTCCCGGTACCCGGCTCCGGTGATCGTACGGATGAGCGACTTCAAGACCAACGAGTACGCCAACCTGATCGGTGGCCGGGAGTTCGAGCCCGAGGAGCAGAACCCCATGCTGGGCTGGCGGGGGGCGAGCCGCTACTACCACGACGGCTACCGGGCCGGCTTCGCCCTCGAGTGCAGGGCCATCAGCAAGGTCCGGGAGGAGATGGGGCTCGACAACGTGATCGTGATGATCCCGTTCTGCCGCACCGTGGAGGAAGCCGACCGTGTCCTCGAGGTGCTCGGCGAGAACGGGCTGGCGAGGGGCATGAACGGCCTGGAGGTCTACGTGATGGCCGAGATCCCTGCCAACGTGCTGCTCGCCGACGAGTTCGCCCAGCGCTTCGACGGCTTCTCCGTCGGAAGCAACGACCTGACCCAGCTGGTCCTCGGGGTAGACCGCGACTCCGACCGGCTGCAGTCGTTGTTCGACGAGCACGACCCGGCCGTCACCCGCTTCATCTCCCAGCTCATTCGCACCGCCGGCGATCACGGCCGCAAGGTGGGGTTGTGCGGTCAGGCTCCGAGCGACGACCCCGCCTTTGCCCGATTCCTGGTCGGGGCAGGCATCGACTCCATCTCCGTCAGCCCCGACGGGTTCGTCAAGGTGAAGGAGCACATCGCCGCAGCCGAACGCGAGATGCGTTCGTAGGGAGGTTCGGACCCGGAACTGGTGGGACGACTTCAGAGACGTCGGACGTCGAGGGGGTCGCCGGCTCGGGGCCGGCCGAGCCGGTCGGCGGCGCTGCCGCCCCGCAGCAGCACCTCATAGAACTGTCGGTGCCCCCCGGCGGTGTCCCACCCGCTGCTGCCGGGCGCGAACGACATCTCGCCGTGGCGAACGGCGAAGGTCCCGTCCGTCACCACGGCGACGGACGACGCCTCGCCAGCAATGATCTCCACCTGCTGGCCGCTTTCGAATGGCGCCGTTGTCCAAGTGGTCTTCAAATTGCCGTAGCCGTCGACGTAGGCGACGGCTCGCTCGGGCGGTGGTGGGATGCGCTCGGCACCGAGGCCCGCGCCGAGGGCACCCAGATCGCCACGTGCGAGGTCGGCGACGACGGGAGGAAAGAGGTCGCGAGAGCGGAACTGCGATCCGCCCTCGGGCACGGTGACCTCCCGCACGTCGGTCTGGTCCCCGACGAAGGAGAAGGAGTGGCCGGAGTTCACGCCGACCACGACTACGCCGTCGGGCAGCACCGCCGCCACCAGTTGCTCACCTTCGTTGTCGTGCCGAGGATCGGGGCGATCGGCGCGCGGGGCGACGTTGGTGTAGACGAGCCGGTCGGGCGATCCTTCGGTCCGGGCCAGTTGGGCGGCGCAGAACCCGGCGCTGACGGTGTCGAAGGCCGGTACCGGCGTGAGGAAGACCTCGGCCTCCGGTACGAACAGGGCCAGGCGTTGCCGGACCTCGGCGAAGGCGAGGTCGCCGTGGCCATAGTCGGCGATCATGTGGATCAGCACGGCCGTAGTCTCCACGGTCCACGGTCGTCCGGCCACACTGGAAGCCGGTGAAGGAGACAAGGATGCGCGGAATGCACAGGTCGACCCCGATGATGACACCGTGATTCCCGTTGCGGTCCTCTCCTTGCCCTTCCTTTACATGCTTGTGCGCCGGCCGGTACTCCGGCGCCTGGCCATGCGCAACGCAGTGCGCCGCCCTCGGGAAGCACTGCTCGTCGTGCTGGGATCATTGCTGGGCACCGCCATCATCACGAGCTCATTCGTCGTGGGGGACACGCTCGACGCTTCCTTCCGTCAGGCCGCGGTAACGAAGCTCGGCCCCGTCGACGAACTTGTGCGCACGGCCGACGCCGAGGAACAGCAGACCCTGGTTGAGCGGCTCCGAGCGTTGGATCAGCGCAGCGACGACATCGACGGGGTCCTGCCCCTCACCACTGCCTCCGCATCCGTCGCTGCTTCCACCGGCTCAGGAGAGCCGCAGCGGGCCCAGCCCTCGGCCACGGTGGTGGAGGCCGACTTCGCCCTCGCCCGGACGTTCGGTGGAGATGAGGCGACGACGGGAATCGCCGGCCGCACACCGGCGAAGGGTCGGACCGCGCTCGGGGAGGATCTTGCCTCCCGGCTACGTGTGCGTGCCGGCGACGAGGTCACCCTGTGGGCCTACGGCCGCCAGCGGGACCTGGTGGTAGATCAGGTTCTCCCCCAGCGGGGGGTGGCAGGTTTCACCGAGGGTCTCGGTACCGAGTCACTGAACCTCTTCGTGGCGCCCGGTACCTTGGGGCAACTCCACGCCCAAGCCGGCGTCGACGCGGTCCCGCCATCCTCCATGGTCGCCGTGTCCAACGCCGGCGGGGTCTTTGAGGGAGCTTCTCGGACTGAGGCGGTGGTTCGCCAGATCGCCGACGAACTCGGCCGAATCCCCGCCGGACTCACCCAGGTCAAGCAGGAGGTGCTCGACGACGCCGAGGCCGTGGGCTCGGAATTCACGGAGCTGTTCGCGTCGATCGGGTTCTTCAGCGTGCTGGCCGGGGTCCTGCTGCTCGTCAACATCTTCGTGATGCTGGCCCAGGAACGGAAGTCGGAGTTGGGCATGCTGCGGGCCGTGGGTCTGCGCCGGGCCAGCCTGGTGGGGTCCTTCGCCCTCGAGGGGTGGGTGTACGCCTTCGCTGCCTCCACCGTCGGAGCGCTTGTCGGCATAGGTCTGGGCCGCCTGGTGGCCGGGGTGGCGACAGGCATTTTCTCGGCCGAGGAGGCGGCCCTGGAATTGAGCTTCGCGGCCGAGTCGGGCAGCATCCAAACCGGCTTCACCATCGGCTTCGTCATCTCCCTGCTGACGCTCGGCCTCACGTCGCTCTGGATCTCCCGCGTCAACGTCATCCGTGCCATCCGCGACCTCCCAGAACCGGTCGCCGACCGGACCCGTGCCCGCTCGATGGTTGCCGGTGCCGTGGCGGTGGTGGCCGGAGTCGCCCTGTCAGCAGCCGGCATTCCCGGCGACGACCCCTACGCCACCATGCTCGGACCTGTTGTCCTGGTGGCCGGGTTGGTTCCCCTCCTCAACAGGGCGGTGCCCCGCCGTCTCATCGTCTCTCTGGCGTCGATGGCCGTTCTGGCCTGGATGGTGATGGTGTTCGGACTGCTGCCCGAGGCCTTCGACGGCGCCGACATCCCGGTCTTCGTGGTGCAAGGAGTCGTGCTCACCGCCGCCGCGGTGGCACTGGTGTCCCACAACCAGGAGGCCATCGGTGCAGCTTTGCGCCGCCTCGGACGGGGCCGCTCGATGGCCCTGCGATTGGGGCTGGCGTACCCACTCGCCCGCCGGTTCCGCACCGGGATGATCCTGGCCATGTACTCGCTGGTGGTGTTCACGCTCGTGTTCATCACCGTCTTGAGTCACCTTTTCTCCAACCAGATCGACCAGTTCACCGCTGACGTGTCCGGTGGATTCGACCTGCAAATGTCCTCCAACCCCTCGAATGCCGTGCTTGCCGAGGAGGTGGTTGCTCGCAACGACGTCCGGGCCGTCGCCGGGCTGGCCGACATGGAGGCCGAGTTCCTCACGCCGTCCACCGGTGGGGGGTTCGAAGACTGGTACGTGACCGGCATCGACGAGACCTTCGTTGATCAGGGACCTACCGGTCTCGCAGAGCTGGGCGACTTCCCTGACGTCGAGACCGCCTATCGGGCGGTGCTCGCCGACCCCAACCTCGTCATCGTCAGCGACTTCTTCCTCCAGGGGGGCGGCGGCCCGCCAGAGGCGGCCCTTCGACCCGGGCAGGTCATCACCCTTCGTGACCCGCTGTCCGGCCGGACGCGTGACCTCACGGTTGCTGCCATCGCCGAGAGCTCCTTTGCCAACGATGCTGCCTTCGTCTCCCAAGCCTCGTTGCGCGAGCTGTACGGATCCAGGGTCGTGACCAACCGGCTCCTCATCGCCACTGCTTCCGGTGCAGACGTGGAGGCCGTTGCCAGCGAGCTCAACGCCACGCATCTGGCCAACGGTGCGGACGCCGTGTCTTTCCGTCATCTGGTAGCCACCAACCTGTCGGCCCAGACTTCGTTTTTCCGACTGATGCAGGGCTATCTGGCCCTGGGCCTTCTCGTGGGCATCGCCGGTCTCGGCGTGGTCATGGTGCGAGCGGTGCGCGAGCGGCGACGTCAGGTCGGTGTACTACGGGCCCTCGGTTACGAGTCCTCAGTGGTGCGGCGGGCCTTCGTCGCCGAATCGGCCTTCGTGGCCGCTGAGGGCATTCTCATCGGCACGCTTCTGGCCATTACCACCGCCTTCCAGATAGTGGCCAACGACACCTTCGGCGACCTCGCCTTCTCGGTGCCCTGGGCTCCGCTGTTCCTGCTGGTGGGAGCAACGCTGGCAGCGTCTGTGCTGGCCACCGCAGCACCGGCCCAGCAGGCATCACGCATAAGACCCGCAGTAGCCCTACGCTTGGCGGACTGATCTTCCGGAGGCGCCGGTCCGGC
>DASZDM010000290.1:0-22403 GCA_035942015.1 Acidimicrobiales bacterium | reverse complement strand
GGCGACGACCCCTACGTGCGGGCGCTGATGGAGCACGACACCGAGTCCACGATGCGCGACATCGACTGGATCGGCCGTCTCATCGCCAGTGAGCAGGAGCAAGCGGCCAGCGACGGCCGAGACAAGGCACCGACCGGAGGTCACTCATGAGCAGCATCGAAGCACCCATCCGTCTCGCCATCGCCGGCGTCGGCAACTGCGCCAGCTCCCTGCTCCAGGGCCTGGCCTACTACCGCGACGCCGACCCCGGAGAGGAAGTCCCCGGCCTGATGCACGTCGCTCTGGGCGGCTACCACATTCGCGACATCTCCTTGGTGGCTGCCTTCGACGTCGACGCCGCCAAGGTCGGCCTCGATGCCGGCAAGGCCATCTTCGCCAGCCAGAACAACACCTTGCGCTTCGCCCAGGTGGGCGAGCTGGGCGTGGCCGTCCAGCGGGGGCCCACGCTGGACGGGTTCGGTCGCTACTACCGCGAGACCTGCGAAGAGAGCCCGGCCGAGCCGGTCGACATCGCCACCGCGTTGCGGGAGAGCAGGGCCGACGTGCTCGTCTCCTACCTGCCGGTGGGCTCCGAACAGGCCCAGAAGCACTACGCCGAGGCGTGCCTGGACTCCGGCGTGGCCTTCGTCAACGCCATCCCGGTGTTCATCGCCAGCGATCCCGAGTGGGCCGAGCGCTTCCGCGCCGTCGGGCTGCCCATCATCGGCGATGACATCAAGAGCCAGGTGGGCGCCACCATCGTGCACCGGATCCTGGCCCGCCTCTTCGAGGACCGCGGCATGGTGCTGGACCGCACCTACCAGCTCAACGTGGGTGGCAACATGGATTTCAAGAACATGCTCGAACGTGACCGCCTCGAGTCCAAGAAGGTCTCCAAGACCCAGTCGGTCACCAGCCAGGTCGAGCGCGGCATCGCCAGCGACGATGTGCACATCGGCCCCTCCGACCATGTGCCGTGGCTCGACGACCGCAAGTGGGCCTACATCCGCATGGAGGGCCGGAACTTTGGTGATGCTCCCCTCAACGTCGAGCTCAAGCTCGAAGTGTGGGACTCACCCAACTCGGCGGGGGTCATCATCGACGCCGTGCGCTGCGCCAAGCTCGCCCTCGACCGTGGCACCGGTGGGCCCCTGCTCGGGCCATCGGCCTACTTCATGAAGTCGCCACCCGTGCAGTACCACGACGACGAGGCGCACCGGATGGTGGCGGAGTTCGTCTCCGGCAACTGACAGAGCCGTCCCCTTTCGGGCAGGCTCTGACGGTGGCAACGGTACGTTTCTGCGCCGTTCAGACCATCAGAATCGGCCCATAGGGTCACGGCCATGTCCGACGACGCGATCGTGCTCGAGGGGGTGACCAAGCGCTTCGGTGAGGTGCTTGCCCTCGACGACCTGGACCTGGCCGTGGCTCCCGGCACGGTGTGCGGTCTCCTCGGGCCCAATGGCGCGGGAAAACCACTGCGGTGCGGATCCTGACCACGCTCAGCCGCCCCGACTCCGGCCATGCCCGGGTGCTCGGCCTCGACGTGGTGGAGCGGTCCCAAGACGTCCGGTCCGTCATCGGTCTGGCCGGGCAGTATGCGGCGGTCGACGAGAACCTGACCGGCCGCGAGAACCGGTGCTGTTCCTCGACGAGCCGACGACGGGACTCGACCCGCACAGCCGGCGCGAGCTGTGGGCCACCATCGAGGAGCTGGTTGATGGCGGCACCACGCTTCTGTTGACCACGCAGTACCTGGAAGAGGCTGATCGCCTGGCCGACCGGATCGCCGTCATCGACGGGGGCCGGGTCATCGCCGAGGGCACCGCGGCCGAGTTGAAGGCACGGATGGCGGCGACGGTGCTCGAGCTTTCCGTCCACGATGCCGAGGCGGCACGTCAGGTCGCCGACGTCGTGGGCCCGCTCGGAGCCTCACCGCCGGTCGTGGAGGGCTCGAGGATCGAACTGGCCGTCGAGAACGGTGCCGAGTCGTTGATCGAGGCCCTGCGGCGCATCGACCGCGCCGGCCTGGCGCTGACCTCGGTCGCTCTCCGCGAGCCAGCCTCGACGACGTCTTCCTTGCCCTGACCGGACGCCGCGCCGAAGCGGCCTCCCGCCGAGAGCCCTCGGCGCGAGGTCATGACCAGGGCGCCGAGTCGGTGCCCAGCGGAAGGAGAATCCGATGAAGGCCTCCGGTGCTGGCCCTCCCAGGACGCTCGCCGTACGGCTTTACTGGGCAATCTCGGATGCCCGAGCCCTCACCTGGCGCAACCTGCTCACCTACGTGCGCGTGCCGCAACTCGTGGTGTTCTCGACCATCCAGCCCATCATGTTCGTGCTCATCTTCCGCTACGTCTTCGGCGGCGCCATTCAGGCGCCGGACGGCGCCTCCTACGTCGACTTCCTGATGCCGGGCATCTTCACGCAATCGGTCGCCTTCGGAGCCGTGGGCACGGGTATCGGGCTGGCCGACGACATGGGAAAGGGGATCATCGAGCGCTTCCGCTCCCTGCCCATGGCCCGCTCGGCGGTGCTGGCCGGTCGTACCACTGCCGACCTGGCCCGCAACGTCTTCGTGGTGGGCCTGATGGTCGTGGTCGGCTTCCTCGTTGGATTCCGGGTGGGTACCGGACCTTTGGCATTCCTGGCCGGCATCGGGGTGCTGTTGTTGTTCGGCTATGCCCTGTTGTGGGTCTTCGCCCTGGTCGGGCTGCACGCGCCGAACGCGGAGACGGCCCAGGCCGCCGCCTTTCCCACGCTGTTTCCGTTGGTGTTCGCCTCTTCTGCCTTCGTGCCCGTCGAATCGATGCCCGGCTGGCTCCAGGCCTTCGCCGCCAACCAGCCCGTCTCGGTGACCGTCGATGCCGCCCGGGCCCTCATGCTCGGTGGCCCCACCACCTCCGCCGTGCTGCGATCCCTGGCGTGGAGCGCACTTCTCCTGGCCATCTTCGCCCCCTTGGCGGTCGCCCGCTACCGGCGGAGCTGAGCAGCCCGGTTCCCGAGATAGCTGCCGGTTCGGGGGGCGCCACGACCGGTAGCGTCAGGCCCATGAGCGAGCGCATCCGGCGCGCCGGACAGGTGGCCTGGGCGCTGGTGGGCCTCACCGCCCTTCTGGCCCTCGTCGTCCTGGTGGGCTGGTCGATCCGGGTGGTGTGGCCGCCGCTGATCCTCGCCGGGGCCATCGTGTTCCTGTTGAACCCGGCGGTGACGGCCCTGCAGCGCCGCCGGGTCCCCCGGGTGGCGGGGACGACGCTCAGCTACCTGGCGTTCTTTGCGGGAGTTGGTCTGGTCGGCCTGATAGTCGCTCCCCTCGGGGCGGACCAGACCGAGGACCTGGCCGCCGAGCTCCCGAGGTTGCAGGCCAACGTCGAGCGCTGGGTGAACGACCGGGCCGCCCAGTCCGAGGACTGGATCGTCACCCTGCCCAGCGTGGGTGAGATCGAGAGCCAGCTCGGGGCCGGCACCGGAGGCAGCGAGTTGGGCGACACCATCGACACGGTGCGCGACGTCGGTAGCCGGGTGTTCCACCTGCTGCTCATCGCCGTGCTGGCGCCGATCATCGCGTTCTACGTGCTGGTCGATCTTCCCCGGCTACGGGCCGTCGCCGAATCTCTCGTACCGGAACGGGCCAGAAAGGAGGTCTCCGTCCTGGCCATCCGCCTCAACCGGGCCGTCGGCGGGTTTTTTCGCGGCCAGCTTCTGGTAGCCCTCATCGTGGGCATCATGATCTCCGTCGGCCTGGCGATCATCGACCTGCCGTTCTGGCTGATCGTCGGCATGGTGGCCGGACTGTGCAACGTGGTTCCGCTGGTGGGGCCGTGGGCTGGAGCGGTGTTGGGCGTCGTGATCGCCCTCACCACCCGCGACTTCACCACCGCCATTTGGGTCGTGGTGATCATGGCCGGCGCGCAACAGATCGACAATCACGTCATCAGTCCCATGGTCATGCAGCGGGCCGTCAAGCTCCATCCGGCTGCGGTGATGCTGGCCCTGCTGGTGGGAGGGACCACGTCAGGGGTCTTCGGCCTACTCATCGCCGTCCCGGCTGCCGCCGTCCTCAAGATCCTGCTGAGCCACCTCTGGCACACCTACGTTTTGGGCGAGCCGCTGGAGCAGGTGGTGGCCCGGGCCGAGGAGGCGGAGACGGCGCCGGCTACCGCCGGGTTGCTGCGCAAGGTCGTGGGCGAGCCGAAGCCCGATCCTGACGAGACGGTGGCCTCCGAACCGGCGACGACGTCCTCTTCCTGACCGTTCTGGCCCCCTCAGCGGTTGCGATTATCACAACCGCTCAGGGGGCCAGAACGGCTGGGGGGTGCCGATGCCGGCACGGTCCAAGGCGACGGCCAGTATCGCGTCGGCCTGAGGCACCAGCTCGGCGAGGGGGCGGTTGCGGTGGGCCCGCCGGCCAAGATCCACCTGGACCATGGCGCCGACACCGACCCGCTGGGCGATGTCGATGAGCAGGCCCAGGTCGACCCCGTAACCGGGGACGAAGTCAAGCTGCTCCAGCAGCGTCCGCCGTCCGGCGTACTCACCGGCGAGGGGTTGGGCGAAGCCGGACAGGTGGGGGAACAGGCGGGCCAGAAGCGGGCGGGCGACGAGTTCGGTCACTCGTCCACCCTCACCCGCCTGCCCGTCGAGATCACGCCGGTACCGGGCCTTGACGAAATCGACCGAGGGGTCAGCCAGCAGCGGTGCCAGGAGACCGGTGACGAACGAGGGCTGGAAACCGAGGATGTCGGCGTCACACCACACCACCAGGTCGCCGGTCGACGCGGCCAGCGAGGTCCGTAGGGCACCACCTTTGCCGTCAGGCGACGTGGTGGCCACGACCCTGGCTCCGGCCTGGAGAGCCACTTCGGCCGTGGCGTCGGTGGAGCCGTCGTCGACGACCACGACCTCGTCGACGAGCGGCTGCCGCTCGACGAGGTGGTGCACGATCGACGTCACGATGGCGCCGATCGTGGCCGCTTCGTTGCGGGCGGGCAGGCACACCGAGACGGAGGTTTCGCCCTTGGCCTTCACCAGCTCGAGCGGGTCGATCCCCTCGGCGCAGGCGTTGCGGAGGGGCTGATAGAGGGCGGGCAGTTGCGAGTGGGGCCGAGGGATGGTTTCCTGGTTAGCACTCGACCATCGAGAGTGCTAACGCAGCCGATCGAGAATTCGACGACAAGCCAAGAGAGTCCACCCCCCGGAGTTCGGTGCCCGCCCGGGCGCCGCCCCGAAGAAGAGTTCCAACGGAGGAGCAATCGTGCCCAAGCTCATCGCTTTCAACACCGAGGCCCGGCGTGGCCTGGAGAGCGGGATGAACCAGCTCGCCGACGCCGTACGGGTCACCCTCGGCCCTCGAGGTCGCAATGTGGTCCTGGACAAGAAGTGGGGCGCCCCCACCATCACCAAGGACGGCGTGTCGGTGGCCAAGGAGATCGAGCTCGAGGACCCCTACGAGAGGATCGGGGCCGAGCTGGTCAAGGAGGTGGCCAAGAAGACCGACGACGTCGCCGGTGACGGCACCACCACCGCCACCGTGCTGGCCTGGTCGATGGTGCGCGAGGGCCTCCGCAACGTGGCCGCCGGCGCCAACCCCATGGGCCTCAAGCGGGGGATCGAACAAGCGGTGGAGGCCGCCGTCAACCATCTCCACAGCGTTTCCCGCGAGATCGATGCCAAGGAGCAGATCGCTCAGGTGGCCTCCATCTCCGCCAACAACGACAGTGAGATCGGCTCGATGATCGCCGACGCCATCGACAAGGTGGGCAAGGACGGCGTCATCACCGTCGAGGAGTCCCAGACCTTCGGCATGGAGATGGACCTGGTCGAGGGCATGCGCTTCGACAAGGGCTACATCTCCCCCTACTTCGTCACCGACCCCGAACGCATGGAAGCCGTCATGGAGGACGCCTACGTCCTGCTCGTGGGCTCCAAGATCTCGGCCGTGCGCGACCTCCTGCCCGTGCTCGAAAAGGTCATGCAGTCCAGCCGACCCCTGGTCATCGTCTGTGAGGACGTCGAGGGCGAGGCGCTTGCCACCCTGGTGGTCAACAAGATCCGGGGCACATTCAAGTCGGTCGCCGTGAAGGCCCCCGGCTTCGGCGAGCGGCGCAAGGCGATGCTCCAGGACCTGGCCATCCTTACCGGCGGGCAGGTCATCACCGAAGAGGTCGGGCTGAAGCTGGAGAACGTCACCCTCGACCTGTTGGGCTCGGCCCGCAAGGTGGTCGTCACCAAGGACGAGACCACCCTCGTGGAGGGCGCCGGTTCCGATGAGGACCTCAAGGGTCGGATCAACCAGATCAAGGCCGAGATCGAGAACACCGACTCCGACTACGACCGCGAGAAGCTCCAGGAGCGTCTGGCCAAGTTGTCGGGTGGCGTGGCCGTGCTCAAGGTCGGTGCCGCCACCGAGGTGGAGCTCAAGGAGAAGAAGCACCGCATCGAGGATGCTGTCAGCACCACCAAGGCTGCCGTCGACGAGGGTGTCGTTCCCGGCGGCGGAGTCGCCTTGCTGCGGGCCCAGGCCGTCGTGCGTGAGCTGGCCGACAAGCTGGAGGGTGACGAGTCCACCGGCGCGCGTATCGTGGCCCGCTCCCTGGAGGAGCCCCTCAAGCAGATTGCCCTCAACGCCGGCATCGAAGGCGGAGTGGCGGTCGACAAGGTCCGCAACCTCGAGGGCGCCTTCGGTCTCAACGCCGCCACCGGCGACTATGAGGACCTGCTCAAGGCGGGTGTCCCCGACGCCACCAAGGTGACCCGTTCGGCCCTGCAGAACGCGGCATCGATCGCTGCCCTTTTCCTCACCACCGAGGCGGTCATCGTCGACAAGCCCGAGAAGGAGTCGGCCGGCGCCGGCGCCGGCGGAGGCATGGAGGACTACTAGACCGCTCCCTTCCGGAACGAAGCCGGCCCTCGGGCCGGCTTCTTTCGGTTTTCAGCCCGGTTCTTGTTCCATGAGGCTGCCCGGCCCGGCGGTACGCGGAGCTCGACGAGCTATCAGCCCGAAGACGGTGCCACCCCAGACGCCCAGCACCAGGACGAGGGCGGTCATGGCCGCCACCGCCCGCAGCGGCGCCTCCAGGCCGGCGAGGGCAGCGGCAGAGGTGACATCGTCAGAGAGCAGGAGCCGCCCCCCGGCGGTGACGGCGGAGTTGCCGGCCCGGGCCCTCGTCCACCCACCGCCCCCTGTGGCGGTGGGGCCGGTGCCGGTGCCAGCGGCTTGCGGTGGGGCAGGCGGCACCTCGAGACGAACCGTCCACAAGGTCGAGCGCAGGCCCAGGGTGTCGTCGAAGGCCAGCGCCGGCACTTCCTTCGAACCGGCATCCCCCAGCAGCTCGACGGTGAGCGCCCGGCCCGACGGCCCGGTGGTCGCCACCCGCACGTCGGTGAGGGCTCCGGGATAGCTGAAGCGTCGGCCGAGCTGGGCCAGCGCGATCCGCTGCGTCCACGGCTGGGGGTCGGCCGTGGGATACGACACCGCGCCAAGGTAGGGCAGGCCCCGCCCGGAGGTCCCAAACCCCTCCTCGGGCGTGGCCGCGACGCCGCCCCCGCTGGCCGAGTACACCGTCTGGGCGAGTGTCCCCCCGTGGAGCACCACCGTGCCGCGGGTGGCGGCCACGGCCGCGTCCATGGCGCCGTACTCGGCGTGGGCGCCCAGGTACACCTGGCAGGTCTGCGTGTCGCACAACTCGCCGCCGAGCGCCATGGCCCGCAGGGCGTAGGTCCGGGCCACCACCGCCTGGGCACCGAGGGATGCCCGGGGCCACGAGCTGTCGAGCACCTCACCCATGCCTCGCAGGTAGTCCTCGACGTTGACTTCGTTGATCAGCCGGAGACCGTTGCCACCGGCGACGGCGTGGAGGATGCCGCGATAGCGGGCACTGCGGGCAGGTACGCCGAGTGTGCTGCCCCCGCTTGGTACGGCCCAGAGTGCCGAGCCGGAGATGGCGACGTTCTCGGGCGGTGGTGGCGCCTCGGCGGGTGGCGGGAGACCGGGCGCAGCTGGCCCACCGGGTGCGTCGCCGATTCCGGCCGGGGGGGCCGGCGGTCCCGTCGGGGCGGGAGGCCCGGGGAGGTTCTCGGGAGGCGGATTGCCACCTCCGACCAGGTTGTCGAGCGGTCCTCGGTCGTCCTCCTCCGGTGGCGCCTGATCCGGCGGGGGCTGGGTGGTCGTCACCTGGCCCGGGGCCTCCACCAACGTGGCGCCGGGCACGCGCAGTGCGGCCACCGTGGCTCCCGAAAGAGGTTCGACCCGATAGGCGCCGTCGAAGCGCAGCCGTACCGACCCCCCAGGGGCCACGGTGACGGGGAAGCCCGGCGCGTCGGAGCCATCCCTCGAGCTGCGCACCTCACCCCCGCCGGGGAATGAGACCACCGCCTCACCGTTGGCCCCGTCGAGCACGGCGACCCGGACATTCCCGCTGTCCTGGCCGGTGCTGGTGCCGGGATAGAAGTGCTGGAGGATGTCGGCGGTGGACGCGCCGTCGCGGCCCATGGCGAGGGCCCCGTCCTGGGCCATGCCCACCCCGTGCCCCCAGCCCCTGCCCTCGATGACCACCGTCGGTTCCGTCGGCGCGGGGTCCTCGGCGCCGGCCGCTCCGGGACCGGCGGCGGGTGCCAGGACGGAGACGATCAGGATGACCAGTCCCGACCAGCAGCGCCGCCGGAGTCGGTGAGGGCGCGGCGCAGCACTACTTGCGCGTTCGAGTGAGGAACGCGGCAGGTCAAAGCATCTGGGCCTGCCCAAGTAGTTCTGTGTCGGGTCCTGAGGCGCGTGCACGACGGGCGGCGACCCTACCAGGGTCGCTTCGCTCGCCGGAGGGCGTGGTGCCGCCTGCGGCGGCGATCGGCGTTCCGTCGGCCCGGGTACGGTCGGGACGTGGGCCGGCGCCGGACCGAGCGTGTGCTGGTGGCCAGACGGATGGGCGACGAGCTCGGACGGGCACCCGACGAGTTGATCGTCGAGGAGCCGTTGGAGATCCGTCTGGACGGCGCCCAGGTGACCACGACCATGCGCACCCCCGGCGACGACTTCGAACTGGCTGCCGGGCTGTGCTTCACCGACGGTCTGCTGGGAGGAGCCGACATCCGCCACATCGGTTACTGCGGCGAGCGTTCAGCGGCGGAGAGCGACTTCAATGTGGTGGACGTGGACACCGGCGGCAGGGCTCCCCCGCCGACGCCACGTCTGGCGCCCACCACCTCTTCGTGCGGTTGGTGCGGCTCGGTGGCGATCGACGTCCTCGTCGATCGACTGGCCCCCCTCTCGGGTGGCACGGTGTTCGATCTGGGCGTGCTGGCCGGCGTGCCGGAGCGGGTCCGGCCCGAGCAGGCGCTGTTCGACCGCACCGGTGCGTCGCATGCCGCCGCCGCCTTCACCTCCGACGGTGAGCCGGTGGTGGTGCGCGAAGACGTCGGTCGCCATAACGCCGTGGACAAGGTGGTCGGGCGACTCCTGCTCGACGGTCGCCTTCCCGGGGTGGACCTCGGCCTGTTCGTGAGCGGCCGGGCGTCGTTCGAGATGGTGGCCAAGGCATGGGCGGGAGGATTCCCGGCCGTGGTGGCCGTGAGCGCCCCTACTGCTTTGGCGCTGGCAACCGCCCGTACCGCCGGCGTCGTCCTGGCCGGCTTCGTACGCGACGACCGCATGACTCTCTACGCACCGGCACCGTGACCCCGCTTGACGGTGGTCGGCGCCGGGTAGCGTGACCGTCGTGGACGGGGAGCGAGAGGTCGTCGAGCCGGTAGTTCCCCCCGAGGGACTGGCCGTGCTGCATTTGTTCTGCCGGCTGGGGCCCGGCGTCGATACCGACGTCCTGACGGTCGCCGTGAAGCGGGCCGAGGGTGGTGACCACCAGGTCGTTCCCTTCGCCGTGATGGGCCACAAGGCCGACCTCGGCTTCATGGCTCTCGGTCCCGACCTCTGGCAGCTCCGGACCTTGCAGCGCGACCTCGGGGAAGCCGGGTTGGAGGTCGTGCACTCCTACCTCTCGCTCACCGAGGTGTCCGAGTACGCCCAGGGCGTACCCGAGCGGGCCAAGCGAGAGCGGCTGTACCCGACATTGCCTCCTGCCGGCATGCCGGCTTTGTGCTTCTATCCCATGTCGAAACGCCGGAACGTCGGCCAGAACTGGTACACCCTGCCCTACGAGGAGCGCCTGAAGCTCATGTACGACCATGGCAAGAGCGGGCGGGCGTTCGCCGGGCGCGTGGTTCAGCTGGTGACCGGGTCCACCGGTCTCGACGACTTCGAGTGGGCCGTCACCCTCTTCGGGACCCATGCCGTCGACCTCAAGGAATGCGTGCACACCATGCGCTTCGACGCCGGCTCGGCCCACTACGCCGATTTCGGTCCCTTCATCACCGGCCTCGTCGCACCCCTCGACGAACTTCTCAACCGCCTCGGTCTCAACTGACGGCGCGTTTGCCTCGTCACCTCCTCGCGTCGGCTGCGGTGGTCGGGATGGTGCTCCTCCTGGCCTCTCCCCTTGCCGCCCAGGATGAGGGAGGCACCGGCCAAGGCGTACGCGGCACCATCACCGATGAAGACGGTGAACCGGTCGAGGGCGCGGAGATCACCGTGTCACGTGTCGACGGCGGGACGGTCGGCACGGCCAGGACAGGGCCTGACGGGACCTTCGAGCTCGCGGTGCCCGAACCCGGCGACTACACGGCCACCATCGACGAGGACTCCCTCGGCGACCTCACCTTGCGTAACCCCGACCGGGCGACGTTGGAGTTCCCCGTTCGCGCCGGCCAGGAGCGGACCCTGTTGTTCCCCCTAGGCGAGGGTGATCGTGAGATCGGGGGCACGCTGGGCCTCGCCCTCCAGCTCCTCGTCGAAGGTGTCAAGTTCGGGCTCATCATCGCCATGGCGTCGGTGGGGCTGTCGCTCATCTTCGGCACGACCGGTCTGATCAACTTCGCTCACGGCGAGATGGTCACCTTCGGTGCCCTCGCCGGTTGGTTCATCAACGTTACGCTGGGCCTGCACCTGGTCCCGGCGACAGTGGTGGCCGTCCTGGCCGGGGGCCTGGCCGGCGCCGCCCTCGACAAGGCGTTGTGGCGACCGCTCCGGCGGCGAGGCACCGGACTCATCGCCCTGCTCGTGATCTCCATCGGGCTGGGGTTGCTCGTGCGCTACATCTTCCTCTACCAGTTCGGCGGTCGCACGCGGCCCTTTGCCGAGTACGCCGTCCAGCGGGCGGTTGATCTGGGACCGGTGGCCATTGCTCCCAAGGACATCGTCTCCATCCTGTTGTCGCTGGCCGTGCTGGCCAGCGTCGGACTGGCTCTCCAGCGCACGAAGGCGGGGAAGGCCATGCGGGCGGTCGCCGACAACCCGGATCTAGCTAGGTCGTCCGGCATCGATGTGGAGCGGGTGATCCTGTTGGTGTGGTTCTTCGGGGGATGCCTCGCTGCCTTCGGGGGGGTTCTTCTCGGGCTGACCGAACAGGTGAGCTGGCAGATGGGAGTGCAGTTGCTGCTCTTGATGTTCGCAGGGGTGATACTCGGAGGCCTGGGCACCGCGTTCGGAGCGCTCGTCGGCAGCTTCGTGGTCGGAGTCTTCGTCCAGCTGTCCACCCTCGTCGTGGCGCCCGAGCTCAAGAACGTCGGGGCCCTGGCCATCCTCATCCTGATCTTGTTGATCCGTCCCCAGGGCCTACTGGGCCAAGCAGAACGGCTGGGCTGACCCATGGACTGGGGATCGATACTCGAGAACGGGCTCAAGGCGGCGATCGGAGACTTCGCCGCTGTGTTCGCCCTGGCGGCGATCGGACTGAACGTCCACTTCGGCTATACCGGGCTGCTCAACTTCGGTCAGGTCGGTTTCATGGCCGTCGGCGCCTACGGGATCGCCGTGGCCGTGACGTACCTGGGGGTCTCCATGTGGGTCGGCCTGGCCGTCGGGCTCGGGGCCTCGGTTGTGTTGGCCCTGCTCCTCGGCCTACCCACGCTCAGGTTGCGAGCCGACTACCTGGCCATCGTCACCATCGCCGCCTCGGAGATCGTGCGGCTATTGGTCCGCTCGGTCTCCCTGCGCGAGTACACCGGGGGCTCGTCCGGCCTGACCCAGTTCGCCGACGACTTCTACGACGTCAACCCGTTCTCCCCCGGGCGCTACGGCATCGGCCCCATCACCTTCACCGAGCGCCAGACGTGGCTGCTCCTCGTGGCTTGGCTGGCGGTTGCCATCGCCGCGGCGATGGTCTTCGTGCTCATGCGCAGCCCGTGGGGACGGATCCTCAAGTCCATCCGCGAAGATGAGGATGCTGTTCGTAGCCTCGGGAAGAACGTCTACTGGTACAAGATGCAGAGCCTGCTCTTCGGGGGCATCCTCGGCAGCATTGCCGGCTTCGTGCTCGCCATCAGCACCCAGTCGGTCCAGCCCGACACCTTCTCCCCCGACCTGACGTTCTTTGCCTACGTCGTGCTCATCCTCGGGGGGACGGCACGGGTGTTGGGCCCCGTGATCGGGGCCATGATCTTCTGGATGCTGCTGTCGTTCAGCGACAACCTCTTACGTCAGGCCGTGCGTGAGGAGATCATTCCCACCGCGATCATGGACGGCGTCCAGGTCGGCCAGGTCCGGTTCATGCTGGTGGGGCTGGCTCTCATGATGCTCATGGCGTTTCGGCCCCAGGGCATCTTCGGAGACCGCCGGGAGATCGAGCTCGATGTCCGCCGCTAGTCCGGTCCTTGAGGAAGTGTCGCCCGAGCCGGGAGTAGCCAAGCCCGACCCGATTCTCGTGCTGGACGGCGTGCGTCGGCGCTTCGGCGGAGTGGTGGCCGTCGACGTCGAACATCTCGAAGTGCAGCGGGGCGTGATCACCGCCCTCATCGGACCCAACGGAGCGGGCAAGACGACCCTTTTCAACCTCCTCACCGGCTTCGACAAGGCCGACGCCGGGCAATGGTCGTTCAACGGCCAGCGCTTGGCGGGGCTGCCGGCCCACAGGGTCGCTCGGCGGGGGCTGGTACGGACCTTCCAACTCACCAAGGTGCTGTCCCGACTCAGCGTGGTGGACAACATGAAGTTGGGTGCGACCACGCAACGGGGTGAGGGCTTTCTCTCGGCTCTCGTCCCCCCTCTGTGGCGGGACCAGGAGCGAGCCATCGAGGACCGGGCACGCGCCCTGTTGGATCGTTTCCGACTGGGGAACATGGCCGAGGAGTTCGCAGGGACGCTGTCGGGCGGCCAGCGCAAGTTGCTGGAGATGGCCCGGGCGCTGATGACGGAGCCGGCCATGGTGCTGCTCGACGAGCCCATGGCCGGCATCAATCCGGCGCTCACCCAGTCGCTGCTCATGCACGTCCGCAGCCTGCCGGCTGACGGTACGAGCGTGCTGTTCGTCGAGCACGACATGGACGTCGTGCACGACATCAGCGACTGGGTGGTGGTGATGGCCGAGGGCCGGGTGATCGCCGAAGGCACGGCCGACGTCATCGGAGCCAACCCGGCCGTGATCGACGCCTACCTCGGCGCCCACCACGACGCCCCCGTCGACGACGCCGAGGAGCGGGCACGGTTGCAGGAGGCTGGACCCCACATCGAGGAGGCGACGTCACCGCCGCGAGAGAGCGACCGATGAGTGCAGTCGGAGGTCCGCCGCTTTTGTCGGCCGAGGGCCTGGTGGCCGGCTATGTCCCTGAGGTCGACATCCTCAACGGCTGCGACCTGTCGTTGGGGGATGGCGAGCTGGTGGGCGTCATCGGCCCCAACGGCGCCGGCAAGTCGACCCTCCTCAAGGCGCTGTTCGGCCTCATCCCGATTCGGGCCGGATCGGTGCGGCTACGGGGCGAGGACATCACCGGCCTCGGAGCCCATGCCCTGGTGGCCAAGGGCGTCGGCTACGTCCCTCAGTCCGACAACGTCTTCCGTCGCCTCACGGTGGAGGAGAACCTGCTGATGGGCGTCTACCTCGAACCGAAGCGCTTCACTGAGCGCTTCGCCGTGGTGGCCGAGCTCTTCCCCCTCGTGGCCACCCGCCGGCGCCAACGGGCGGGGTCGCTCTCGGGGGGTGAACGCCAGATGGTGGCCATGGGCCGTGCCCTCATGACCGAGCCCAGTGTCCTGCTCCTCGACGAGCCGTCGGCCGGGCTGTCGCCGGCCTATCAGGACGAGGTCTTCATCCGCTGTCGACAGATCAATGCCACCGGGGTGTCCATCGTGATGGTGGAGCAGAACGCACGCCGCTGCCTGCAGATCTGCCACCGGGGCTACGTGCTCGACCAGGGTGCCAACGCCTATACCGGCACGGGCGAGGAGCTGTTGGAGGACCCCAAGGTGGTCGAGCTGTACCTGGGGACCCTCGCGAGGGTGCGCTAGCCGCGCTCTCTCCCTTCCGGCGGCCCGGCTCTCCCCGGCCGCCCGGGCGGGTCCTGTCACCGAGGCGGTCCCCTCCCACCCGGACTCCGCTGCGCTCCGCCGGGCGGGCCCCTCCCCTCGGCGCCACCCCCCCTGGCGGTCTCCCCGCCCGGCCGGACTCGCTTTGCTCGGCTGGCTTCCGACCCTCGGCGCTTCCCGGTGCTCTCCTTGCTGAAAAACAGACGGGCCCGGCCGTTTCGACCGGGCCCGTCTCTCTTGTGCTTCCTCGCTTCTACAAAGTGCCGGAGCGGTAGATGACTTCGTCGGTGAGTTGGTTGTCGGGGCCGAAGGTGTAGATGCCGATGCTGGCCTCGGTGGGGTCCCCGGCATCGCTCAGTTCGATGGGGCCGCTGACGCCGTCGTAGTCGATGTCGGTACCGGCCTCGACGAGGGCTTTGCAGTCGGAGAAGGTGGTGCACTTCTCGCCTTCCCGGGTGACGTCGGCCAGCACTGCGGCGATGTCCCGGCCGGCGTCGCTGTCGGCCACCTCGGCGGCCAGGGCGCTGGTGACGACGGCGTCGTAGGCCTCTCCGCCGTAGATGAAGTCGGTGAGGCCGGGATCCACCTCCAGCAATTGCTGGCGGAACTCTTCGGTTGTCTCGGCGCCGGGGATGGTTCCCGAGATCCCTTCAAGGGTGCCGGGCTCGAGCCCCTCGCCGAGGGTGTTGGTGGTGTTCCCGTCCACGGTGTAGATGTTCTTGTCGTCAGGACCGATGCCCTGCTCGATGAGGGTAGAGATGATGCGCCCGGACTCGACGAAGCCGATGACCACGATGGCGTCGGGGTCAGCCGCCACCAGGGACTGAATCTCGGCGTCGAAGTTCTGGGCCTGGGGATCGTAGATCTCGGTGGTGACCACCTCGCCGCCGGACTCCTCGATGGTCGAGGCCACGTTCTTGGCCAGTCCCTCGCCGTAGGGGTCCTGGAGGGCGATGATGCCCACGGTGGTGTTGCCCTCCTCGATGATGTGCTCACCCAGGATGCGACCCTGGAGGACATCCGAGGGAGCGGTGCGGAAGTACAGCCCGTCGTCGTCGTAGTCGGTGAAGTCCGGCGAGGTGTTGGCCGGAGAGAACTGCACCACGCCGGCGCCGGTGATCTTGTCGATGACGGTGAACGACACGCCCGACGACGCGGCGCCGATGATGACGTCGACGTTCTGGCTGAGCATGCGGTCCACCGTCTGGTTGGCGATGTTGGTGGAGGTGTCACCGGAGTCTCCCTCGACCACCTCCACTGGGTTGCCGAGAACCCCTCCGGCATCGTTGATGTCCTGGGCGGCGAGGGCGACGGCGGCGGACTCGGGCGGTCCCAGGGCGGCCAGGGTTCCGGTCTCGGGAAGCAGTGCACCGATCTTCAGGGTCCCGTCACCCTCGTTCACCGGGGGGGCAGGTTCAGCCACAGTCGTTGCCGTGGCGTCGTCATCGGGCGGGGTCTCAGCGTCATCGTCATCACCGCAGGCACCGGCGACGAGGCCGAGAGCAGCGATCAGGGCGAGCACCCGCCACCAGGAATTTCGTTGGGCCATCGTGTTCTCCTTGTTCTCCTCTCGGCGATTGTCGCCGAACGTGGCCAAAACTCTACGCGCTGTGTTGCCGTGCCGATGGCACCGGCTCTCACCGGGACCGGGCACACTGTCGTGGTGGTCGTCGTTGCCCTCCCCGTCCTCGAAGAACGCCTCGGCAGCCTTCGCCGTGGGCTCAGCTCTCTGGAGCGGGTGGTGGTGGCCTTCAGCGGTGGAGCCGACTCGGCCCTGCTGGCCTGGGTGGCCAACGACACACTCGGACCCGGCGCTGTGGTGGCGGCGACGGCGGTGTCGCCCTCACTGGCCCCAGAAGAGGCGCACGACTGCGCCGAGCTTGCCGCCGAGTGGGGTTTGCGGTGGCAGCCGGTCGTCACCGACGAGATGGCCGATCCGGCCTACGTCGCCAACGACGGACTGCGCTGCGCTCACTGCAAGTCGGCTCTGATGGCGGCGCTCGCACCGCTGGCCGCGGCCGAGCAGGCGACCGTGGTTCTCGGAGTCAATCTCGACGATCTGAGCGACCACCGCCCCGGCCAGGAGGCGGCCGCCGCGGCCGGCGCGGTGTTCCCTCTCGTCGACGCCGGCTTCACCAAGGACGAGATCCGTGCTGCTTCTCGGAACCTCGGTCTGCGGACGTGGGACAAGCCGGCGGCGGCTTGCCTGGCGTCCCGGGTGCCCTACGGCACACCGGTCACCGTCGGCGTCCTGGCCGAGGTGGCCGCGGCCGAGTCGGCCCTTCGCCGCCTCGGTTTCCGACAACTCCGGGTGCGCCACTACGGCGAACTGGCCCGCATCGAACTCGCCCCCGACGACCTGGAGATTGCCATTCGACGCCGAGAGGACGTGGTGGACGCCGTCCGGGGTGCCGGCTACCGCTACGTCACCCTCGACCTGGAGGGCTTTCGTAGCGGCAACCTCAACGCCGCGCTGTGACGCGGCTCCTGGTGCTGGTCGTGGTGGCGGTGCTCATCGCCGGCGTGGCCGCCGAGGTGGTCGTCCCGCCCCGCATCGAAGAGGCCATCGAGCGCCGGGTGACCGAGGAGGTCCCCGAGGCTGGTGTGGTGCGGGCGGAGTTGGACTCGTTCCCGGTCGTGGCGCGGGGGCTGGGCACAGGTGAGGTGGAGCGTCTGGTGGTGACCCTCCAGAATGTGAGCCTGCCCGAGGTCGAGATCGAGTCCGTGCAGGTCGAGATGACCGGCATCGACGTGGCCCGGAGGGCCCTGTTCGACGGCGAGCTCGACCTTCAGCGCATTGACCAAGGGAGGCTCACCGCAGTCGTCACCGAGGCGGCCCTGGAGGAAGCCACGCCCGGGCACGTGGGTGAGCTCGCCCTCACGCCCGGCCGGGCAGAGGTCACCGTCGCTCGCCAGACGGTGGGCAGCGACGTCACGGTCAGCGAGGGCCGGGTCCGCTTCGATCTCGGGTTCCTGCCTGATGCATCTGTCGACCTCCCCGGTCGGGAGTTCTTCCCCTGCGACCTCCAAGGCGAGGTGGTGGAAGGCGCCGTGCTCCTGCGCTGCACGCTCGAACGGGTTCCCGACTACCTACTGCGCCGCCTGGACGGAGGTTGACGCGTCCTACACTCAGCAGGTGGCCGAGGAGCTCGACGACGGCCCGACCGTGGATGACCTCGCCGAGCGCTTGGCATCGGCGGTGGAGGAGGTCCTTCCCGCCTGGGTGGAGCGATCGGTGCGCCGGCGGCTCCTCGACTGGACGGGCGCAGCCGACCCACAAGCGATGGAGGAGGCGGTCGACGCCGGCCACCGGGCGTCACGGGAGGTGGGAGATGCGCTGCGACGTCTGTTGGCGGCCGACGTCGACGAGCAGTGGACGAACCCCCTCACCATCCTTCGGGGAGCGGTGTGCTTCCCGACCGAGGTGCTCCGCCGGGCCGGCGTCCCCCCCATCGTCCGCGACGACTTCGACGAGCGCCACTTCCCGGACGACGATTACGGCTTGGCCCCCCTCACCTTCCCCGACATCGATCCCGCTCTTGGTGACCTCGGCCTGGCGTGGGGGGCGGCCAAGGCCCGCCTCCACCTGATGCGTCACGGCCGCACGTCTTGAGGATCGTCGCCTACGCCCCCGACCTCATGGACCGCTCCAAGCTGTCGGCCACCGCTCCCGCCATCACCTTCGTCTCTCGGCCGGGCCAGATCGCCGCCCAGGCCGGCGACGCCGATCTGGCCGTGGTCGATCTCGGGCGACCCGGGGTCCTCGAGGTCCTGGCCGACGTGGCGGCCGTCGTGCCGGTCATCGGCTACGGGTCCCACGTCGACCGGGCCACCCTCGAGCGAGCCGAGGCAGCCGGCTGTCAGGCGATGCCCCGGTCTCGTTTCTTCCGTAACCTCGGGGAGTTGCTCGCCCCTTGAGTTCGCCCCCCTGCGTCTGGAGTTTCCCGTGGCCCTGCCTCCTCTGATCCCCCTCGAGCACTTCTTCGACAACCCGGAGAAGACAGGGGCCAAGGTCAGCCCCGACGGGACGCGCCTGTCGTACCTGGCTCCCGAGGAGGGTCGCCTCAACGTGTGGGTGCGCAGCGTGACCGGCGACGACGAGCCGGTCTGTGTCACCCACGACCACGTACGGGGCATCCGGGGCCACTTCTGGAGCCGGGATTCCGCCCGCATCCTCTACGCCCAGGATCAGGGCGGCAACGAGAACTTCCATGTCTTCGCCGCCGACCTGGCCCGCCCCGAGGAGGCGTCGGTCGACCTCACTCCCTTCGAGGGCGTCCGGGCCGGCATCGTCGACGTGCCACACCACGATCCCGCACACGTGCTCGTGTCGATGAACCGCCGTGACCCACAGTGCTTCGACGTGCACCGTCTCGAGCTGGCTACCGGCGCCCTCGACCTCGTGGCCGAGAACCCGGGCAACATCGCCGGCTGGCACACCGACCATGCCGGGCGCCTGCTGGCAGCCTCGGCCCAGACGCCGGCGGGCGACACGGAGATCCTGGTGCGAGGCGATGAGGACGACGACTTTGGCTCACTGACCGTCTACGCCAACGAGGACGGAGGCGCCGTCTACGGCTTCACGCCTGATGGGGCGGCGCTGTGGGTGGGCTCGGCCAAGGGAAGCGATCTGACCCGCCTGGTGCGCCTCGACCTGGCCACCGGTGAGGAGACCGAGGTACATGCCCACGCCGAGGTCGACCTGGGCGGGCCCATCCTGCGCAGCCGCACGGGTGAACTCCTGGCCGTCATCTACACGGTCGACCGGCTGGAAACGGCCTTCTTCGACGACAACTTCGAGCGCAAGTGGCGTCAGGCGTCGGTCCTGCACCACGGTGACGTGGCCGGCGTGTCCATGGACGACGACGAGACGACCTGGGTGGTCTCCTTCGACGACGACCGCGAACCCGGAGCCACCTTTCTCCTCGACACGGAGAGCGGCGATGCCGAGTTTCTGTTCCGGCCCCGGCCCAAGCTCGATCCCGCCATCCTCGCTCCCATGCAGACGGTGCGCATCCCCTCCCGGGACGGCTACACCCTGCACTGCTGCCTCACCCTGCCGCTCGGCGTCGAGCCCAAGGAACTGCCTCTGGTGCTGGTCGTCCATGGCGGCCCCTGGGCGCGCGACACCTGGGGCTACGACCCCGAAGCGCAGTTCCTCGCCAACCGGGGCTACGCCGTGCTCCAGGTCAACTACCGGGGTTCCACCGGCTTCGGCAAGGCGTTCCTGCACGCCGCCGAGCACGAGTTCGCCGGCAAGATGCACGACGACCTGATCGACGCCGTCGAGTGGGCGGTCAAGCAGGGCACCGCCGACCGCGACCGGATTGCCATCTACGGCGGCTCCTACGGCGGCTATGCCACCCTGGTGGGCGTCACCTTCACTCCCGACGTGTTCGCCGCCGCCATCGACTACGTGGGCCCTTCCAGCCTGATCACGCTCGTTCGGTCGTTCCCGCCGTACTGGCGACCGTTCCTGCAGGGCTCGTGGTTCCGCTTCGTCGGGGACCCGGGGACCGAGGAGGAGCCCAACGACGAGGTGGTGGCCGACCTGTGGGCCCGCTCACCTCTGTCACGGGTCGACGCCATCCGGACGCCGTTGCTGGTGGTGCAGGGGGCCAATGACCCCCGGGTGACCAAGCAGGAGGCCGACCAGGTGGTGGCCGCGCTGCGGGAGCGAGGTGTCGACGTCGAGTACATCGTCAAGGACGACGAGGGCCATGGCTTCGCCAATCCCGAGAACCGCCTCGATCTCTACCGCGCCATGGAGCGCTTCCTCGCTGAGCACCTCGGAGGGCGGGCGGGGGAGTGACGCATCGTGGAGTACCGGGGAAGGCCGACGTGGGCCAGGCAGAGGTGAAGGGAGTGCAGGAACCATGGCGAGGGCGATCTGGAGCGGGGCCATCAGCTTCGGGCTGGTGAACGTGCCGGTGCGGCTGTTCAGCGCCACCGAGGCCAAGGACGTGCAGTTCCATCAGTTCCAGGAGGGCACCGGGCAGCGGATCAAGTACCGACGGGTGGCCGAGGGGTCGGGCGAAGAGGTCGACTACGGCGACATCGTCAAGGGCTACGAGGTCGCCAAGGGGCGCCACGTGATGGTGACGCCCGAGGAGCTCGAGTCGGTGGAGCCGGGAGCGTCGCGCACCATCGAGATCGAGGACTTCGTCGACCTGGACCAGATCGACCCCATCTACTACGAGAAGAGCTACTACCTGGCGCCGTCCAAGGGCCCGGGCGCCGAGCGCTCCTATGCGCTGCTGCGCTGTGCCATGGAGGAGTCCGGCAAGGTCGGCATCGCCCGGTTCGTCCTGCGCACCAAGCAGTACCTGGCCGCCATCCGCCCGGCCGACGGGGTGCTGGTTCTGGAGACGATGTTCTTCGCCGACGAGGTGCGGGATGCGCGGCGCGACATCGACAACGTTCCCGGCGACGAGGTGGAGTTGAGCGAGCGCGAACGTCGCATCGCCTCCCAGCTGATCGACTCGTTGACAACCGAGTGGGAGCCGGCCCGGTACCGCGACACCTACCGGCAACGGGTGCTGGAGCTGATCGGGCGCAAGTCCGAGGGCGAGGAGATCGTGGCGGAGCGGCCGGCACCCGGGGGTGGGGAGGTGGTCGACCTCATGGCGGCGCTGGAAGCCAGCGTGCGTGCCGCCCGCCAGCGCCGCACCTCCTCAGCCGGCGAGGACGACGCCGCCGCGTCGATACCCTGACGGTACGCATGGGAACGGTCGTCAACGTGGTCCTCGCCGTTGTGGCGGGTTACCTCATCTTCAAGGTGGGTTTCGCCCTTCTGGGTGCGCTGGCCCGGCCGCTGCCGGAGCCTCCGCCGGCGGGGGAGATGCGCAAGGTCAAGCTGACCTACCGGTGTGGGCAGTGCGGGATGGAGGTGCGGGTGCGGGCGGCGGTGTCGGAGGATCCCGAACCTCCCCGCCACTGCATGGACGATATGGACCTCGTCGTTCCCGCCGATTGACCGGCGAAGAGTTTTCCCCAGGGTGTGGGGAAAGTTGGGGAGAATGACAGAGCTGTAAGTACAGCTACGGCGGGCAGGCGGTGGCTCAGCGGTGCTCAGTGGTAGCGGGTGGCGGTGATGAAACCGCCGGTTATGAGTGCCAGGCCGACGAGCAGGTAGCGGTTGTCCGCATCGCCCGGTAGCAGCGACAGGTAGTTGAGCAGGATGATCGCCGCCCCCGACAGCAGCAGGAAGAACATGAGGGCCGGGACCCAGCGGGGACTGACCTTTTTCTCTTTGGGGATGGGCGGGGTGTATCGCCCCGAGCTCGCAGGTGCGCGGCCCTTGGAGTTCGACCCCTTCGGCGTGGTGCGTCCCGAGCCGCCCTGCCTGGGGGGCGTGCGCTTGCCTGAGGTCGGCTTGGCCATGCCGACAGGATAGGGCCGACGCGATAGCGAGGTGACGTGCCCGGCCGCTCGGCCGGCGCTCGGGGCGGCCGCTCCCCGTCGTCGCCCGCCCGGCGGCCGACGAGCTACCGTCGGTTGACGTGGCCGGCGAGCTCGACGAGATCCGACGTCGACTGGAGGCCATCTCCGAGGAGCTGGCCGACCTGGCAATCGTCCGCCTTCGGGAATCCATCGACGCCGGCGGTACCGAGTTGCCAGTCGACGAGAGGCGTCTCACCCGGGCCCGGCGGGCCGTGGAGAAGGCCGCCCACCTGCTTGCCGACGCAGGCGCCGACGACGACGTCTGAGAGGGCGCCGATGCCCGGTGGGCCGGGCTCTGGCGGCGGTAGCGTCGTGGCGGTGGGACTGCGGGTGCTGGTGATCGACAACTACGACTCCTTCGTCTACAACCTGGCGCAGTACCTGGGGGAGCTTGGGGCCACCCCGCTGGTGCGCCGCCACGATGCGCTCGATCTCGACCAGGTCGATTCCCTCGCACCCGACGCCGTGCTCGTGTCGCCGGGGCCCGGCCGCCCCGACGATGCCGGGCTCTCCAACGAGGTGATCTCCCACCTGGCCGGGCACGTCCCCGTGCTCGGCGTCTGCCTGGGGCACCAGTGCATCGGCCAAATCTACGGAGGCCGGGTGGTACGGGCGCCGCAGGTGGTGCACGGGCGTACGT
>DASZDM010000289.1:0-3509 GCA_035942015.1 Acidimicrobiales bacterium | reverse complement strand
TGGGCCGCCGATGGCCTGGACCACGCCCGGGCCTACTGCCGGCCAGGACAGCTCACCCGCAGCGGGCGGGAGGACCGCCGGCGCCTGGAGGCGGCCCAGTCCCGCTACGACACGCTCGCCGCCGACCAGGACCGGCGCCAGGCGTGGCTGGAGGCCCACGCCGACACCCTGGCCTACCGGGACGAGTTGGCAGAGGCGATCGCCAAGCGCCGCCGGGAGCTCGGCGTCGCCGCCGCCATCACCCAGCCCGACCACGTGGTCGGTCTCATCGGCGCGATGCCGACCGACAACCCGGCTGCCCTACTGCGCTGGACGAACACGGCCGGGCGCATCGAGGCCTACCGGGAGGAGTGGGGCGTGGAGCCCGAACTCCTCACCGAGCGACCCCTTGACCTGTGCCAGGGCCGGGCCTGGGAGGCCGCCGTGCACACCGCCCAGCTCGTCAGCGAACCACCCGCCCCGGTGCTGGAGCGGGGCCTGGACCGGGGGCTCGGCCTGGAGTTGTGACGGGGTGGGCAATCACAAGCTCGCCCGGGGGCGAGCTTGGTGTCCAGTGTCCCACCGAAGATGCCCGGGGCCGTCAAGGATGCGCTGGCGCCGGGCTACGCCCGCCCTTGACTGCCCCTCGCCGAGCGTGGTGCTGGATTGGACGAGGCCAGCAGAACGGTGGCCCAAGCCAGCGATTGCGCTCTTCTGCACCACCTCACTTGATATGGCGTGCGCCGGGCCGACGTCCTGGGAGCGCTTTCTCGTGCCCACTCGTTCCCCGTGACCTTCCACCGGCCCGCAGGTGAAGCTGCCTCCTGGCCGCCTTCTGCCCGCCTTTCCGTATTTCCAGATCGGTACTGCAAGCGGCAACACCGGCACGACGTGACGGCTGGTGAGACCGGTCAGATAGCCGGCAGTAGGTGCGCTACCCACGCAACCGGCAAGTGAAGGCGCCTGCCAATCCGCAGTGAACAACGTGCCTCCGGGACTCGCCTGCTACTTGTCGCCCAGCATCCGCAAGCGGGAGCACCACCTTCAATTCGCCTCGTATAAGGTGCTCCCACCGCCGAGACCTGCCCCCTCAGCCATCGCTTGCTCTCAAGACGGCGCGGCGCCACCGCTTCTCAGCGCGACGCGTAGCCGGGGGCCGGGCGGTCATCAGTGGGCCCTCGTCGGGCGCTCGGAGGACGACGTAGCCGTTGGAGCTTCCGGCGAGATCGACAACCGTCGCCTGTCGGAAGCCCGACTTGCCAAGGCGCCATCGGACAACGGACGCGAGCGTCAAAACTGGTTTGCTGCCATCGGCCTCGTCAAGGACGACAACGGCTCGGACTGACCGGCCCCTGTTGATCTCGGCGTAGCGACAGGCGACACGACGCCAGCCTGTTCGCTCGAGAAGACGGCGCTGCCGCCTCCCTCGCACCAACCCCCCCACTCCCGTGATCAGCATGCCGACCCCCCCGACCAGCGCAAGAACCATCGGCAGCACGGTCAGCTCAGACTGGTTCCACTCGCCAAGCACGCTTACACGTCCGGGGTTGTCCCGGTCGACGAGAACGGTCACGGGCTGATGCCGCTGATATCGAGGGCTCTCGGCGTCGAGCTGGACAACCTCCGTCCGGAGTTCCTCCTCCCAGGAGAACTCGACGACGATCGACCCCTCCTCGCCAGAGCCACGTCGTTCGACGACGGTGCCGGGGACGCGTGCTCCGGTCTCCTCGAGCTCCTCGGCAGCACCTGCAACCCAGGTCGCCGCCACTACGAAGCTGACGAGGAGCGCCAGGCCCGCAGCAACCAAGATCCAAGCGTGTCGCCGATACGTGTGGAGTTCCTGGCGTGCACGGCCATCGAGGCCGTCGGGGGCTCCGGACGGTGGTGACACCGACAGAGGATTGCACGGCGGACCACTGCGGGTCGCACATCCCCACGCCGAACAACGCTTGCCAGATAGCGCGCGTTGTCCGACCGACCAGCAGGCGGCGCGACCGACGTGCCGCTCGCGCGGCGTCCGACAGCGGCGGCACCTTGACGCATGGAAGCGCCCCACCGCTCGTGATTTCCTGATCGGCGTGACACCGTGCCGCGCGAGCCCGCATTATGCGGGTGAGCGAGGAGGATCAGTTGGCGATTTTCGTGCGAGATCGCGTCTCGGTTGAGGTCGGCCTCCGGCGGTTCATCGGGCGACTCATCGTTGACCGTCACGGGGCGCGCTTCGAGTCCCAAAGTGCGGGAACGATAACCTTCAGCGGTCCGGTGAGAGTTACACGAAGTTGGCTCGCGCCGCTGGGGGTGAGAACCGATGTCGTCCTCGGTCATGACAGCGCCTTCGGCAACGAGGAGGTTGCCCTGACAACGAGCTGGCGTTCAGCGTCCGAAGTTATCCGAGCACTTCAGTCGGCAGGCATTCAGGTTCAAATACGACGAAAGCTGTTCTGATCCGCTCCGAGGTGCCGGTCGCGCGGACCGGGCCGGTCGGTGCTGCGTCCCGCCGAGGAGGAGACCGGCGCGCCGATCATCCGTTCGCGCTGGTCTCGCCCGTTGTCGAGCCGGCATTAACCGCGCTTCGTCCCGGGCGGGATCGGGCCAGCGACGCGCCTGATTGTGTGTGAGAGAGGCGCTGCGGCTGGCTCGTAGCGTCGGGGCCCTGGCGGGTCTCGCTCTCGATGCGCCTGCCCTCGATCTCGGTCGAGTGGCTTTCTAACGAAGTGTCGACCCGCCGGACCTCACCGCGGTGTGGCTCGAAAGAGGTGCGTACGCGCGACCGAGTCCGGAATCAGGAGTGCCCACCACGGTCTTCCATCCATCGCAGACAAGGGAGATAGATCGTGAACGTGATCATCGGCGTCGATCCACACAAGGCGACGCACACCGCCGTCGCGCTCGACGGCAACGAGGGCGACCTCGGCGAGATCCAGGTCCGAGCCAACGCATCGCAGTTGGAACGGCTGCTGGCGTGGGCGGCGCCGTTCCCGGAGCGGACCTGGGCGATCGAGGGCGCCGGCGGGTGCGGCTACCTGCTCTCCCAACAGCTCGTCGCTGCGGGTGAGGACGTTGTCGACGTGCCGGCGACCTTGGCCGCTCGGGTTCGGGTGCTCGGTTCAGGGAAGTCGAACAAGAACGACCCCAACGACGCCCGTTCGATCGCCGTCGCCGCGCTGCGAACGCCGCGGTTGACCCGGGTCCGGCCGTCGGACCACGCGTCGGTGCTCCGGCTGCTCGCCAAACGGAACAGTCAACTGTCGAGCAGCCGGACCCGCACCACGTGCCGGCTCCATGCGCTGCTGGCCGAGCTCGTCCCGGGCGGATCAGCCAAGAAACTCAAGGCGAACGAGGCCGAACGGCGTCTCGCCACGATCACGCCCACCACGCCGATGCAGGCCGTACGCCACGCGGTCGCCCTCGAGCATCTCGAGGACCTACGCCGTGTCGACGCGCAGCTCGCCGAGTCCCGCAAGCGGATCATCGAAGCCGTCGCCGCGTCAGGCACGACGGTCACCGACATCACCGGCGTCGGACCCATC
>DASZDM010000288.1:0-2428 GCA_035942015.1 Acidimicrobiales bacterium | reverse complement strand
CACCGAAGAGGGAGTACGACGGAGGCAGCGAGACTCCCGCGGGTCCCGTGACCACGAAGAACTGGCTTCCGTTGGTATCGGGGCCGGAGTTCGCCATGGCCACCGACCCGGCCTCGTACTCGCCGGGCCCCGGCAGCTCGTCGGGCACGGTGTAGCCGGGGCCGCCCCGACCGTTGCCCATGGGATCGCCGGCTTGCACGACGAAGCCGGGGATGATGCGGTGGAACGCGATGCCCTCGTAGAAGTGGTAGCGAGCGAGCACGACGAAGTTGTTGACGGTTCGAGGCGCCCGCCCGGGGTCGAGCGTTATGCGGAAGGATCCCTTCGTGGTGCTCACCGTGGCGACGTAGCTCCGAGAAGCGTCGATGCACATCGGCGGCGGCTGCTCGAACTGAGTGGTCCTGGGGGCCGTCCCGTCGGCAGCGGGACACGGGGTCTCGCCGTTGATCGTCAGGCCCGGCTCCACGGGCCGGATCTCGAGACCGGCCGGCCCGTCTTGGTCGGGCGTCCGAACGTTGGCGAGATCGCTCGTCTCGTCCGGCGCGGACAGGTCGCGTGCCACGGTGAACCCGACCGCCCCGGCTATCGCCACGACCACCACGACGGCGACCGCTGTCGCCACAGACCGCCATCGGGGACCATCGGCACCAAGGGACTCCCGCTCCATGCTCGCCTCTTCCCGAGTCATGACGGACCCGTACCCACACCACCCCAATCTGCCAGCGCCGGCGAGCGAAGCCGTCCACTCGCAAGGACAGCTCCTCGCGCCCGTGCAAGCCCGGCCTGAGCTGATCCGGCGGCTGGTACTAGCTCCCCACGTCCCGTCGCGGGCGAACGAGATCGCCACCGCCGGTCCACTTGTGGACGCGTTCCTCAGCGGACTGGGTGAAGCGGTTGAACACCTCGGTGCGTACATTGACCGTGCCGCGGTCGACCCCGCTGGTCCTATCGAAAGGGTGGGAACTACAGCCCCACCTGGGCCGCCGCGTTCTCCTTGAACAGCGTCCCGCTTCGGATGTAGCCCCGCATGACCGGCAGCGACCGGTGACCGGTCTGGTTCATGATGGCCCGCTCGCTCGCTCCGGCCTCCGCCGCCGAGGTGGCCAGGCCGGCCCGAAGTGAATGCGCTCCGTAGCGGTCGGGGTCGAGACCGATGCGTCTGGCGTAGGTCTTGACCAGTCGGTTCACCGCCACCGGTGACAGCCGCCCCCGGTCGGCGGGATCCAGCCGGCCGTGTCGGTCGACAGGCAGGAAGACCGGCCCCGACGAGATGCGAGCCGCTTGCATCCACGCATCCAGCGACCGCACCGGACAGGTCAACAGGTTGGACCCGTAGGGGATCCCGATGGGCCGGCCGGTGCCTTCCTGGTCGGTCTTGGACTTGGCCACGGTCACCACCAGGCCCTCGTCGACCTCTTGGAGGTTCTCAGCCGCCAAGGCAACGATCTCGCTGCGTCGCAGCGCTCCGGCGAAGCCCACCAACAGCAGTGCTCGATCCCGCGTGCCCGAGAGCCCGGGAGGAGCGACCTCGAGCATCCGCCGGAGGATGGCCACGGTGATGGGGGCGGCCTGGTCGACGCCGGCGCCGTGCACCCGGCGGATCCCGGCCGACACCGCCTGCACGCGAGCGGAGCTGGTCGGACTCAGGTGCCCGGCGGCTCGGTGGGCCTGGCTGATCGAGGACAGGCGCCGCGCCATGGTGCTGGCCTTGGCTACCTCAGCCAGCTCGACCAGGTACAGCGCCACCGTTTCGGGCGTGGCCGGCAGGACCACCATGCCTCGGTGGTCGGCCCAGGCGCAGAACTCGGCCCAGTCGGAGCGGTAGGCGCGGATCGTGGCCTCGGCCTTGGCAGCCTCGACGTAGCGACCGGCCTGGTCGGCCAGCTGCTCGAGGCGGGCCAGGGCGCCGGCGTCGGGGACGGCGGCCAGGCCCTCGCAGGGGCCCTCGGGCTCTCTGGCGCGCGATATCACACCATTATCGCGCGTCAAGGAAGACGAGTTGCATCTGGTTGAGCATTCGTCCTGAGGCCGCGATGTGCCCCGTGGACTGGGCATTCAGCTCACCCTTCCCGTGCGGGTCGCCGGTGCGCTCGCCCTTCTCTACGCCCACCCCGTCACCGCCACCGTGGCGCTCACCATCAACGACGTCCGGGTCGGCACCGCCCCAGCTCTCCGCCTCGGCGACGACTTCCAGCCACTCCTGGACCCCCTCTCCCAGCTGATCGCCGCCCAGATCGAGGTAGCAGCCCGACCCAGAGGGCGAGGACACCCGACCACGCATTGGCTCTTCCCTGGCGGCAGCCCAGGCCACCACCTCGGCGCCGGACACCTCCACACCCGCCTCCACGCCGCCGGCATCGACATCAAAGCCAGCAAGAACACGGCCATCGCTGCCATGGTCACCGAACTCCCCGGGCCCGTCGTCGCG
>DASZDM010000287.1:0-8063 GCA_035942015.1 Acidimicrobiales bacterium | reverse complement strand
GCCCCTGGTCTACCTCGACTCGGCGTCGTCGTCACAGAAGCCCGCCGCGGTGATCGAGGCCATGGACGACTACTACCGGACCACCCATGCCAACGTGCACCGGGGTGTCTACGCCATGGCCGAGGAGGCCACGGCCCGATTTGAAGCGGCACGTCACTCGGTGGCCCGCTTCATCGGAGCCTGTTCGTCGCGCGAGGTCCTGTTCTCCAAGAACGCCACCGAGTCGCTCAACCTGGTCGCCCAGGCCTGGGGCCGTGCCAACCTGCACCGAGGCGACGTCGTGGTGCTGACCGAGATGGAGCACCACGCCAACCTGGTGCCGTGGTTGCTCCTGGCCGAGCAGATCGGTATCGAGCTGCGCTACCTGGGCATCACCGACGACGGCCTCCTCGACCTCACGACGCTCGACACGACCCTCGACGGAGCCAGGATGGTGAGCCTCACCGCCATGTCGAACGTGCTCGGCACGCTCCCGCCGGTCCGAGCGGTGGCCGACGCCGCCCATGCCGCCGGTGCCCTGGTGGCCGTCGACGCCAGCCAGTACGTCCCCCACCTGGCCACCGACGTCACCGCCCTGGGCGCTGATTTTCTGGCCTTCACCGGACACAAGATGCTCGGCCCGACCGGGATCGGCGTTCTGTGGGGCCGGGAAGCCGTGCTCGAGGCCATGCCTCCCTTCCTGGGCGGTGGCGAGATGATCCGGGACGTCCGCCTCGACGGCTTCACCTGCAACGACCTGCCCTGGAAGTTCGAGGCCGGCACCCCCCCCATCGCCGAGGCCATCGGACTGGGCGCGGCCGTGGCCGAGCTCGAGCGGTACGGCATGGAAGCCATCCGTGCCCATGAGGTGGCGCTCACGAGCTACGCCCTGCGTACCTTGGGCGACCGCTACGGCGACGACCTGGTGGTGCACGGGCCCCAGGACCCGGCCTCCCGTGGCGGCGTGCTGTCCTTCGCCTTCCGGGACGTCCACCCCCACGACATCTCCCAGGTGCTCGATCAGTCCGGGGTGTGCGTGCGGGCCGGCCACCACTGCGCCAAGCCGCTGATGCGTCGGCTGGGAGTGGGCGCGACGGCCAGGGCGTCCTTCTACCTGTACAACGACGAGGCCGACGTCGATGCCCTGGCCGACGGCCTGGACGCCTGCTCCCATCTGTTCTGCTTCTAGGGAGACTGACGACGATGGCCGGACTCGAAGACCTGTATCGCGAGATCATCCTCGACCACTACCGCAACCCTCGCAACCGCGGTGAGCTCGAGTGTCCGCCCGCTCGTCGGGCGGAGGGCTACAACCCGCTGTGTGGTGACGAGATCGTCGTCTACCTCGAGCTGGACGCCGATGGCCGGGTCGCCGACCTCAAGATCGGCGGCCAGGGCTGCTCCATCAGCCAATCCTCGGCCTCGATGATGTCCCAGGCGGTCATTGGACGCAGCCTCGAGGAGATCCGGGCGCTCAACACGGCATTCAAGGCGCTGATGACCATTCACGAGTCCCGCCTCGAGGGGGACGAGGGCGACGGCAGTGGCACCGACACGCCGGTGCCTGACCCCACCGTGAGCCTCGGCGACCTGGCCGCCCTCCAGGGCGTGGTGAAGTTCCCCGTGCGCATCAAGTGCGCCACACTGGCGTGGAACACCCTGACCCAGGCCCTGTAGCTGCGGTGCGGTCACCGGAGGGGCTCGGGCTCGAGCCGAGCGTGGTCGACGGCGGCGACTCGGCCGCCGAAATCATCGGCTGTGTGCGGTCAGTCAACGTGGGTCGTGTCCGTCGGGTGGAGCACCGGGGAAAGGAGGCGACGACCGGGATCTGGAAGGACCCGGTCCCGGGACGTGTCGCCGTGCGTGGAGTGAACCTGGAGGGTGACGACCAGGCCGATCGGCGGGTCCACGGAGGAGCCGACAAGGCCGTCTACGCCTATGCCAGCGAGGACTACGCCTGGTGGGAAGAACAACTGGGCCGCGAGATGCCACCGGGAACATTCGGTGAGAACCTCACCGTGGCGGGGATCGACCTCGGGGCCGCCGTCGTAGGCGAGCGCTGGCTGGTGGGCACCGCGGTGTTGGAGGTGACCAGGCCCCGCACGCCGTGCTGGAAGCTCGGCCTGCGCATGGGCGACGACGACTTCCCCGCCCGATTCCAGGCGGCGGCACGACCGGGGACCTACCTTGGCATCGTCCGCGAGGGCGACGTGGGTGCGGGCGATGACGTCGTACGGTTCCACCGCCCGAACGATGGGATCACCATCGGGGTCACGTCAGATGGTCGGCGGCCGAGGCCAATTCGAAGCACGCTTCGGTGATGCCGCCGGCGGCGTGGCTGATGATGTCGACGGTCACCCGGTTCCAGGAATTGGACCAGTCCGGATGGTGGTTCATCTTCTCGGCGATCAGGGCGAGGCGAGCCATGAAGCCGAAGGCCGTCACGAAGTCGGGAAACTGAAGCTCCCGATGGAGCCTTCCCTCGACCACCGACCACCCGTCGAGGCGCTCCAGGCGCTCGTGAACGGCGGCAGCGTCGAGCGGGCCGGTCATGTTTCGGTGTACCCGGCGTAACCGGTGGTCTCGAGCTGATCGGCCAGCTCGGGGCCGCCCCTGGCCACGATCCGGCCTCGGGACAAGACGTGGACCACGTCGGGACGCAGCTCCTTCAGCAAGCGTCGGTAGTGGGTGATGGCCAGCACGCCGAGGCCGCGCTCCTCGGTCTCGGCCTCCACACGGCGGGCGACCAGGCGCAGGGCGTCGATGTCGAGGCCGGAGTCGACCTCGTCGAGGATGGCGATGCTGGGCTGCAGGACGCCGAGTTGCAGCGTCTCGTTGCGCTTCTTCTCCCCTCCGGAGAGGTCGACGTTGAGTGGCCGGAACAGGAAGCGCTCGTCGAAGCCGATGCGCTCCGCCTCGGCGCGCATGCGCCCGGCCACATCGCCGCCACCCCGGCCCACCGCCACCAGGGCTTCCTCCAGCATGTCGGCGAGCGCGACACCGGGGACCTCGGTCGGGTACTGCATGGCCGAGAAGAGTCCTGCGGCAGCCCGCTCCCAGGGGGCCAGAGCCAAGAGATCCGTACCGTCGAGGGTGATGCTCCCGGCCACGACCTCGTAGCCGGGGCGGCCCATGATCACATGGGCCAGCGTCGACTTCCCCGAACCGTTCGGACCCATGACGGCGTGCACCTCGCCGCTGCGCACGGTGAGGTCGACACCCCGCAAAATCTCCTTGCCCGCCACTGCGGCACGCAACCCGTGGATCGCCAGCTCAGCCATCGAGAACCACCCACACGTCGTCGCCCTCCACCATCACGTCGTAGGTGGGCACGGGCTTGGTGGCCGGCAAGGTGTCGGGTTCCCCGGTCTTGAGAGAGAAGCTGCTGCCGTGCTTCCAGCACTCGATCTGACAGGTGTCAGGATCGACCTCACCCTCGCTCAAGGAGTAGTCGGCGTGGCTGCAGGTGTCACCGATGGCGTAGAAGTCGTCACCGATGCGCACGAGCGCGATCTTGTGGTCGCCGATGACGAAGCGTTTGGTGCCGTTGGGCTTTACCTCGGCCACCGAACACAGTCGTTGCCGCCGTTCCGTCCGTTCGGATGCTTTCGGCTCAGGCATCGACCGCCTGCTTCCTGCCCGGGACATCGGGCTGGCGGCGAGACAGCTTGGCCGCGATCTCAGCCCGGAGAGGAGGGGCGGCAGCCGGCACGGCCAGCCGCTCGAGCACTTCTTCGAAGAAGCCCAACACGATGAGACGCTCGGCCGGCACCGGTGGCACGCCTCGGCTCTCCAGGTAATAGCGCTGGTCCTCGTCCACCGGGCCGACAGCGGAGGCATGGCTGCAGTGGACGTCGTTGTTCTCGATCTCTAGGTTGGGCACTGATTCGGCCCAGGCTCCGTCGGACAGCTTGATGTTGCGATTGGTCTGGAATGCGTCGACTCCCGCCGCCTCCTTGCCGATGTGGATCAGCCCCGTGTACACCGAGCGCGATCGGCCCTGTACCGCCCCTTTGAACAACAGGTTGCTGGTGGTGCGGGGAGCCAGATGATCCTGCAGGCTGCGGAAGTCGTGCATCTGCCCACGCTCGCCGAAGTAGACCGCCAGCATCTCGCCCGAGCTGCCCTTGCCGGCCAACACAGACTCCACCTCCAGGCGGCCGTAGTCAGCGCCGAGCGCCACCATGGCGGTGCTGAAGTTGGCGTCACGCTCCACCCGGCTGAGCTGGCGCCCGAGCTGCCACATGCGGGGCCCGAGGACCTGGGCGTGGACGTAGCGCAAGCGAGCCGCCGGCCCGGCGTGAAGCTCGACCACCGGGAACACCAGGGCGTCGACATCGGCCGACGCGGCGTGGTCGTAGACCACCACCTCGCTGTTGGCACCGGCCTCGACCACGAGGTGGGGGAACGTGGCGGAGTGGTCGACATCGGTCCAGTGCAGTACGGCAACGGGATCGGGGACCACCACTCCGGCCGGGACGCGCACTAGGACCTGGTCAGGCGTGAAGGCGTCGTGCAACTGGCCGAAGGCGTTCGTCGCCTCGCCGGTGAGCGACCCGAGCGACGATCCGTCGGGATCGAGCTCGCTCAAGCGACCCACCTGTACTCCAGACGCGGCCAGGGCGTCGTCGACCTCGACTCGGAGGATCCGCCCGTTCGCCACCACCACCACGGCGGAACAGGCACCCAGGCGCTCCTGTATCTCGACCAGCTCGGCAGGCATCGTGTCGGTGCCCGGGCCATCGCCCACGAGCGGTGCGTAGTCGTCGAGATCTAGCTCCGGGATGCGGCTGTAGCGCCACACCTCCTCCTCGACCGTAGGGAGTGGCGTCATGCTGAACCGTTGGAACGCCGCCGCACGGCGACGCTGCAACCACTCCGGTCCGGCCAGCCGGCCCACAGCTTCAGCGGTGAAGGAACTCAGAACGACCTCTTTCGATCGAGGTGAGGACGGCAGATCCTCCTCGACCTCCCACCCTACCGGCCTCGGCGACGGGCCCGACCGGGACCGGCCGACCTAGGGTCGGTGTCCCGCCCGTAGTGGCCGCTCCCGGCGGTTCGGAGCCGACGAGGGAGCCGGCTCAGACGTCGGGGGGCTCTGAGTCACCGTGGTCTCCTCGGTCGCCCACGGTCGCGCATCCCGCGGACGCTGGTCGGGCGGACGCTGGTCCGGTGGACCATGGTCCGGCGCACCGTAGTCTTCGACCCGGCGACGCTCGGCTTCGGCGACCTCGTAGCGGGCAACCGATTCCGGGCCGACGTTCGGGTCGAATGCCCGCGCTGCCAGCTTCCCGTGCCAACGCTCGCCCATGAGCCCACCCAGGACGGCGCCGGCGATCATGGCCAGCAAGGTCACGATGCCGGCCACCGTGGCGATGGCGCTGTAATCGGACCCCGTGGTGGGGACACCGATTACCCTCAGGTTGTCGGCCACGGCTTCGGTGTCGGCCTGGGTCCCCACGATGGCCGCCACCACGGCGCCGATGAGGATGGCCAGGACCAGAACGAGGCCGCCGTTCAGCGCCCCCGCTCGGCGAGCCAGACGACCGGCGATGTACCCGCCGAAGAAGTAGGAGACGAACAGCACGAGTCCTGCGACCACCGCGCCCCCGATGCCCAGGCGTTCGTAGTCGTTGGCTGTGAGGGTGTCCGTGTCAATGCCGATCGCCGCGAGGATGCCTCCGACGATGGCGAGTAGCACGGCGAACGAGCTAAAGGCCACGAGCGTCCCGGCCAGGATGCTGACCAACGAGACCTGGCCCATTCCGGCATCCCGGGCGAACCTCTTGCGGTCCTTCCCACTCTCAACTGTCGCTGACCCACTCATCGGTTCCGCCTCCGCGGTCGAGGACCCTGTCAGGCGAGATTGCCCGCGGCAGGCCCACTCCAAACGCCACCTTGTCGTCAGCGGCGGCGACGGTCCTGGATCCGCCCCAGGGCACGGCGCCACCACGACCCGCGCTCGGGACGCCGGCGAGCTCGCTCGGCCTCCACCTCGGCAAGGATCGCCGGCCCGGCGGTGTTCAAAATCTGCTCGGCCTCGTCCAGGAGACGCCCGACCCCGTCGCCGTCGCCGACACCCGGTGGCTCAGGTGGCGTCGGCGCCGCCACCATCGACCCGTAGCTCCATCCGGCATCGGCAAAGCGCCGCTCATACCGATGACAGTCCTCCGGACACCGCCACGGCGCCTCCGGCGCAAGATCGAGATGGCACTTCCGCACCGTCTCCCCATTCGCGTACGAGCGGCTCTCGAAATACTTGCACTCCACCCGCATCGGCATACAGATGAAGTTTAGAGGCGACCCAACCAACAAGCGGCCACCCGAATGGGTGGCCGCTTCCAGCTAGAGGTGGGGTAGCCGCTGGGCGGGGGGTGGCACCGAGCAAGAGGCGCAGCCACCCTTCAGCCAGAGGCGGGGTAGCTGGTGGGGAGCGGGTGGCACCGACGGAAGGGGCCCGCCCGGCCGCAGCGAAGCGAGGACCGGGTGGGAAGGGATCCCGTCGGTGACAGGACCCGCTCCCCACCAGCGGGGGTTACCCCACCGACCCTTCCATCTGCAGCTCGATCAGCCGGCTCCACTCGATGGCGTACTCCATGGGCAGGGTGCGGGTCACCGGCTCGATGAAGCCGTTGACGATCATGCCCATGGCCTGTTCCTGTGAGAGGCCTCGGCTCATCAGGTAGAAGAGCTGGTCGTCGCCGACCTTGGAAACGGTGGCTTCGTGTCCCACGACCGCGTCCCGCTCGCCGATCTCCATGTAGGGATAGGTGTCGGAGACGCTGTGGTCGTCGAGGATGAGGGCGTCACACTGCACGTGGCTCTTGCAGCCGTAGGCCCCATCCTCCACTCGGACCAGGCCACGGTAGCTCGTCCGGCCACCGTCCTTGGAGATCGACTTGGAGACGATCCGGCTGGTGGTCTCGGGGGCGGCATGGGTCATCTTGGCGCCGGCGTCCTGATGCTGGCCCTCGCCGGCGTAGGCCACGGAGAGCACCTCGCCCGACGCCTTGGGGCCGACCATGACCACGGCCGGGTACTTCATGGTGAGGCGGCTGCCGATGTTCCCGTCGATCCACTCCATGTGGCCCTCGGTCTCGACCCGGGCCCGCTTGGTCACCAGGTTGAACACGTTGTTGGACCAGTTCTGGATGGTCGTGTAGGTCACCCGGGCCGAGGGCTTGACCACGATCTCGACCACGGCCGAGTGCAGGGAGTCGGAGGTGTACACGGGAGCCGAGCAGCCCTCGATGTAGTGCACCTTGGAGCCCTCGTCGGCGATGATCAGCGTGCGCTCGAAATGGCCCATGTTCTCGGCGTTGATGCGGAAGTAGGCCTGCATGGGCATCTCCACCTCGACCCCGGGGGGGACGTAGATGAACGAGCCGCCGGACCACACAGCAGTGTTGAGCGCGGCGAACTTGTTGTCGTTGGCAGGGATGATCTTTCCGAAGTACTGCCGCACCAACTCAGGGTGCTCGCGCATGGCGGTGTCCATGTCGCAGAAGATGACGCCCTGGGCCTCGAGGTCGTCGCGGTTCTTGTGGTACACGACCTCGGACTCGTACTGCGCCGTCACCCCGGCGAGGTACTTGCGCTCCGCCTCGGGGATGCCGAGCTTCTCGTAGGTGTTCTTGACCGAGTCGGGCAGCTCGTCCCAGGCGTCGACCTGCTTGTTGGTCGGCTTGATGTAGTAGTAGATGTTGTCGAAGTAGATCTCCGACATGTCCCCGCCCCAGCTGGGCATCGGGCGCTTCTGGAACTGGCGGAACGCCTTGAGGCGCATGTCGCGCATCCAGTCGGGTTCGCCCTTCATCCACGACATCTCGCGGATGATCTCCTCGTCGAGGCCCCGCTTGGGCTTGAAGACGTACTCCTCGGCATCGCTCCAGCCGAGCTTGTACCTGCCGAGATCGAGGTCCGTCGCTGTCATGGGGTTCGTCCTTCGCTGCCGTGTCGTTCGGTGGGGGGTCCGGGGCCCGGACCATTTCCCCTACGGACATGGTAACAATCCGCCTGGCCTGTGCGTTCCCCGGCAGAGCGATCCTCAGGCACGCCGGTACCGTCCCGCCGTGCACCTCCAC
>DASZDM010000286.1:0-2606 GCA_035942015.1 Acidimicrobiales bacterium | reverse complement strand
CGGCCAGTGCGGCTGTCGTCGCACTCGTGCTGTTCTGGACCGAGTTCATAATGGTTGGTGCGCTATCCCTGGGAGTGTTTCCTAGCGCTGGAATCGACGGTCTCTGGGCGCCTTTGGCAACGTTGATGTGCGCCTTGGCGGCAACATGGCTGCTTGCCTGGGTCCTCGCGTTGCTCGGTCACCTCTCCTCCCATTTGTGGGAGACCGTCAGCAGGCATTTGTGGGGGACCGTCAGCAGGGACCAGCGGTAGCGGGAGTTCCCGGTCGAGATCCGTCGGCGGACCCTAATGTGCCCGGTCGCTAGACGGGGCCGCATCTGGCCATGGGCCGCAGCCCGCAACCGCAGTAGCCGCCGTACCGAGGTGCCGTTCCTCAGCGGTCCGGCCTGCCCGACCAGCTCGGACGGTTGCCGCCCGCGATTTCCGGATCTCCGGTGGCGCTTTCGAGCGGCTCCCCGGGTGCGAGTGGAGTCGGCTCTGCTTGCAGCCAGGCGTGGACCTGCTCGAACCCGGCCGTCTGCAGCCGCGGCGTCACCTCGTCTGGTGGGGCGAAGTAGACGCCGTCGGTGCGATGACCAAGCGCCCGGAGCACCGATCCTCCAGCGTCGAGCACGAGCAGGCACCGGGGTGAACCTTGTTTGCTAGTGCGAGACCGCCGACGTTTCCGAGGGGGCCTAGGTACCGCGTTCTGGCACCCAGATCGGACAGGACTCCCTGAAGGCGCTGCAGGCCGGGCGACGCGATGGTGCAGAACACTTGCGCGACCGGGCCAGCACCAGGGGCGTACTACCGGTCCGCCCCCAGTATCCCTGGCCGACGACGACGTCTGAGAGGTGGTGCGCAACGCCGCCCCACGTTCGCGGAGGCCAACCGACGTTGGGAAGGTAGCTTGCGATCGGAGGTGAGGCGTGTCCTCGCCGCGGCACTGGGCGGTCGACCTGCCGACTGGCCGCTTCGACGACGCTGCGGCCCGTTCGCGGCTCCTTCCACGGTAAAGGCAGCGGCGGGCTTCCTGGCCGGCTCCTCCGGCCCCACACGGAGGCGTACAGGGTCGATCTACCCCAGCTCTACGGGCGTTGCGACATCACGACCCTCGGCTGTTCGAGGTGAAGCGCACGCACATCGAGCTCTACGCCGGAGAGCCCGAGGAGCTCCGTCGGGGGCCGGCGATGATCGGCCGCCGCCTGTCAAGAGTGCCACCGTTCTACCGCTACGCCGCAGAGACCGCCTGATCGAGCGCTCGCCGGCAGTACACGTTCGCCGGCCGGTCGACTAGGAGTGCCACGCTGACGGTCTGGACCCGAGCGCCCACCGGCCTGCGACGGACCATAAACAGCCCGACTTGGCGGTATGCATAAGGTGGACTGTGCGGCGCTGCTTAAGTCACGGCGAGCACGACCCAGTCGGCTATGGTCACCGATCGCTCGTTCGCGAACGAGCGCCGAAACCGTCGTCCATGGCGCTCTCAGCGGCCTCGCCGAGAACAACGTCGGTCATCATCGACAACCGTGTCCGCGCCGACAACGTCGTCGTTGAGCAACCGCGCACCGATCGTGTAATCGCCTCGGCGTCGTAGGTGCATTGGCCACCTATCGCAGCGGGTGTGTCCGTATGTCACACTCCGCCAAGACACCGTCAGAAGACGTGTACGGCGGGAACGGGGTGCATGGTGGGGACAAGATCACTTCGGCTCGACACCAGAGGGTCCGTCGTGGACGCCTCCGGACTCTCCCGACGCCGACGTCACTCGGCGCGGTACCGATCGGGGCCTTCGCGGGTACGGGCGGTCGGTGTTGTGGTGGCGATGGCCGCCACGCTGTTGGCGACGACGGCCACGGCCACGCCGGCCGGCGCAGCCGGGTTCGAGATCATCCGCACCGTGGCCGGCGGCGGAACGCCGGAGGACGGCGTCGGCGATGGCGGTTTGGCCACCGACGCCGCGCTCGGCTCGCCCTACAAAGTGGCGTTGGACGAAGCCGGCAGCGTCTTCATCGCCGATGGCAGCCGTGTCCGCAAGGTTGACAGTACCGGCATGATCACCACGGTGGCGGGCGACGGTTCGGGCGTCAGGTGTGACTGGCATGATCCCGGCTGCGACCCGTGGGCCGCAGTCCCGGCGCCGGGTGACGGCGGCCCGGCGACGCAGGCGAGCGTGGCGGCGGTGGGAGTGGCGCTCGACGCGGAGGGCAACATCTATCTCTCGGGGGCAGAGCGGGTCCGCAAGATCGACGCCGCCACCGGCATCATCACCACCGTGGCCGGGACCGGTCAGTTCGGAACCAGCGGCGATGGCGGGCCCGCTACCGAGGCGACCATCTCGGATCCGCAGGGGATCGACGTCGATGGTGCCGGGAACCTCTACATCGCCCAAGGCCAGGGCCACGTCGTGCGACGGGTCGACACCGCCGGGATCATCACGACCATCGCCGGCCCAGGCCAGTGGGAATGGGGCACCGGGCCGGTCGTGGGCGACGGTGGGCCGGCCACCGATGCCTACCTCGACTTCCCCCAGGACGTACACGTCGACGAGGCCGGCAACGTGTTCATCGCCGACTCCGGGGGCAACGTGCCCGGCGCCATCCGCAAGATCGACGCCGCCACCGGCAT
>DASZDM010000285.1:0-3585 GCA_035942015.1 Acidimicrobiales bacterium | reverse complement strand
GGCCGTCGCACTGCTGCACATCCTGATCGACATGGGCGTCGGGCTATTCGACATGCAGGGCCGACTCTCCGTCGGGGTCGCCTCAATACTCATCGTGATCGTTTTGATCCACATCTGGTGGGTGCTGTCCTTTGTTGCCGGGACACAGGGCCGGGGTGGCGGCATCCTCAGCGCGGCTATCCTGGCGCTCGGTTGGACGACCATGATGAACGGCTATCCGATCGTGTTCTGCCCGCCAACGTGCGTGCCGGGTTCCCCGCTGTCCGACATCACCCACATCGGCAGCCTCGTCCTCGGGCCGCTTGCTGCGCTGGCTGCGCTTGTGGCGCTGTTTCGTGGGCGCCCGAAGTTGGGCTGGGTGCTGCCGGTCGGTGCTGTACTGCTGGTCATCGCGATGCCCGCGGCGTTCATCAGCACACCGATCGACTAAGAGGCCCGAGACGCGGCAGATCGGCGCGACCCGCGGCATTGTCGACGTCCCGCGTCGACAGCGGCAGATGCGGACGTCGCCCAGGGAGCCCTGTGCGAGCAGAGCCGCGCCTAATTCGTGGCGCTGGACGAGAGACGGCAAGGACTCGCACGGGCTTCCGTCTCGAGCCGCAGGTCCTGAAGACACTGGGGGCGCCGCCCAGGCCAAACCTCCCCGCCCGAGCCGATGATGACCGCGTGGCGGCTGGGGACCGTTCACGCAGGCGCAGTCGCCCCCGCTGGCCTCGATGAAAGGCCCGGCAATGGCCGGTGCCGCTTGGAACCGTCCGGCGATCCGGGGCCGCCGAGAACGTCTGGTCGTCGACTGCAGCGGGTGGTCCTGAGGTGCCGGTCGTAGGCGCTCAGGATCGGCACCTACTTCCCGCCGGGTAATGACCAGGGGCCTTCGGGAGCCCGTGCCGCCCCGCTCCAGCCGCGCCTGATCGTGTGCAAGAGAGGCGCTGCGGCTGGCTTGTAGCGTGGGGCCCTGGCGGGTCTCGCTCTCGATGCGACTGGCCTCGATTTCGGTCGAGTGACTTTCTAACGAAGTGTCGACCCGCCGGACCTCCGCGGCGTGGCTGGCGGCGGCGACCATCGAGGCTCGCACGCCGGGCGTCGATCGTCGCCGTCGCATACTGCGCCTGTGGTCGGCAAGGATGTGCCCATGGCTGGTGGCTTGGTGGGACTCCTCGACGATGTCGCCGCCCTGGCGAAGCTCGCCGCTGCATCGATCGACGACGTCGGCGCTGCTGCGGGACGGGCGAGCGTGAAGGCGGCAGGCGTGGTCGTTGACGACACCGCGGTCACGCCCGGCTACGTGCGCGGCCTCGCTGCCGAGCGGGAGCTGCCGATCATCCGGCAGATCGCCACCGGCTCGCTCCGGAACAAGCTGCTGTTCATCCTCCCGGTCGCCATCGTCCTCAGCGAAGTGGCATCGACGCTCGTCGAGATCATCCTCATGGCCGGTGGCGCTTTCCTCTGCTATGAGGGCGCGCACAAGATCGTCGACGCCCTCGGCGGCAACGACCACGATCACGACGTGCCGGCGACGATGCTCGGACCGGACGCCGAGAAGGCGACGGTGGCCGGGGCGATCCGAACCGACTTCATCCTCTCGGCCGAGATCATGGTGATCTCCCTCAAAGAGGTGATCGGCGAGCCGTTCGTGACCCGGGCGGCCATCCTCGCGGTGGTCGCGCTGCTGATCACAGTCGTCGTGTACGGCGTCGTCGCCGCCATCGTCAAGATGGACGACGTCGGCCTTGTGCTTACCAGGCGGCCACAGCAACGGGCGCAGCGGGCAGGTCGGGCGCTTGTGCGAGCGATGCCGGTCCTCATGCGATGGCTGTCGACGATCGGGATCGCCGCCATGCTCTGGGTCGGCGGCCACATCCTCCTCGGCGGTGCCGACGAGCTCGGCTGGCACGGCCCCTACGGTGTCGTGCACAACCTCGAGGAGGTGGTGCACGACACCGGGGCGCTCAGCGGCGTCCTGGAGTGGCTCGTAAATACGGCGGCCTCTGCGGTGGTCGGCCTTGCCGTCGGCCTCGTTGTCACGGCGGTGGCGGCCAAGCTGCCGAAACGGGATCGAGCCACCGCGCACTGACGCCCCAGCCGTTTCGCCCTCTGCGTGAGCGAGGAGAGGCGCGCGCCGGCCGCCGGCTGGGCGGCTCAGACGCCGCTGCCCGTAGCGGCGTAGCCAGAAACACCAGGGATTGGCGCAGACCGCTTCCGCTTGCTCCTTGGTAGAAGTGACGCCGCACGAGTTCGGCACATCCCTGCGCGCCCGATAACTGCGAGGCGCACGGCAGGGGCGACTCCCTGAGACCTGTCGCCCGCTATGCGACGCGCCTCTTGATGTCAACCAGCAATGTGGCGGCCGCGAGAGCCCCTCGAAATTCTAAGCGCAGCGAGGCTGGAACTGGCCTGGTTTTGAGGTCCGCGGCCTCCTCGTTCGGCTGGTGGAGTGACGTGTACGGGCGGGACGAGTTCCCCGCGGTCGGGGGGACTGACGTTGTCGGGGAAGCCGGTCGTGGCGGGTCAGTCCTCGGAGCCAGGCAAGGCAGCGGCGGGGCGACGTCGTCCCCCGAGGACGACCCGCACCGGTACGATCTCGACATGCGAGGCAAGCTCGCCGGACTCGTGGGATTCGGAGTGGCATCGGTCCTGATGGTCGCGTTGGCGACGGTTTTTGTCGTCACTGACTACAGCGACGCGTCAAGATCGGCGCCCGTGGCCAGTTCGCTTTCTTGTTCGCCGTCGGCTTCGGCCTCGCGAGTGTGACGTGGTTTCTATGACTTCGGGAGGCTGAGCCTCGAGGTCTCGAGGCACCGCTCACCTCTGGATGGAGAAGACTTCTTCCGGATCGCCACCCCGACACGCTGACCTCGGTCAGCGTGAGGGGCTTCGTCGCGGGAGTACTCGGCGCTTACACCTCGTCTCGACCAACTCTCTCCTTCCTGTTCAACGGGTCGGGCTCGGGATTCTTCGCGGGTACGACGTTCGTTATCCCTCTCGCAATTTTCAGTCGGTCTCGCCCAGGCTTGTTGCCGCGGCAACTGAGGAGCTGTCGCATTCGACACAAAAGGCGGACAGGGGGGAAGTGCCCATAAGGCCGACTGACTACGCCGTTGGACATCATGCGCCATCTGGCTCTCGACACATCCGGGTGGTCACACCCCCAACTCGAGGACGCAGCATCAGGAACAGCGGTCCTCTGATCCTGTAGCGAGCGGCCCTAGGTCCTGGCATAGCCGGTCTCCGGCAGAGCGGCGCCCTCAGAGGCCTGTAGGTGAGACACCCTGAGGGAGCGCCCGACTACGGTACATCCTGCGCGCCCGGTAACCACGAGGCGCGGCTCCCGGAACGATCGCCCCGCCTTGCACTGGCTAAGCGCCGTTCGGTCCGGCTTCGGGCTTTCCCGCGACCGCGATATCGAGCGGCTGATATGCAGTGTCCCTGACCGGCACTTCCGTGGCAGTGGCCCACCCCCGATATCTGAGGGGCAATCGGGGGACCCCTGAGAGGCAGGACAGTGACGATTTGAGATCACTTCACTCTCGTCCTGACCAGATTTTGGTGTGAAGCTCCACCAGTTCGCGATGCTCGAACTCCATC
>DASZDM010000284.1:0-3161 GCA_035942015.1 Acidimicrobiales bacterium | reverse complement strand
CGGATGGCCCGGCTGCTCGGTGGCATCGAACGCCATCGGAAGAAGCCCGAGGGCGCCACCTGAAGGAGCCGACACACCCGCTTGGTCCCATGGCCCTCACTGGCCAGGCTCTCCACGATGGCGAAGAGGTCTTTTGGGCGCACCACCCGCCCCTTGTCGAACAGCTCGCTGGCCCGCTTGACGGTGGCCAGCTCTGACTCGAGCTCGGCGATGCGGCGCTTGGCCGCTCTCAGGTCGGCTGACTCGACCGTGGATCTGCCCTCCACCTCGCCACGGTCGATCCGGTCCTGGCGGACCCAGCGGAACACCGTGCCTTCGGACAGCTCGAGATCTGCCGCCACCTCGGCGACGGAGCGACCTGAGCGGACTTGTTCGACGACCATGGCTCGGAACTGCGGAGCGTACGAGCGCGGCATCTTCCTCCTCCTCTGAGACGGCCGCCATTCTCACAAGGCGGGTCCAACAGAGGGGGACAGATCAGGTGGACCGATCTCAGGGGGTCGGGCCCGCCGCTCTGCACCGAGCTCACTCTGCTGATGGCCAGCGCCGCCCCGTCTCCGCCTCGCCCCCGGGCTCCAAGGTTATCGATGTCTGTCTCCATCAGGGCGCGGGCGCCTCGGCGGCGACACGAGAGTTCGGAGCCGGACGATGTTGGCTCGATCGGATGGTGACGCTGTTTGTCAGCTCTCCCCATCTGGCGCCGAGATCGTGGCGTATGTCCACACCGCCCCAGTGGCCGCTACGTCGACCCCCACGTTGCGCCCTGCGCCTAGTGCACGCTCGGCCTTCTTCCGGGCCGACTCCTCGTCGAAGGCCAGCACACTCAGCTTCGTTTCGACTTCCACCTGGAAGGCTCGCTTCTTCTTGGGCATGTGGTGACGCTATAGGGAAGTGATCCTTACCGCTGGACGGGTCCCTGTGGGCCGCCCGGAGAAGCGGGGAATGGCGGTCGACCGCGCCGGTGAGCGCGTGTCTGGGGCTGGCCGGGCGAGAGGGCTTCGACCCACGGCGCAGCCGCCATCTCCGTTTCTCGCAGGCGTCGATGGTCATGCACCTCGTTGCCATCGGCGATCCGGCTGTCCCTGGCGGCAACCAGTCTTCGTTGCGTCAGCGTCGATGTGGTCTGGAGGGCCTTACACGAAAGGGAGTCGCCCGGTCGTCGACTGGTCTCTCCGGAATGTCGGCCGTATCGGGCCGGCGAATGTGCCCGTCGCCGTCGTTCGAATTGCCGCTCAGAAGGGCAGCGACGCGGTGCAGGGCCTGTAGGTCGATGATGGTAGGGGGAAGGCCCTGCTCAGTGCGCGTACGGCGTACAAGGTCGGCAGCGGCTTGACGTAGCCACTGTCGTCGCTCGGTCAGCGTTCGATCTTGTCCCGATCGCACTTCTCGTACCGTCTTAGAGGGCAAGGCTGGGAACACCGATCTTGTGGATGGCATCGCTGGCTCGTAGCTCAGGGGCGCCCCCTTTAATCCGGGTATCGCGCAGTGCTTGCCCTACAGGACGCGGTGACTCGAGGCGGAGCGCCAGCTCGTCTTGGATGCAAGCTCCACTTTCCTGGCGCCATGCGCTGAGGTCGCCGGCTCCGGGTGGCAAGGCAAGCACCCTGGTATGGCTCTTGGCTCCGCCGGTGTTTAGAACGGCGTGCAGCTGCTCGACATTCTGCGAACGAGCGACCTTGCGGCGGGGTACGGCCTGATGGAACTTGGTGATGTCCCGGCCGTTGTCGGTGACCCGGTGCCCGGGGTCCCTGGTCAGTCGTCCGATGAGGTTGATGGTGTTCATGAGCTGCCCTTCTTTGGGCAGCCCGGCTCTCGCCTCACCCGAGCCGAGAACGCGACACGTGTAGAACATCCCAGCCGGCCCCTCGGCGAGATGCCGTCACGCACGGCGTCGATGACCACCTGGGCCAGCTCCTCGGCGGGGCTGCGGTCCCTGCCCGGGGGGACGTCGCTCTCACTGACATCGTCCAAGGGCACGTGCCACCAGTCGCGCCGTCGCCCGGTCTGGTGTCGTACGCGCAAGCGACCCGTCGTCTGAGCGAGCAAGGTATTTGCCGGCCAGGCCTGAGTGGTTCCGCCCAGAGCCAGGATCCGCCCGTAGGCGATCGTCACCATTTCCTGTTCGAGCTTGTCGTTGCTGGCCCACCCGGCCAGGCCCGGCCCGACCATGTAGTGAGCTCGTCGGGCAAGCGCGATTAGGCCGGGCAGAATGGCCTGCATCACCGTTTGTCGAGCGAAGTCGTCCGTGCCGGCCAGGCGCAGCACCGCAGCCAGTGCCTCGTGGCCATCGCCGTGGCGCTGACAGCGCGCCAGCACGTCCAGCGACGAGGTCGCGCCCGCAAAGGCTGGTTCCTCCTCCGCCCACCGCCGCACCGCGGCACGTCCTGCCGAGCTCGCGCCCACTCGACGCCCCTCGGCGTCGAGCCTCGAGCACAGACGGGTCCAACCGCTCTCGCCTCTCATGGATGCCATGGCCGGCACCCTCAACGACGCAGGTAGCCCACGAGGTTGGTCAAACGGTTGGTCGGCAGGAAATTTTTGTGCAACCGTCTGACCAACCTCGTTGGAACCCAACGGCGGACCCGAGGGCGGTTCTGAAACTCTCGTCGGCCGTGTTTGGAACCTGCCTGGTCTGGTTGCAACCACGCTCGGCCTGGCTGCAACCAGGCCGCGGCCACTGGAGTGGTGGGAAATGAGAGCGCCCGGTGCCGCCTTCAGCCTCGGTGCGGTTGCTCGTCAGCTGACGAGCAGCTCCTTGCCTCTTAGTACCCACCTCCTTGTCGTTGGTTCCATGGTTGTCGGTCGCGGGCGGGTTTCGCCATGGAGGCGTCCGACGGGTATCTCCGCTCGCTCACCTGCCACTCACCGCGGACCTCGACCAAGGCCGCTCCCCGAGTCGCAGCACCCCGCCTTGTGCCCAACTCACGGTTGGCTGCTCGCTGAGTAGTGGTTTTCCATGAGGACTCGGTTGGTCGCCGCCGGTGCGGGGAGGGTTGCAACCGACCGTACGGTCTTCCGCGGCGGCATCGGGCTGTGGCGGTTGCAGGTTTCGCAAAGCGGAACCTGCAAGTGTGTATGGCTTGGTTCTGGGCGGTGGCGGCGGCTTGGGCGGCGGCAAGGGGCTGAGGCGACGGCGCTGCGGTGGTGGGTCTGGCGGTGGC
>DASZDM010000283.1:0-8673 GCA_035942015.1 Acidimicrobiales bacterium | reverse complement strand
TCGTGCAGACGAGGTCGTCCTCCAGCATCGTGTCCTCGGTGATCTCCTGGCCGCACATGAGCGCCGGCTCCTCCAAGATGGGCCCGTCGAAGTCGCCCCGCATCAGCTGCTGCGCGACGGCCCGAGCGGCGCCCTTCGCCGCGTAGCCCTCGCCTGGGTCGGTGGCCACGGACTCGCCGCTCTCTCGCTTCACCAGGAACGACCACTTCCCGTCCTCTCGCCTATAGACCTCACCGCTTCCGGCCATGGCAACCGCCTTTAGTCTCAGACCTTCGTCTCTTCTCGGACGTCCCAACGCGCCGAGCGGCCCTCCGCAGCAGCCCAGCGGTCCCGGATCATCGGGGTCAGTAATGCCCGCCCTTCGCGTCGGCCGACAGGTCGTGAGTTAGGTGGCGGGCTTATTTCCAACTTCCGTTGCTTCGACCTGAACGGCGGGACACCACTGTTCGAACTCAGCTGTTCGAACTCAGCGCAGCGCTGTCACGCCGCCGCCGTCGACACATCTCCTATTCGCGCGAGGCTGAAGACGAATTCGCGACGTCCCCCCTTCGGAATAAGCCGAATGATGCACCCTAACCTTTTCATGGCTAACTGTCAGTCAGTGTTCAGTACATGTACGTGATGTCCTTCTCCTCACGTGGGAAGGTGCCGCTGCGGTCTAGCCGGTTCCCGCGATCCCGACGAGCGCTCCCGGTACGCGCTCCTCGTCGTCGGACAACACTCACCGGGTGCCGACCAAGCGGCAGGCCGGTGCGGTCGATCCTGTTTGCGAAGCCCCCACTGAAGTGACCCCCTTGTAGTGGTCCAGGCATCTGCACCCCCTCTGTTGGACCACTCAGCGGGATCCCGTCGTCGCAGCGTGGTGCCAGGAAGGCACCACAGTTGGGCGCTCTCCGAATCACGACCGCCCGAGTTCGGCACTTATACGGGTGATCCACCACCTGGGCCAAGCGCCCAGGGAACCTCTCTGGGCTTCGCCAGCCCAAGGAGGATCTCATGGAGTGGTGTCCGTCGTTCCAACGCATCGTCGATCAACGCAGCGGCGAGACCAGTTATCGGGTTGACCACCCGCTGGTCGATGACTTCCTGGAGTTCGTGGCGGCACGCGCCCGGCCGAACACCGTGCGGGCCTACGCCCACGACCTGAAGACCTTCTTCGACGTCGTGGGCAAGGAGCCGTCCGACGTGGTCCCGGCCGACGTGTTGGCCTTCGTGTCAGCGCAGCGCCGGTCGCGCCCCGGCGCCGAGAACGTCGTGCGCATCTCCGACGGATCGGGCGGGCTGTCGGAGGCGACCATCAAGCGTCGGCTGGCCGCTGTGTCGAGCCTCTACGGCTACCTGATCACCCTCGGCGGCGTCGTCGAGACCAACCCGGTGCCGCGGGGCCTGCCCACCCGGCGCTCCCGCCGGGAGCTGCGTGGTGTGCCGCTCGTGCGCGGGAGCCGCAGGCTTCCCCGCATCCTCAACCCCGACGAGGTGGAGGCGCTCATGGCCGCACTGCGCACCCGGCGGGACCGGGCCATGTTCGAAGCGATGGTGCTGGCCGGAATGCGGCGCTGCGAGGTACTCGGCCTGCGCCTGGGCGACGTGCGCCTGGGCGAGTGGCGGGTGCTGGTGGCCGAGGGCAAGGGTGGCCATCAGCGGCTCATCCCGGTGTCGCCCACGTTTTTCGCCACCATCGCCGCCTACCTCAACCACGAGCGTCCTCCCGCCGCCGCCACCGATCGCGTCTTTGTCGTGCTGAAGGGGCCCCGGCGGGGCCAGCCGTTGTCGGCCGAGGGACTCGACGAGGTCCTCACCGGCGCCCGCCGACGGGCCGGTCTCGCCCACGGCACCTGCCACGAGCTGCGCCACACCTGCTTCACGCGACTGCGGGAGGCGGGCATGGCCATCGAGGCCCTCCAGGCCCAGGCCGGGCACCGCTCCATCGCCTCGACTCGCGTCTACCTTCACCTGGCCTCGGACTGGCTGGCGGGCGAGTACCACCGGGCGGCCGAGGCCATCGAGGCGCAGGCGTCGATCGGGACGGGACGATGAGCGCCCAGGCGGCGAGGACCCTCGCCGTCGCTCCGGTCCGCTGGGCGCGCCCGGAGCCGACGTGGGACGAGATCGAAGCGATCGCCCCGCAGATGGTCGCCACCATGCGCCGCTACCTCGGTGACCTCGGCGCGCTGCTGAAGCCGGCCAGCGTGAAGGCGGCGGAGGTCGTGTTGCGCCACTTCGCCGGGCGGGTGACGCAGGCCGACGTGCGCTGCGCCTCGGTGGCTGCGATCCGCCGACGCCACGTCGAGGACTACCTCGTGTGGCTGCGCGCCCGGCCCGGAGCGACGTGGGGCACCACGGTGTCCGAGCAGACCGTCGACCACCGCCTCGGTCTGCTCGTTGCGTTCTTCGAAAGGGCGCTGAGCTGGGGTTATGGCGACGTCCCGGCGGCGATCCCCATCCGGGCATCCGACCGGCCCAAGGTCGCCCGCCCACCGCGGCGACCCAACAGCGCGCGCCCCGCCCCCGCGGCCAAGCCCGTCGCCAAGGCGAAGCCCCGGCGCACCGGCGGTGAGGTGTCTTGGGAAGAGGTCGCTCGTCGGGCGCCGCAGATGGCGACGACCATGCGCGCCTATCTCGACCAGCTGGCCGTGTCGGCCCGGCCGGCCACCGTCGTCTCAGCGAACAAGACGCTGCGCCTATTCGCCGGGCACGTCAGCGACGCCGACCCGGCTTGTCGGTGCGTCGCCGGCATCGGGCGGGGCCACGTCGAGGACTACAAGGTGTGGCTGGCCGCCCGCCCCGGCACCAAGGCCGCCACCCTGTCGGCGAGCACCATCCGCAACTGCCTGGGAACGCTGCGCACCTTCTTCGAGCGCATCATCGAGTGGGGCTACGACGACGCCCCCGCTCGCGTCCCCGTGTACGCCAACGACTTGCCCCGAGCCGACGAGCCGTTGCCGCGCTTCCTCGACGACCCTACGGCGGCCAAGTTCATGGCGACCCTCGCCACCGACCCCAACCCCCGCCGCCGCCTCGTGGTCGAGCTGCTGGCCCGCACCGGCATGCGCGTCGGCGAGCTGGCCGACCTGGAGGACGACGCCGTGGTTCGCATCGGTGAGACGTTCTGGTTGCGAATCCCGGTGGGCAAGCTCCACAACGACCGCCACGTTCCTCTCCACCCGCTGCTGGTCGAGCTCATCACCGACTATCGGGCCCGACGCGGACCATCGTTCTCCGGCCGGCTCGTCGAGCGCGACGACGGAAGCGCATTCGACGCATGCGCCATCCGCCGCTACGTGGAGACCATCGCCCGCCGCGCCGGGATCGGCCACGTCCACCCCCACCAGCTTCGTCACACGCTGGCCACCCAGGCCATCAACCGAGGCATGTCCCTCGAGGCGATCGCTGCTCTGCTCGGTCACCGGTCGATGCGCATGACCCTGACCTACGCCCGCATCTCGGATCGCACGGTGGCCGAGGAGTACTTCAAGGTCACCGAGGCGGTCGAGGCTCGCTACCAGGGAAACGATCGGCTGCCCGCCAACGGAGACGAGGCCGGCGCTCAGCGACAGGCCGCCGACGCGCACAGGCGGCTGCTCGGCAACGGGCACTGCACGCGCCCGGTGGCGCTCGACTGCCAGTTCGAGAGCATCTGCGACCGGTGCGGGTTCTTCGAGACCGGGGCGGACTTCGTGCCCGTGCTGCTTCGCCAACGCGGCCACGCAGCGGACCGCGGACAACACGAGCGGGCGACCCTCTTCGACGGCCTGCTGTCCGATGTCGAGGAGGGATCGGGCGCATCCTTCGGCTGAACCAATGCTCGACAGGCGGCCTCTGCCGTGGTTCTATCGAGACTGCTCAGGACCGGTGGATCACCCGTGTAACAGCACGGATGCAGCGGGAGGTAACGCCGGGGTCAGCCACCGACCAGCCCCATGCGACGTGGTGCATGGCGGTCGCTCTCATGCGCCGGGTATGGGGCGCGGTGCCAAGTCGGTTCCCCCTCGACCTGCCCGTCATCCTCGCCGCCAAAGTAGAGCGCGCCCGTAGCCACGCCAGCCACTTCTTCAGCCAACGTCGCAGCCGACCGCGGCGAACGCGGCGTTCTCGTCGCGTGAGCCGTCACGCTGAAGCCGGCCGGGACAAGCGCCCCCTCAACTCCCGGAACCCCGAATATACGGACGGGCCGTGCATGAGCGCCGGGGAGTAGGCGGGGCTGCAGCCTACTCTCCGTGGTCCTTAGCGGTACCAGATTCGACGAGCCCGGCCTCGTAGGCAAGCACCACGGCGCCGACACGGTCTCGCACACCGAGCTTTCGGAACAATGCCAGCATGTGAGACTTCACTGTCGCGGTGGAGAGGTGTATGGCCTCTGCGATTTCTGCGTTGTTCATTCCCTTGGCTACAAGCTGCAGGACGTCTCTTTCGCGTGGAGAGAGGCGTTCGAGTCGCGGGTCGGCGGACAGGGCATCGGCGGGTCGCCTGCGCAGAAACGTCGTGATCAGCGTCTTCGTGAAGACCGGGTCGACGAGCGCGTCGCCTGCGGCAACGGTCCGGACAGCCTCCACCAGGGACGCCGCTGGAGCGCTTTTCAAGAGGAACCCCTCGGCTCCCGCTTGAAGCGCCTCGTAGAGGTACTCCGTGCGCTCGAAGGTGGTGAGCACCAAAACGTGTACGTCCGGGTGCTTCCGTTTGATCTGAGTGGTGGCTGCGATGCCGTCGAGTTCGGGCATGCGGATGTCCATGAGGACGACGTCACAGGTGGCGGTGGTGGCGATCTGGACTGCACTGGCGCCGTCGCTGACTTCTCCGGTGACCGTGATATCCGGGTAGGACTCGAGGATCATCGCCAATCCCCTGCGCACCATGATCTGGTCGTCGGCCAGCAATACCCGGATCATCCGGAGTCGCTGGTGAATTTGACGAGGATGCGGAACCCGCCATCGGGAAGAGTGTCGGCTCGCAGCTCGCCGCCGTAGAGGGCCACGCGCTCGCGCATGCCTTCCATCCCCTTACCGGTGCCATTGAGGGCGAGGTCGCCTCCCGCGCCGGTCACGATCTCCAGCTCCAGGCCCGGGGGTCGTCGGCACAGGGTCACTCCGGCTTCGGTCACTCCGCGCCGCATGGCGTTGGTGAGAGCTTCCTGTGTGATCCGATACAGCGCCAGCCCGACGCCTGGGGGAATCGACTCTTTCTCAACGGCCGTGTCGACGAAGAGGTGGGTGTCAAGTCCAGCCTCGGCGACCGAGCTGGCCAGGGCAGGGAGTTCTGCTGCGGACGGGACCGGACTGAGGTTGTCATCATCGTCCTCACCGAGCATGCCCAGCATCCGGCTTAGCTCGCTGATCGCTTCCCGGCCCGCCTCTTGCACCCGGTTCATAGCTTCTGCTGCAGCCTCGGAGTCCGACAGCAACACCCGCTCGGCGGCGCCCGCTTGCACGACCATCAGCGTGACACCGTGGGCGACCACGTCGTGTAGCTCGCGTGCGATGCGGCGCCGTTCTCCCAGTGCGGACAGTCGGGCGATCTCCTCTTGCGCGTCCTCCAGTTCCTGGGTTCGAAGCGCGAGCTGCCCCGCCGTCCGGCGGAGTGCATACACGACACGCCCGGCGACCCAGGGGGCGCCCAGCCCGAGCACCGGCAGGAGGGCATCCATGACCGAGCCGTCGGTGTACCACAAGAAGCCTCCCGAGTTGGCGATCAACAGGATGGCCAAGCCGGTGGCCGCTGCGGGCAACGCCGCCCTCGATCCGAGGGAGTACGCCAAGACAATGGCCAAAACCAGCGCCACATACGGTCCAGCCGGATGGTCGAAGGGCCACCCCAACTGCACCGGAAGCAGGATCGCGACAGACAACAGGGCGGCTGCCAGGACCGGGCGCTGCCGGCGGAAGTAGGCCGCCAGGCCGACCGGGACTACGGACACCGCGGCGGCCGACCAGTGCAGGGACCACTCCAGCAGGGCCACGCCAGACCAGGCCGCGGCTTCGACGCCGGCCTGCCTCCACGACCACCTCAGCCACCGCGGCATCAGTCGAACATACCGCTACGCGGCTTGGACGTCGTCCACCAGTCGGCCATGGAAGTACCCACCCGTAGGTGGACACGAAATAGCCGACAGGTTGAAGACAGGCCGCATGACGATTCATACCGTCACTCGTAGTTCCGGTGACGGGTGGAGCGAAAGCGGTGTCGGTTCTAGACGCTCGTCGCGGATGCATCCCAAAGACATAGTCAAAGGAGCAAAAGTGACAGGATCAAAAAGAACTATCGCTTCCGCGCTCGTCGCGGTGACAGCAATGCTCGCCTTGGCCGGCCCAGCGGCGGCAGCCTCCGAGGCTCAGAGATTCACGGTGTTGCTGGGTGGCGACGTAGACCGGGTCATCGCCGCCGGACCGGTGAAGGGAGTGGGCGTCTTGGAGACGGACAGCCACGAGTTCAATCCGGATGACGGCAGCGTGGTCGTCGCAAACCGGTTTGTCTTCGACGGCGGCACCTTGCTGGTCACCTTCCGGGGGCAGGCCCAGCTGGAGCCCGTTGCAACCTGTGTGACACGCACGGCGATCGATGGGACGTTCGAGATCACGGGCGGCACCGGGATCTACGAGGGCGCTCGCGGCGGCGGAACGTTCATCGATCGGGGAGTGTTCGTCACTCGTCGGACATCCGACGGTTGTTCCGACGACGGCGTCTTCCGCGCCATCATCCGGGCCACAGGCACCATCACCCTCCCCGATGGAGCCGAGCGCGCTGCCTGACTGAAGGTACGCCGCCAGTCATCCTGTAAGTGGCGAGCGGCCCCCGACTCGGTCGGGGGCCGCCCGGACCGTGCCGCTTCGCACGGCGGGGCCCGCTGCGATGAGCGCGTGGACTCACCGCCTGTTGTACACACGCCCGAGGAGACACGGAGATGGCTTGCCTGTACGGAGAGTCGCCACCTCAGGCGGAGACCTACGACGAGCCGGGAAGCAACCTTGCCCGACGACTCGAGGTGGTGCGCCGAGGGTTGAACGAAGTGGTGAACGTATACCCGGCCTCGGCGGCGAGACCCGACCTGATGCGGACGGGCGATCCCGAAAGTGCGGGTCTGGGGCGCGCCCGGTAACGGCATCTACGTCGCGCCCGGTAACGACGACCGATCAGCTCACCCGAGCACCGCTCGCGACGCCCCGTTCGGCGCGTTGCCGCTCGGCCGCCTTACGGAGCGCTCGCTTGGTGCGTCGCATCTGGCGTTGGAACGGCTCAGGCACGTGCCCACCAGTACTCCACGGCGGGCCCTGCCACCACTCGCACGATGTCGATCGTCTTCCGCTCTACCTCCGAGCCGTGGGCCGTCCCCGCCAGGGCGGGCCCATCGCTGGCTGGCCAGCCAGCACCCGCGGCGCTCCCCGTCGCTAGCGTTTCGGCGGTGAGCGGTTCCAGCGGCGCGGCAGAACGCGACGGCGTTGAACTCACCAACCTCGACCAACCGCTGTTCGAGGGCGCCGGGGCAACGAAGCGAGACCTGGTGGAGTATCTGGACGGCGTGCGCGAGCTGATCCTGCCCGAGTTGCAGGATCGGCCGCTGTCGGTCATCCGGGTGCATCGGGGCCAGGAGGCGTTCATGCAGAAGAACGTCCCGAAGTACACGCCGGCATGGGTGCGAACGGTGCAGTTCTGGGCGGAGACGTCCAAGCGCGAGGTGTCGTACGCCCTGTGCAACGACCGCCGCACGCTGCGGTGGTTCGCCAACCAGCGGGCCGTCGAGTACCACCCGACACTAGGTCGGGCCGACCAGCCCGACCGCATCACCCACCTCGTGCTCGACCTCGACCCACCCGACCCCACCGGCTTCCCGATGGCCGTGCGAGCGGCCCATCTGGTCCGCCAGGCGTTGGCTGACGCGGGTCTGCAGGGCGCGGTGAAGACCAGTGGGGCCAAGGGCGTCCACGTGTTCGTCCCCATCGACGACATGGTCTCCGCGGAGGAAGCGACGCTTGCCACTCGGGCCATCGCTGCTCGGGCTGCTCGGCTCGACCCCGCGGTGGCCACCACCGCCTTCATGAAGGAGGACCGGGAGGGGAAGGTCTTCGTCGATGCCACTCGCGTGGGCGGGGCGACTGTCGTCTCGGCCTACAGCCCGCGGATCCAGCCTGGTGTTCCGGTCTCGTTCCCCGTCGCCTGGGACGAGCTCGATGGCGTGGCACCCAATGACTTCACCGTGCACACGGCCCGTAGGCACCTGGACGAGCGCAACCCATGGGCCGAGCACATGCCCCCAGCCCAGCAGCTGAGCGACGATCTGGTCGAGGAGGGCCGTGCTATTCCGGCTGGCCGCGTCGAGGCCATGCACGAGGGCAAGCGCAGGGCCCGCGCCCAACGGAAAGAGTGACGCCCGCGACGCCCCGCGCCAGCGCCACTTCACCCTCCGGCTCTAGGATCCCGAGGGTCGACTTGGCCATCGCAGGCTACGCGCCTTCCGACACCCCCAGAGGATTCCAAGATGTGCGCTACCCACACCCGTTCTGTACCAGCGGGTACTTTCGCCGCCGGCACCGAAGGGCAACCCTGTGGCCGCTCCCGCTAGGGGGTGCGACACCAGAAGGGGTTACCCGCCCCTTGCGTGCGCTCCGGACTGAGGTACACGGTTAGCGGTACCCGGGGCGACTGACACCGTGGCGACGTTCACTACGGGAGACCGGCGATAGC
>DASZDM010000282.1:0-1529 GCA_035942015.1 Acidimicrobiales bacterium | reverse complement strand
GACGTGGGGCAGGTCGACCTCGGTGATGGACCCGTCGAGTACGCCCGCGGCCCACTCCGGCTCGACGTTGATCCCCCGGGCGACGGTGGCCAGGTCGTCCTCGGTCTGACGCTGCAGGGCCCGCAGCTGATCCTTGACCGGTGCTGCGGACAGGGTCCAGCGGACCTCGACTTCAAGTTGGCTGCTCCGCAGTTGGGGATAGACCCCCGACTCACAGCGGTCCAACTGGCGTTCCAGGCTCGATGCCTGGGCGTCGAGTCGGCGCTCCCGCTGCCTCAACTGAGTTTCCCTGCGGTCGAGGGCCGCCTCCCGGGCGTCGAGGGCGGCGCTGCGCCGAGCCAGCTGCTCCGCCGCCCGTTGGAGGTGCTCTCGGGCCAGGGCTCGGTTCCGGACGTCAGTCACGCCGCTCGGTGGCCCCTGGCCGCGGCCGACGGCGGCCTCCCCGGAGACCTCCCACTCCGGGGCCACGCCCACGCCTCGGCGTGCCAACCAGTGCTCGACCTCAGCACGCTCCAGCTCGAAGGGGTGGTCCAGCGTCAGGCCGGCCACCACCTCCCGTTTGAAGTCCTGGTACCAGGCCTCGGCCACGGCAGGGTGCTCAGTGATGTGGGCGAGGATGGACAGGGCGGTGTCGGACGGGCCGTTGCCTTCGTAGCCCCACGCAACCCCGCCGGGGCTGTGCTTGACCACGTGGGGCACCTCCTGCCGCGCCCCGTTGTCGAACTGGTACCAGAGCCTCATGTGGCCTCGGCCGTTGTCTTGGCCTATGTAGGTGCCCATGTTCGTTCCTCTCCTGGCTAGAGGCCCAGCTCGGGGCTTAGATGGGCCCGAGCTGGAGGCGCTGCACCAGGTGGTGGTGTGGCTGGTGGAGGCGGCGCGGCCAGCAAGTCGTGGTTCTCGACAGGACGTTGCGGTGGAAGCCCGCCGCCATGCGCTCTTCTGGCGGGCGCTTCGAGGTCACGAGCGGCGCGAACGTCCCGGCGGTCGTGGAGTGACCGCCCACGATCACGCAGGAGCTCCTGGCGGTACTCAATGTCGGTCCGGCAACACCAGTCCGCGACCGCTTTTTCGACCGCTTGGGTTCGGTCGGCAGTCGGATGCCCGTGCGCCCTCAGCCATCCGACGGTGGCGTCCACTTCCGTCCACAGCTGTTCGTTGCTCCAGCCGTCCATGACCTCAGACGGGCTGCACCACCCGACCTCAACATGGCTCGACCACTGGGGCCCTTGCACGGCATTCCACTGGTCGAGGTCGCAGGGTGGGGCGGTCCCCACGCCTGATTCACGGCGATCCAGGTCGGCCTCGTAGCGGTCCAACGCCTCGCTGTGGAGATCCAAGGCGAAGTTGGCCATCCACTGCTTGACTGCCGCAACCACGGCCTCGGAGCGGTTCCAAAAGAATCCTTCGATGTGACCCCAACTCTCGATGGTGTCGTCGAAGCGACGCCAGGCTTCCGTCATCGCTTTTGTACGCGCCGCGTCGGGAATTGCTGGGCTCCCGCTGACCGCCACTCCCCTGTCCCGCAGCCA
>DASZDM010000281.1:0-5593 GCA_035942015.1 Acidimicrobiales bacterium | reverse complement strand
GAAGCGGCAGGGCGTCCGGCTTCGGCCCGGGGACCATGGGGTCGTCCTGGATGCTGGCCGGCACCAGGTCACCTCGTTCAGCGCAATGCAATCCGTGGAGGTTGCTCGGTCACCCCGGGCGGGCCGTGGCGTGACGGTCCGACTGACCGGCGGGGTCGAGGTCTCCGTGCCCCGCAAGCACCTTGAAATTGTTCCCCCGGACCACCCGTTGGCGCCTGAGCCCGACGGCACACTTGCCGATTGGTGGCGACAGCAGCTCTTACCTTGGGGCAGTCAAGGGATCGCCGTAGGCGCGTTCGTCCCGTCGAGCTTTCCGGCCGTCTGCCAGGTGCTCCACCCGTGGCGGGGGCAAGGTCCCCAGCCGATCGGCTGGCGTCAGCTTGCAGCAGACTGCGGCTTCGATAGCGTCGCAGCACTGGATCGAAGCCGCGAGGCTTTCTCGATCCCCGCAGCGCACGATGGCGGGCTATCCGCATCTCCCGGCGAGCTGGAGCAGACCATGGCTGCCACACTCGTGGACGTCCTGAGCGAGGGGACCACGACGCCCGACGACGTCTTCGTCGCTGTATGGGAAGGATGGGGCGACGTCCCGACGCAGCGGTTCCCCGGCGCAGCGCACCTCGATACGCAAGCCCGCCGACACTTCTTGTTGCGCGGTCCGCTGGGAGGAGTGCTCACCTCGGTCGCTGCATCCCATCACCATCGGAGCGCTGCCGGCCTGTGGTGGCCCGCTGACCGGGCCTGGTTCGTGTCGACGGAGATCGACTTCGAGTGGACCTTCGTGGCGGGTAGCGACGAACTGGTGGACAGGCTTATTGACGAAGAGCGGCTCGAGGCTGCCCGCACCACCTTCGACGCTGCCGCCAATCGGGCCGCGCAGCCAAGCTGAGCCTGATGCCCCATCAGCCGCTCAGGGTCGATGTCGTCCCGGGCGGCGCTCTCATCCCTAAGGGGTGTCTTGTTGGCCACTCTGGCGCCGTTACTCAGACGGCCCCAGTCGGACGGCCGGGTCCGGTCCACGTTCCTATGGGGCCCGCTCGCCAAGGGTACGAGCGACGACTGGAGCGACGTCGATCTGATCGCAGCGACGCCTTGTCCAGCGCGGCGACGGTGAGCTCGTCGAGTCCGACGCCCGGGGCGACGGCCACCCGGCCGGCCACGCCCCGCAGGTCCTCGCCCGCCAGCCTTCCGGGGGCTGACACGCGATATTCTGCATTATCGCCATTATCGCGAGTTAAGGAGGCGTTGTTCGTTCCCGTTAGCCGGGACGCGGCACACACTGCTCGGTCAAGGACTGGCGGCGTCGATACGGACCTGGACCTACCCGCCCCACCAGAGCAGCGGCGGGCTCGGTCAGCTCGCCACCGATCCTGGGTTGACGAAGCCTGCCGGTATGGCCGCGCTCACCGGACAGGTGGGTTCGCCTGCCGGTCCAACTCGGCCAGCCGCCCCAGGAGGTCCAGCTGCGCCGTGAACTGCTCGAGGGTGAGTGAGGTCATCCTGCCCCCAGCGACGACGACGACGTAGCTGAGGCGCCCGCGATCGGGGTCGTAATGGACCCTGGGCGGCTCGAGCTCGGCCGAGAACGGCTGGTCGACGTGGCAGTACCGATGCGCCATGAGCGTCGGCGCTCCAAGCGATTCCAGGCTCTCGACCACCGCTGGGTCGCTGCTCGTGACGTACCACTCCTTTGAGCGCCAGGCCGCGGGCCGTCGTCCATGACGGAGGCACCACTCGTAACCGCCCGAGCCCACCTGCAGCGTCACCGTATGGCGGGCATGTTCCTCGGACGTCGGCAACAACATGCCCTTGCGCGGCGCCAGGCGCACCTCCACCGAATAGGTGGACCAACGCCCTTCCAGGCGATCGCGGGCCACCACCTTGCCGTCGATGGCGGGAGCGATGGTGGCGAAGACTTCGGCGCGCCTCGGACGGCGGCAATGTCTCTCGTCGCCGAGAGTGAAGAGGACGAAGCTGAGGCCCCATGCCGCCATGGTGGGGAAGGTGTAGATCAGCGATCCGTCGGAGTGGATAACCCTTATCAGCCCCAGAGCCATGACGGCGACTCCGAGCCATCCCAGCACCGAGCCCGGGACTGGAAGGACGCGGGCTCGCTCCAGGGCGAGCGCCGCCGCAGTCAGCAGTGCGGCCACGCCGGCCAAGGTCAGCACCGTGGATCCGCTGGTGAGCTCGTTCACGCGCTCGCCCCTCGCCAAGCCAGTGCCACGTCACACGCGCCTCATCGTCGGCGCAGCTCCCGCTCGATCTGCTGGATGAGGCGGTGGGCGTCGACGGCCGCGTCACGATCGCCCGCGGCTTCAGCGGTGCGGATGAGCCGGGCCGCTGATCGCACGTCATCTTCGAACTCAGAATCGGCGCCAGCGAGGTCGTCCAGCTTGGCGGCGGCGCCGTCGAGCTCGTCGGGCTCCCACCGGTCGTAGCCGACGGCGTCGTTGAGCTGCTCGTGAACGGATCGGATGGCGACCCAGTAGTCGTTGCTCTCGTCGATCTCGGCGTGCCCGCCGCCCCCGCCTCCGAGGCCGGGGATTTGTTCCTCGATGGACTCGCCGACCCAGCTCAGCGTGGATCCGGTCACTTCTGAGAGGAAGCGGATCACGGCTTCCCCGCCGGTCACGGCCAGCGGCCGGCCGGCCGTCAGGAACAACAGGAGCACTGCAGCCGCCATCGCCGCTCGGCCGGCCAGCGATCGTCGTCGTTGGCGGCCAAGTTCGTCGACGAAGCGCACCCACTGCGCGTCGACGTCCACGTCGATCGCCTCCAGGGCCACCCCAAGGCGCCTGCTCAGCTCTACGTCCACCGCGTCGGGCTCGTCGCTCATGGGCCTCCCTCCATCACCCGTTCATGACGACTAGTCCGATCGACCTCTTGGCCGAGCACCTCGAGGAGGCGTTGGCGGGCGTTGCGCAGATGCGAGCGGACGGTGGCTTCGGTGATACCGAGGCTGGTGGCGATGGTCGCCGTGGGCTGGTCCAGCAGGTAGTAGAGGGCGACCGCCGCCCGCTGCTGGTCCGGAAGCGTCGCCACCGCCGGCACCACATCGAAATCGTGGGTCGGTGCGCTTGCCCCGTCGTCTCTTGCTACCAGCCGGGGAAGGGCGGCGATCATGCGGCGCCGTCCTCGCCGCTGGTTCCTGAGCCGATTGACGGCCGCGTGCTTGACCCAGGCGGCGGGATTGTCGAGCCTGCTCACTCGGGACCAATGGCGATGGGCCTGGACGAAGGCATCCTGCACCGCGTCCGCCGCCGCTTCGGGATCGCCGGCAACGAGGGTCAGGGCCCGAACGATCGGGGCGAACTCACCGGCGGAACAAGGCCTCCAGGTCATCTGCCCCGGAGCGCTCGTCCCTTTCCATGCGTCCACTACACCCCGGACCCCCGAGGTTCGTGCAGTGCCCTGCGACCGGCGAGCAGGATCGCAGAGGTCCCCAGGGGGACAGACGGGTGGACAAATCTCAGGGCAGGCAGCGGCCTACTTCACCTGGCGCAGCTCGGTCCTTCCCCGGCACGTCTACGAGCGCTCCACGCGCAGGTAGACGTAGGTGCCCCCGATCACGGCCTCCCCTGCTTCGTAGCCGACCTCGAACGAGAAGGCATCTCGCACCGCCCGCAACGACCCGGAGCTGAAGGCGCTTCCCTCGCTGTCGGCACCCGCTTGGACCGGAACGGGGGACTCGACGAGCGTCCACCCTCGGCCGATCAAGGTCTCGCCGTAGTAGGCGAGGACGCGCTCGGGGGGATCGGGCGTCGTGTAGGAGGCGAAGCAGTCGCCCAGCCCGCCCGGCTCGGGCTCCAGCTGCACCCGTCCGTAGTGGGGAAAGGCCCGCATCACGGCCTTCTGCTCGGCGCCACAGGACAGCTCCAGGCCCAACCGGAGGACCCCCACGACGACCACGGCGGCCAGGAGCAGCACGGCAGAGGTGCGGGCGAGGTCCGGCAGTACGGCGCACCGGGGGCGGCGAAGGCGGGCCGTTGCGAGGACGGCCACGACGGTGATGACCCCGATCGGCAAGGCGAGCAGATACACGTTACGGGAGAAGAGCAACCCGGCCTGCAGGACGACGGTGAGCCCGGCCATGACGAGCGCGGCGAGATCGGTCACCGCGACCGTCGGAAGCAGACGGGTGGCCGACCGGTCCGGTGAAAACAGGGTGCCTATCCACGCGGCCGAGACCGCCGCGAAGAGACCAGCGACGCCGAGCGAAAGTGGCAGAACGATCAGCTCGGAGAAGCTGAGTCCGAGGACGAAGACGGGCACGATGCCGACGATTGCGCCGGCGAGCGCCCCCACGGCGACGGCGACGATGAACCACACCCTCGTCACCTTCACGTCCTCATCACTACGAGCTGGCCCGACCAACTCGGAGAGAACCGCTGGGGCTGTTGGAGAGGAGCACCTCCCGGGGGTCGTCGCCGCGCCATGCGCCCTTCCGTCGACACGCTCTCCACCGCCGGCGCCCATCCCTTTCGTCCCCAGCTCGGTCACGGCAGCAGTCCGTTTGCCCTTAGCAGCGGATGGATGAGCCTCAAAGAGGAGCGCTCACGGCCAGGGCGCGCTCAGGAGCGCCTCGACCCAAGCCCATGCTCGTCGCCGCCAGCTCAGGGAGTCGGGCTCCTGATCGCCGCCGTCCGTGTGTTGCGACTCCTCTGGATGAGGCGTACCCCGCCCGCCGCCGCGGTCCTCGGTGTTCATCGAGCTGCCTTCCACCCCCCACTGCAGCGCACGTGCCATCCCAGCGCCGGCGTAAGAGGCAACGAGCCCACAGGCGGCGATGACACCCGGGAAAATGAGCAACATGAACAGAAATAGAATGGGGCTCGACAGTGCGTTCGGGCTCACACGAACGGCGGCTACTACAACGGCGGGAGCAACGGTCAAAAGACCTACTCTGCCGGGCTGTCGAGGGCTGAGAGCGCCGGCCACGAGAGCTGCAACAAGGGCAGCAACCACGGCTCGCCAGGCCGGACCGGCGATCGCAAAGAGCAAGGGCAACGCCGCCAGTGCAATCGGAACAACGTTCCTCTTCGCAGACGGCGCAGCCTGCGCTTCCATCTCTAGCTCCTTCTCTAGGTGCGACGACGCCCTATGGCGACGTTCCAGAGTAGCAATGGCGATCTCACCACGAAGGAAGGGCCGGACCAAGGGGGAGGCCTCCCCTTGGTCGGCCGGTCGCGAGCGTGAATACTCCCAAGCGGAGTCACTCATCTGTCCCGAGAGGCACAACCGGGCCCATCACTGGGGAACCCGTGCTGCGTCGATGGCAAAGGAGCCCTAGGTACGATGTACAGACTGAGTGGGAGAGGGCGGGGAGAGGTGACGCTTGCCGCGGCGGTACTCATCGCCGGAGAGGAGTTCGCGGTCTCACCCGAGCGCCCCTTCGTTTTCGGGAGGGCCGACGCCGACGACGTCATCGGCCTCGATGCAAGCGACATGGGGATCTCGGCGGTGGCCGGCTCGGTGGAGTGCGCGTGGGGCCTGTGGATGGTGCTGAACCGCAGTCGCAAGCGTCCGCTCCTCTTGGACGACGGTGGCGGTGGCGTCCTCCAGCGCCTCGACTGTGGCCACCGCCACGCCA
>DASZDM010000280.1:0-2598 GCA_035942015.1 Acidimicrobiales bacterium | reverse complement strand
GTGTAGGAGCAGTCCGTGGCCTGGCTCTCTTCGGGTCGAGAAAAGTCGTAGGGCGTGCCGGGTCCGTTGCACACCACCTGGTCGCCGTTGCCCCTGTTCCACGTCACCTTGGTAGGCGTGGCCGTGACGGTGGACGTCACGCCGGGGACCGAGGCCGACGCCGAGTCCGGCTCCCAGTTCGTGACCCACATGAAGGTCCTCAGCTGCGTTATCTGGTTCAGCCCCCGCTTGGGGCTTAGCTCCACCCGCGGGGGCGAAACGGCGAGACGCGCCGCAGCCTCCTGGGCCAGCAAGGCGGGGTCGATCACCGGGGCACCCGGTTCGCCTGGGGTGTACTGACGCAGCTCGTTCACGACCTCCTGGCCGTTGGCGTCGGTGCACACCAGGCCGTACCAGTCCCCAGGGTTGAGGTCCCCGCCCAGGGCGGTTCGACTCTCCTCGCCCGACTTCTCAGGCGCTCCGTTGCCGGCGCCAGCGGGCGTCCCTCTGAACCACAGTGGGTTGTACCTGTTGCACGTCAAGGAGGACCCGCCTCGGCTCCTCCCACCTCCCCCTCCGCCACCTTGCGGATCTCCCACAGTCTCAAATCCCGCTCTGGCCTCAGCGCCGCCATCGTTGGTGTTGGCGTCGGCGCTGGCTTCCGTAAGGTCCGCGTGCGCCACGCCGTCCCACAAGCCGAGCAACGCGACGGTCGTTGCCAGGATCACTAGTCGACGGCGCATCCGGCCACCCCGTCCCACTTCTCGATCACCTTGAGACTGCGCAGCTTCCAGCGACCGTCCTCCACGACCATGGACCCCTCGAACAACACGGTGGCCACGAGGTCGTTGACCACCTCACCGGTGGCGGCGATGACCAGCTGCCCGTCGTCGATGTTGCAGTCGCGGACGGTCGCCTCGTCGCTTCCCACTGAGACCACCTCCGCCCGATGCTCGGCGATAGAGCCGTTTGGGTACCGCCCAACCCGGCCCGTGAACTGGTACGCCGCCAGCTGTTCCTGTGCCCGCTCGAGCGCAGGACCCGTCCTTGTCTCGGCAAGCCCAGGGAACTCCGGGTCCGCTGGGTCACTTGCAGCGGTGTAGGCGTCCCAGTTGGCCAGGTACGCGTCGAGCACTGCCTGCTCGATCTCCGCCCTGCTCAGTGTCGTCGAGGTCGGCGCAGTCGGGGCGGTCGTGTCCGGCGGCGGCACCTGTCCGACAGCTGCCGGCTCTCCTGAGCCGCCGCATCCTGCGGCCAGCAGCGCAACCGCCACTGCCGCCGTTGCCGTCCTTCTCACCGTCCGCTCCTCAGCTCGCTCAACTGCGTTGTGGCTACGGCGCCGCCGGGCGCCCTCGCCCCTCCACCACAGCGACACGATAGCGCGGCGCTGTCGTTTCGTGTCTCCTACTCCCTTTTCGAGCTGCCCCGTGCCTACTCGGTACTTCTCTCGCCGGGCGGGCGAACACCACCCCGCCGCCCAGGCCGAGGTTCACCCGAGGCGTCCAGCCGACCACTGGCCCGGGCCCACGCTTCCACTTCCGGCCAGTACCACAGCCGAGCCCCCCGCTGGCCTTCGAGGGCGTACACCGGGGGCGGGAAGGTGGCGTCGTTGCGCCACCAGAAGTGCACGACCTGGACGTTGCGGTAGCCGAGCCGCTCGGTGATGGCCCTGGCCGACACGAGCTGATCCACATCAAGCTCGCGACCCACCGCCGCACCGTAGTCACGGGCGGGGACGCTACGCAGGAAGTCAGTACGTTGTAAAGGGTTCTCTTTGAACGGGCCTTGAATCGTCCCGGCCGACGGCCCATGACCGACAAGCCCTCAGTCCTGCACGTCGCTAGGGCACACCACGTCGAGGTCCTCGAGCACCCGCACCATGCGCCGACACTGCTCGGCCAGCTCGACCAGGCCGGCGAACGCGCTGGCGCTGCGCGCCACGTGAGCCCGAATCCACTCCGCCACCGGCGTCGGCGCCATGGCAGCCGAGCACTCCCGCAGGGCCTGCTCCCACTCCGCCAGATTCTCCGGCGTACCGAGCACCGCATCCAGCAGGACTAGAGGGTCCTCGTCGGTGGCGGCGCTACGCAAGCGGATGCGCTGCGCCGGCGGCGGCACCAAGAAGAACCCCAGCGGCAGGTCGAAGCCACGGCACAACGCCAGGAGGTCATCGGCCGAGAACACCTTGATCCGCTCCGACTGCCACGCCGAGCGCTCCATGGCCGAGATGCTCTGCAGCGAGAGCCTGACCCCGAGGTACGGCGCCAATTCCTCCGCGACGCGCTCTTGGGTCCAGCCCCGAAGGGCCCGGGCCTTGGCCATGTTGTAGGCCACCACCTGGTTGGCCGTCATGGTCGTCGACGTCACCCGCTCATGAGCAGGTGATGCGACTCGCTTGTACGCCACCGTTTCCTCCTGGCGCTCGTCGAATGGGGGGACTTGCTTGCACTCCCCCACTACCGGCGCGGCTGTGGGCGTGGATGGGCAAAAAATCTGAACTTTTTTGCCCATCGCGGGTTCCCAGCGCGCCGGTAGTGGTGCATGAGGCCGACCACCGCTCGTTTCGTCCCCGGCTCCCGCCCTCGCCGCCTGGTCGTCGTCGGAGTCCTCTTGGCTGCC
>DASZDM010000279.1:0-20114 GCA_035942015.1 Acidimicrobiales bacterium | reverse complement strand
ACGCCCTGGTGGAGATGGCCCGACGAGCCGGTGCTGCCGCAGCCGACGGACGGCGTCCCGAGCCGCTCTTCACCGTCATGGTCGGCTACGAGACCTTCGCCGGGCGCGTCTGCCAGTTGGCCAACGCCACCGTGGTCAGTCCCGGCTCGCTGGTGCCCTGGCTGGAGTCGGCCTGGATCGAGCGGGTGGTCTTCGACTCACCCTCTCGGGTCATCGACGTGGGCGTGTCCCGGCGGCTCTTCGAAGGAGCCACGCGCCGGGCCGTGCAGGTCCGAGACCGCGAGTGCTTCCACGACCTGTGCGACGAGCCGGCCGAGAACTGCCAGATCGACCATGTCGAGCCCTGGAGCGCCGGCGGTCAGACCGTGGCCGCCAACGGGCGAGTGGCCTGTGGGCATCACAACCGCCGGCGGCACCGACGACCGTAGCCGCCGCCTCCGGGGTGGGGCGGTGGCGCTTCTGGTCGGGTGGCTCTTGTACAACGCCGGACGTGGCAACGGTGACGGCCAGTGACTCCGGTTGACGGTCCTTTGGTCAAGCGGCGTCGACAGCCACCAGGCTGGCGGCACGATGATCGGGCTGCCGAGAGCCCGCCTCAGCACGCCGCTCGAGCACCTGCTCCAAGCGGTCGGGGTAGTTGGTGATGATTCCGTCCACACCCAGGTAGATCACGGCCCGCATGTCGTCCGGCCGGTTCACGGTGTACACGCTGACGGTCATCCCGAGCGCGTGCACCCGCTCGACGAATGCTCGGTCGACCGTCCGGAACTGCAGGGTCATCTGGTCAGCCCACGCCGAGACCTCGACGAGGACATCATCGGATGGAAGACCGCCCAGTAGGCCGACCGGGACGTCCGGTGCCCGCTCGTTGAACGCCTCCATGAAGCCGTGGTCGAATGACTGGACGACGAGCCGAGCGGCTCCGGCGGCAACGTTCAACAAGCCCGGGTACGACTGCAGCGTGTCGAAGGTGTCCCGGGCAATCCCGGGATACAGCGACGGGCTCTTGACCTCCAGCAACAGGCCCGCCCGCCCCCGCAGCGTCTCCAGTATCTGGTCGAGTGTGGGGATGGGCTCACCGGCGAACTCCTCGCTGAACCACGAGCCGGCGTCGAGGAGCTGGAGTTCGGCCAAGGTGAAGTCGCCGACGCTCCACCACGTGCGATCGGGGAAGACCTCCTCGACGTTGGTGGTGCGGTTGAGCGTGGTGTCGTGCATCACGACCAGTGCACCGTCGGCCGTGCGTCGGACGTCGATCTCCACCACATCGGCGCCATGTTGGGCACCGAGGCGAACGGAGGCGAGGGTGTTCTCGGGGGCGTAGCCGGATGCACCCCGGTGGGCGATGGCGTCGACGTGCGCTTGGGGTGCATTGCTCGTGTGAGACGCAGCGGCTCCTTCGTTCGGGCGTGGTTCACTGCACCCTCTCAGTGGGAAACCAACGGCCCGTTGCCGGGCAGCAACGCAGGAGCGAACTCGCAATGATCTCTGCGGGGCGAGACGGTGAGGGATGTCACGGGCCGGTTGACGGGCACCCTCCACATCAGCAACCATCCATATCAATGGCTACTGATGTGGCGGCTCCGGTCACGGCACTCAGGGCGCTCGCCGATCCCCTCCGTTGGCGCATCGTCGAACTTCTGGCGGCCGAGGATCTGTGCGTCTGTCACCTCGTGGAGCAGCTCCGGGTGCCCCAGCCGCTGGTCAGCCACCACCTGAAGGTGCTGCGAGAGGCCGACTTGGTGGAGACGGAACGATTTCGGTACTGGACCTATTACCGCCTCTGTCCGGAGATTCTGGCCGCGTTGGGCGACCAGCTCTGTCGTCTCGCTGACCAGAGGGCCCCGCTTGGTAACCAGCGACGGCCGTGCTGTTGACCTCCGGACTGGTCCGCCGGGCCCTGGCTGAGCTGATCGGCACGGCGCTGCTGCTGATCGCCGTGGTCGGCTCCGGCATCGCCGCCGCTTCGCTGAGCCCGGGTGACACCGGTCTGCAGCTCCTGGAGAACGGGTTGGCCACCGCCGCCGCCCTGGTGGCCATCATCCTGGCCGTGGGGCCGGTCTCCGGAGCCCACCTCAACCCGGTCGTGACCCTCGCCGACCTTGCTTTCGGCGGCATCGATATCCGTGGTGCGGGCGTCTACGTAGGGGCGCAGGTCATCGGCGGGGTGCTCGGGACAGTGGTGTCCAACCTCATGTTCTCGCTGCCGCCGGTCGAGGTGTCGACCACGGTCCGGAGCGGCTCGGGACTGTGGCTGGCCGAGGTGGTGGCCACATTCGGCCTCCTCTTGGTCATCTTCGGCGTCGTCCGCTCGGGGCGGGCCACCGCCGCCCCCTTTGCCGTGGGCGCCTACATCGGCGGCGCCTATTTCTTCACTGCCTCGACCAGCTTCGCCAACCCGGCCGTGACCGTCGCGCGCACCCTGAGTGACACCTTCGCCGGCATCGCTCCGACCTCAGCTCCCGCCTTCGTCGTCGCCCAGGTCGTCGGCGCGGCCCTGGCTGTGGCCGCGGTACGTGTGTTGTACCCGGCCATCGCCGACGTGGCCGCCGAGGTGGTCGTGCCCAAACAATCGAGGGGCAGCTCAGCGTGAGTGACACCGGCTGGCTGGACCAGGCCGTGGCCCACGCTGGGAAAAGGATTCCGGTCGTCGGTAAAGGTCGTCGACGGGTTTACCGAAGATTCAATTGGCGCTCACCGGGATGTACGGGCAGCGCTACCTGGACTTCCTAGGTTGAGCACCAGTTCGACAGCCCAGACAGGAGGTCCCATGACCACGATCGACCGACGCAAGTTCCTCAAGCTCAGTGGTGGCACCGCCGGCGGCGCGGTCATCGGCAGTACCTTCCTCCAGGCGCTGGGCGCCGCCGCCGGGGCCCAGAGCGGCGAGGCCAAGGGGCGGGCGCCACGGCCGGCACGGGCCCTCCAAGACAGCAGCTACGGGCCGTTGGCGCCCGTCCCCGACCAGCGAGGCGTCGAGGTCCTGGCTCTGCCCACCGGCTTCAGCTACGTCACGCTCTCCAGGACCGGGAACACGATGGCCGATGGAACGAGCGTGCCCCGCAACCACGATGGGATGGCGGCCTTCGCCGGCCCCCGGGGCAGAGGGAGCGTCCGGCTGATCCGCAACCACGAGAACCGCAACCGCCCCGGCGACCTCACGGCGACGGTGATGGGCCCCGAGCACACCAGGTACGACCCGCTCGGGGGGGGCGGCACTACCTCAATCGACTACGACCCCGTGTCCAAGCGCTTCCGGGACTTCGTGAGCCTCAATGGCACCATCGTCAACTGCGCCGGGGGGATTGCCTACCGCAAGGTCGGCTGGATCACCTGCGAGGAGACGGTGGCCGGCCCGGCCCAGGGATGGAGCAAACCGCACGGCTACTGCTTTCTGGTGCCGGTCGAGGCCAACGGACCGGTACCCGCCGCCCCCCTCAAGGCCATGGGCCGCTTCGCCCATGAGGCGGTGTCGCACGATCCCAGGACGGGTTTCATCTACGAGACCGAGGATTCCGGAAACGACAGCGGCTTCTATCGCTTCCGACCAGCGGACCGCGCAGATCTCACCGCCGGAGGCACTCTGGAGGTGCTGGCCGTGGCCGGCCAGCCGAATTACAACACCCTCACGGGCCAGACCGAGGGCCAGGCCCTCCCGGTGCGCTGGATACCCATCGACGACCCCGACCCCGACATCGAGGGTGGGGCACCGGAGGTGGCGGCTCAGGGTGTCGCCCGGGGCGCCGCCCTGTTCAACCGGCTGGAGGGTATCTGGTTCGACCGCCAGGACCGCAGCTTCTTCTTCGCGTCCACCAGCGGGGGCGATGCCGGCTACGGCCAGATCTGGAACTACAAGCCCGGCACAGAGGTGTTACGCCTGTTCTTCGAGTCGCCCGGCGGCAGTGTCCTCGACTCGCCGGACAACCTGCTGGTGACCCCGCGTGGGGGCATCCTGCTCTGCGAGGACGATGCCTCGGGCGCCGACAACGACACGCATCCTCTCGCCCCGGGGATCGTCGATGTCAACCGCCTGATCGGGATCGAGGTGCGGGCCCGGGCCGAAGCGTTCGAGTTCGCCGTCAATCGGCTCAACGACAGCGAGTTCGCCGGCGCGTGCTTCAGTCCCGACGGAGAGGTGCTCTTCGTGAACATCTTCGGAAACGCCTCACCCGACAGCGGCATGACGTGCGCCATCACCGGACCGTGGGGCAACGGACCCCTGTAGAGCCACGGGTTGAAGGCTTTCCTGCCCGTTCACCTTCCGTTCACCTTGGCTCCTATTGGCCGTAACGAGCCTTCTCTAGCGTGGCCCACGAAGGGACCAACCCGATCGAGAGCCCAGCTAGGAGGAACGACCATTGCGATTCACCCAGCGCCGGTCCGCACGCCACCTACTTGTGCTGCCGATGGCGTTGATGCTGCTTACCGCCGCCTGCGGAAGCCGTGGAGAGGACGACGGCGCCGCATCTGGTCCCGGCTCCGGCGAGATCGTGATCTCGGGCTCATCGACCGTCGAGCCGATCTCCATCGATGTCGCCCAGAAGTTCGGCGAGGTCGCCCCCGACGTCAATGTGGCCGTCAGCGGTCCGGGCACCGGCGACGGGTTCCAGGCGTTTTGCGAGGGGGAGACCGACATCTCCGGCGCGTCCCGGCCCATCAAGGCGGAGGAAGTGCAGGCCTGTGAGGCCGCAGGGATCGAGTTCATCGAGATCAAGGTCGGCATCGACGGGATCGCCGTGCTGACCTCGCCAGACGGCGAGGGCCTGGCCGAGTGCCTCAGCTTCGCCGACATGTACGCCCTGGTGGGCCCGGAGTCGCAGGGCTTCGACCAGTGGTCCGACGCCAACGAGCTCGCCGCCGACCTCCAGGGCACTGTGGGCGCGCCCTTCCCCGACGTACCGCTGGTCGTGACCGCTCCCGGCGAGGAGTCTGGCACCTACGACAGCTTCGTGGAGATCGTGCTCGAGGGAATCGCCGAGGACCGGGGCCAGGAGCCCCAGACTCGACCGGACTACCAAGCATCAGGCGACGACAACGTCATCGTGCAGGGCATCCAAGGTGCGCCGACCTCGCTCGGATGGGTGGGCTACGCCTTCTTCGAGGCCAACCAGGACACGGTCAAGGCTTTCGAGGTGGCGGGTGAGGGGGGGACCTGTGTCGCGCCCACGACCGAGGCCATCGCCGACGGGTCTTACCCCATCGCCCGCCCGCTGTTCGTCTACGTCAACACCCAGAAACTCCAGGAGAAGCCGGCCCTCGCCGAGTTCGTGCAGCTCTACCTCAGCGAGGAGGGGATCACCTCGGTCACCGACGTGGGGTACGTGGCCCTGGCCGATGAAGAGTTGGAGGCCAGCCGCGAGGCGTTCGAGGCGCGCCAGACCGGCACCCGGGAAGGCTGAGCGTCCCGTCCCCGTGCGGGTCCCCCTGCACCGGAAGTTCGTAAGCCAACAAAGGAGGTGGAATGGCTGAGAGAACCGCGAATGCGACCGCCTTCAGCGCCGCTTCCCTGCGAGGCGACCCGGGGCGCCTCCGGAAGGAGTCCGCCATCAGGGCGATCTTCTTCGCCGCCGCCGCCTTGTCGGTCGTCATCATGGCGCTCATCGTCCTGACCCTGGCGCGTGAGACCTACACGTTCGTCAGCCAGGTCGAGCTGGCCCAATTGTGGTCCGACGGGTGGTTCCCCCGCCGGGCGCTGTACGACATCAGGACCATTGTGGCGGGCAGCGTGTTGGTGACGGCCATCGCCATGTTGGTCGCTACCCCGTTGGGCATGGGCGCTGCCGTCTACCTCTCGGAATACGCCCGGCCACGCGTGCGACGGGTGCTGAAGCCCGTGTTGGAGATCCTGGCCAGCATCCCCAGTGTCGTCCTCGGGTTCTTCGCCCTCACCTGGATCTCACCCGAGATCGTGCAGCGCCTCAGTGACCACGCCTCGCTGTTCAACCTCGCCGCCGCCGGCATCGGGGTCGGCATCCTCACCACGCCGCTGGTCGCCTCCATCGCCGAGGACGCCATGCGCTCAGTGCCCGACGCGTTGCGGGAAGCCTCGTACGGCATGGGGGCCCGCAAGGTGACGACGTCGGTGCGGGTGGTGATTCCGGCCGCCGTCTCCGGGCTGGTGGCCGCGTTCATCGTGGGTGTCTCCCGGGCCATCGGGGAGACCATGGTCGTGGCCATCGCCGCCGGTGCCAGCGGCGGCTCGCTGTTCAGCCTGGATGTCTTCGACCGGGGCCAGACCATGACGGCGGCCATGGCGTCATTGGCCACCGGCACCGATGCGGTGGTGGGGGCGGGCCTGACGTTCCAGAGTCTCTTCTTCGTCGGGAGCTTGCTGTTCATCCTCACCCTCCTGCTCAACCTGTTCGCCGATCGCTTCGTGCGCCGCGTGCGGCAGAAGTACTGACAGGTGGGGACCCCATGGCCATGACCACCCCGCCGCTGACGGCTGCGCCTGAGCTGGTCCGCCAGCGCCTGCAGGGAAAGAAGGTCGACACCGCCGGCCTGGTCTTCCGGGGCCTGCTGGTGGTGGCCCTCGTCACCACCATGGCCGTCCTGGTGGTGCTCCTGGTCGATGTGATCGCCGGCGGCTGGAGTGTCCTTTCCACTCGCCCGGTCGACTTCCTCACCGGCAAGTTGGGCTCGGTCGCGGCCAGGTCGGGCATCGCCCAGGGGCTTCGCGGCACCTTCTTCATCGGTGTCTTCGTCGTGGTCCTGGCCTTCCCGCTCGGGGTGGGCGCCGCCATCTACCTCGAGGAGTACGCGCCGAGATCCCGCTTCGCCCGATTTGTCGATGTCAACATCCGCAACCTGGCCGGAGTACCGTCGGTGGTGTACGGCCTGCTGGGCTTTGCCATCTTCGTCAAGGCCCTCCGGTTCCTCACCGGACCCGGCTCGGCCAATGGGGCAACGGTGATCTCCGCCGGCCTGACCCTGGCCATCCTCGTGCTGCCCATCGTGATCATCACCGCAGCAGAAGCCATTCGAGCTGTGCCTGACAGCCTGCGCGAGGCCGGCTTCGGCGTGGGTGCCACCCGGTGGGAGGTGGTCCGCAGCCACGTGCTGCCCTACGCCAGCCCCGGCATCTTGACCGGAACGGTGCTGTCGCTGGCCCGGGCCCTGGGTGAGGCGGCGCCTCTCATCCTCGTCGGGGCCACGACCGGCTTTCTCTCGGAAGGAGCCGGCTACAGTCTGGCGTCGCTTCAGGAGCGCTTCACTGCGATGCCCATGGTCATCTACACATGGGCCGGTCGGCCGCAGCCCGGCTTCCAGAACAACACTGCGGCCGCCATCGTCGTGCTCCTCACCGTGGTGCTGTTGGCCAACGCCGTGGCCATTCTGCTCCGCAATCGCTACGAGAAGAGAAGGTGAGCGACATGGCGCCGAAGACAAGGACTGACCCCCAAGGCGACAAGCGGCCATCGCCGACCGCCAGGCCGCGCGTGGACGCCAACCGCCCGGTGGCCGAGCAGCGCCCGGAGAACAACGCCAGGACGACAGTGTTCGAGCTGGAGGATCTCTCCGTCTACTACGGCTCGTTCCGGGCCATCCGTAACGTGGATATGAGGGTCTGCGAGAAGCAGATCACCGCCTTCATCGGCCCCTCTGGCTGCGGCAAGACCACTCTTCTGCGTTGTTTCAACCGGATGAACGACCTCGTCGACATCGCCCGGGTGGAGGGCAAGGTCCTTTACCACGGGGTCGATCTGTACGACTCCGAGGTGAACCCGGTTGAGGTGCGCCGGCGTATCGGCATGGTGTTCCAGAAGCCGAACCCGTTCCCGAAGTCGATCTACGACAACATCGCCTTCGGTCCCAAGGTGGCGGGGACCAAGGGCAACATGGACGAGATCGTGGAGCGTTCCTTACGGCGGGCAGCCCTGTGGGACGAGGTCAAGGACCGCCTCAAGGCCTCAGCCATGGGGTTGTCCGGTGGCCAGCAGCAGCGGCTGTGCATCGCCCGGGCCCTGGCTGTCGACCCCGAGGTCATCCTGATGGACGAGCCGTGCTCGGCGCTGGACCCCATCGCCACCGGGCGCATCGAGGATCTGATGGAGGAGATCAAAGCCGAGTACACCATCATCATCGTGACCCACAACATGCAACAGGCGGCGCGCGTGAGCGATCGCTGCGCCTTCTTCACCGCCGAGGTCAACGAGACCAGCGACACCCGGACCGGGATCTTGGTGGAGTTGGACCAGACCGAGAAGATGTTCTCCAACCCCTCCGACGAGCGCACCGAGAATTATGTCACCGGGCGATTCGGATGAGTTCGGCCGAGGGGACCGTGCCCACATGACCGTGGCGGCCGACTCGGTGGGCAGCGGCGGCCCCCGGGTGCGGTCGCACTTCACCGCCGAGCTCGACCAGCTCCGTCTCCAGGTGGAGGTCATGGCCGTGCGGGTCTCCGTGGCGCTCGACCGCATGGGCCGGGTGCTGGCCACCGGCGACCAGGCGCTGGCCTCGGTGGCCGTGACGGCCGACGACGAGGTGGACGCCATGCTGGTATCCCTCACCGAGCGTTGCTACGACCTCATCCGGAGAGAGTCACCCGTGGCTTCGGACCTGCGGTTCCTGGTCTCGGTCCTGCGATTGCTCGAGGAGCTCGAGCGCATCGCCGACCTCTCCCTCCGGGTGGTCAAGCAGGCCCCTGAGGTGCCGTTGTTGATGGCGGATGCGCCGATGTTCCGTACCCTCGGGGACATGGCCGACGTGGCCCAGAGCCTGTACCGCACCGCCCTCGACGCCTGGTCGAGCCAGGACATCGACGCTGCTCGCGCCCTGGTCGACCGCAACCGCATCATGGATGCCCATTACGCCTCGCTGCTGGAGCACATCCTGGGCCTGGAAGGCCCCGGTGCCGCCGCTCTGGCCGTATCAGCCGTGCTCGTGGGCCGGGCCCTGGAGCGCATCGCCGATCACACGGTGATCGTGGGGGAGCGCCTGCGATACCTCCTCACCGGTGATCCCGCCTACCTCGCCGCCGAGGTCCGGTAGCCAAATGACCGAACGCGCCGTCGAGATCCGCAAGGGCTTCCACCAGTCACTCGAGGAGGTGAGCCACGAGATCGTTCGCCTGGCCGGACTGGTCACCGAGGCCCTGGGCAAGGCGACGGAGGCGCTCCTAAGCGGTGACCTGACGGTGGCCGAAGCCATCATTCGCGGTGATGACGTCCTCGACGAGTTGACCCTCGCGATCGAAGAGCACTGCTATCAGCTGCTGACGCTGCAACAGCCCATGGCCAAAGACCTTCGAGAGGTGGTGACCGCCATCCGCCTCACCGCTGAGATCGAGCGCTCGGGTGATCTGGTGGCCAACATCATGAAGGCGACCAGGCGCATGTACGGCGTGGAGTTCGATCCCAAGCTGCGGGGTCTCATCGAGCGCCTTGGCAAGCAGGTGCACCGGCAGTTCCGTCTGGCCATCGACGCCTACGTCGACCGTGACGACAAGCTGGCCGCGGCGCTCGACGACATGGACGACGTGGTCGACGAGCTGCACAGCGACTACATCCAGGCCATCTTCGAAACCCACGAGAGAGGCGCCGTCGCCCTCCAGGCGGCCGTGCAGCTTGCCGTGGTGGGCCGCTTCTACGAGCGCATCGGCGACCACGCCGTGAACATCGGCGAGCGGGTCCAGTACATGGTGACCGGTTGGCTGCCCGAGCACACCTCGGCTGCCCGTCGCGCCGCTGAGGAGACGGGCGGCGACGATCTCCCTCTGCCCCCCGGCCGGGGTGACGCTCGGGGCGACGGCGATCTGTGATGCGGCTCCTCGTCACCAATGACGACGGCATCCTCGCCCCCGGCATCGCCGCCCTAGCTGCGGCGCTGATCGACGACGGACATGAGGTGGTCGTTGCCGCGCCGGCCGACGATCGCAGCGGCGCCAGCGCGGCGATCGGAGGATTGCGGGCCGACGAGTCGATGGGCCTCGAGCGAATGGACCTGGAGGGCCTCGACGGGGCGGAGTGCTACTCCGTGGTCGCCTCACCGGCGCTGATCGTGATCGCCGCATGTCTCGGTGGCTTCGGTCCTGTGCCCGACGCCGTCGTCTCGGGTATCAACGCCGGGGCCAACACCGGCCGCGCCGTGCTGCACTCGGGCACTGTCGGTGCGGCACTGACGGCGGCCAATTTCGGGAGATCCGGGTTGGCGGTGAGCTTGGCCGCGGCCGGCGACTACCGGTGGTCGTCGGCCGCCGAGCTGGCTCTGCCCGCCGTCGGATGGTTGGCGGCACAGCCGGCGGGCACGGTGGTCAACCTCAACGTCCCCAACGTCGAGCTCGAGAACATGCGCGGGGTGCGGCAGGGTTCTCTCGCTCCTTTCGGGACGGTGCGGGCCGCCATCGTCGAGGGTGGGGAAGGGCTGCAGATGGAGCTTGTCGGCGATGCCGACGGCGACGGGTCGCCCGGTGAGGCCGACGATGCACCGCAAGGCAGTGACACCGCCCTGGTGCAGGCCGGCTACGCGTCGGTGACGTCCCTGACCGGAGTGCGTTCTCTCGAGTGCCCCGAGGCTGCGTCGGCCGTCGAGAGCCGGCTGCCCGCCCCTACCGGATAGGCGCCTGAGCCGTGTGGGCGGCGGCGGCCCTGGTGCTGGCGGTGCTGCTGGTGGCCGTGGTGGTGGTGGCCGTGGTGATGCGCCAGTCGCTGCTCGCCCGGCTCGAGGCCCGGACCGATGCCGGCCGCGAGACGGGCGAGGAGTCCGAGAGCGAGGAGCTGGCCGACGCCAGGGCCAGCGTGGCGCGCCTGGCGGGTGCCATCGAGGCCATCCCGCAAGGCGTGGTGATCTGTGATGGAACCGGCCGGGAGGTGTTCCGAAACCAGGCGGCGGTGGCCTATGTGCGGGGCCGCCACGGCGAGGCCGTGGTGGAGCAGGCCATCCAGGAGCAGTTCGAGGCAATCGACCACGGTGTCCCCCAACAACGGGCACTCGAGATCTACGGTCCTCCCCCGCGTGTGCTGCTGTTGTCGGCCTTCGCTCTGGGAGACGGCCAGCGCAGAGGTGGGGCGGTGGTGGTGGTCGAGGACGTGTCGGAGCGGCGCCGCCTGGACGCCATCCGGAGGGACTTCGTAGCCAACATCAGCCACGAGCTCAAGACACCGGTGGGCGCCCTCGGCCTGCTGGCCGACACCATTGCTGCCGAGGAGGACGCTGCGGTCGTTCAGCGCCTCGCCGACCGGATGACCGATGAGGCGTTCCGCGTCGGTCGCATCATCGACGACCTCCTCGATCTGAGCCGCATCGAGGCCGAGGAGTCGCTCGCTCGAGAGCCCGTCCCCGTCCACTCGATCGTGGTGGAAGCCCTGGAACGGGTACGGCCACTCGCCGAAGCCCGCGGCATCACGCTGGATTGCCATGAGCTCCTTCGCCGGCACACCGTCAAGGGCGACGAGCGCCAGCTGGTCTCGGCCGTGGCCAACTTGTTGGACAACGCCTGCAAGTACAGCGATGGCGGCTCGATCGTCGAGGTTCGTTCCTGGGCCGAGGGCGACTTCATCGAGATCGAGGTGCGTGACCACGGGATCGGGATCCCGGGGCGGGATCTGGAGCGGGTGTTCGAGCGCTTCTACCGGGTGGATCGGGCCCGGAGCCGAGAGACCGGTGGAACCGGCCTGGGTCTCGCCATCGTCCGCCATGTGGCCACCAACCACGAGGGGGATGTTCGTGTCGCTTCACGAGAAGGCGAGGGATCGGTGTTCACCCTTCGGCTGCCGGCCGGGTCGTGAGCACGGCCGGAGAGGCCCGACCGACCCTGCTGTTGGTCGAGGACGAAGAGTCATTCGTGGACGCGCTGGTCGTGGGCCTGCAGCGGGAGGGCTACCACGTCAGGGTCGCCCGGGACGGGGCTGAGGCGATCGAGCTGTTCGACCTCGTGGCACCCGACTTGGTGCTGCTCGACGTCATGTTGCCCCGGATGTCGGGCATCGACGTGTGCCGGGCACTCCGAGCCCGTTCCGACGTCCCCATCATCATGGTCACGGCCAGGTCCTCTGAGATCGACACCGTGGTGGGCCTCGAGGTGGGAGCCGACGACTACGTGTCCAAGCCGTACCGGCTGCGGGAGCTGGTGGCCCGTATCCGGGCTCTGCTACGCAGGATCCCCACCGATGCAGCCATCGGCGACGATGGCGGGGGTGACGTCCTCGAGGTGGGCGACGTGTGCCTGGACGCCGATCGTCACGAGGTGACCGTCCGGGGAATCCGGGTGGCGTTGCCACTCAAGGAGTTCGAGCTGCTCCAGGTGCTGCTGGCCAACGCCGGACGGGTGCTGCCCCGGGACACGCTGATCAGCCGGGTCTGGGGCGTCGACTATGTCGGTGACACGAAGACCCTCGATGTCCACGTCAAACGGCTCCGCTCCAAGGTCGAGGACGATCCCGCCGCCCCCACCCGCATCGTCACGATCCGCGGCCTCGGCTACAAATACGAGCACCCCCGACGCTGACAGTCCCCGGCTCTACCATGGCGGGCGTGGAGGGCGCTTCGGGTTGGCGCAGCCTGGGCTCTGTTCCCGCGGCGGCCATCACAGCGCCGTTTGCCCGCCTGGCCCGAACCCACGCCCTGTCGACGGCGGGGGACACGCTCGTGGCGACCGCGCTGGCCGGTTCGCTGTTCTTCTCCATCTCTCCCGACGCCGCCCGCACCCAGGTCGCCCTGTACCTGGTGCTGACCATGGCGCCCTTTGCCGTCGTCGCCCCGTTGATCGGGCCCTGGATCGACCGCCGGGCCGGAGGCCGCCGGTCGATGGTGGTGCTGGCGGCGGGGGTGCGGGCGCTGGTGTGCGTGTTGATGATCGACGATCTGGGCGGGCTGTTCCTGTTCCCTGAGGCCCTCACCGTCCTGGTAGCGGCCAAGGGCCACCAGGTCGCTCGCACGTCACTCGTCCCCGGCTTGGTGCGAGACGAGTCCCAGCTGGTGGAAGCCAACTCCAAGCTGGCGCTGATCAGCGGGATCGTCGGCCTGCTGGCCGCCATTCCCGGTGTGGCCCTGCTGCAGGTTGGCCCCGGCTGGGTCCTCGGGCTGGCGGCGGCGGTGTTCGTCGCCACCACCCTGTCGGCCTACCGCATCCCGCGCACCCGTGTGGCGGTTGGTCAGGCCGACCCCATGGAGCGGGCCGAGCTGCGTGGCGCCGGCATTCTGCTGGCGGCCAGCGCCATGGCCGTGTTGCGCGCCGTGGTGGGCTTCATGTCGTTCCTGGTGGCCTTCGCCCTGCGGGCCGACGATGCCCCCGCCTGGTGGTTCGGGCTGGTGCTGGCCGCCGGTGCAGTGGGATCACTGGTGGGCGCCGTCGTTGCTCCTCGCCTGCGCCAGCGGGTCGCCGAGGAACGGATCCTGCTGGGATGCATGATGACGGTGGCAGCAGCGGCGCTGGGCGTCCTTTGGATGAATGGCCGGGCGTCGGCGGCCGTCCTCGCCGCCGTGGTCGGCCTCGGTGCCAGCGCGGCCAAGCTGTGCTTCGACTCGATCGTCCAGCGGGACGCGCCGGATGCCAACCAGGGAGCGTCCTTCGCGCGCTTCGAAGCACGCTTCCAGCTCGTCTGGGTGGCCGGAGCATTTCTCCCGGTGATCCTGCCGATCCCCCTCACCGTCGGGTACGTCGGCATCGGCGTGCTGACGGGTCTGGCCGGCTTCCTCTACGCCACCGGGCGTCGCATCAGCACCGCTCGCCTGACGTCGACCGTCGCCGCCGGGCGAGCGCGGGCGGCCCAGCGTCTGGCCGAGCGATCGGCACGCACGGGCCGGGCCAAGCCGGCCGAGCAGACCGGTTCGCCGCCGACATGAGAGCCGTCGTCCTGGCCGACACCCACCTCCGCCCCGGCTCTCGCCGACGGCTGCCCGGGCGGGTTCTCGACGAGCTGCAGCGGGCGAATGTCGTGCTCCACGCCGGCGACATCCTCACCGGCGACGTGCTCGAGCTGCTGGCCGGCTACGCACCTGTCCACGCCGTGCTGGGCAACAACGATCGCGACCTCGGGGGACTCCTCCCGGAGCGCCTCGAGCTCGATCTCGACGGCCTGGTCGTGGGTATGGTGCACGACAGCGGGCCCCGTCGAGGCCGCGAGCGCCGGCTGCGTCGGGCGTTTCCCCAGGCTGGCCTGGTGGTCTTCGGCCACAGCCACATCCCCTGGAACGCCGCCGGCCTCGACGGGCAGTGGCTCCTGAACCCGGGGTCGCCCACCGACAAGCGGTCGCAGCCCCATCCCACTTTCGCCACGGTGGAGACCCGGGGCGGGCGCATGCTGGCCACCGACATCGTGAGGGTGTGACCCGCCCACGTGACGCCGCACCGAACGGAGCAGCGCCTGGTGGAGCTGGCCAAGCGCCGCGACCTGCGCACGCTGCGAGAGGAGTGCGCCCCTACCTCGGCCCGGGCTAGGACGAGGCCAAGCGACGGCTGGCGCCTCCAGGGCCGGCCGGGGAGGCGGCGTGACCGCCGGAGAGCTCCCGTCGGCGCTCGTCGTCAGCCACTCGGATCAGGTGGCGATGTCGATCCTCGCCAGCCACAGGCCGGGGGCGTCGATCTCCGCCGGAGTGGGCAGCTCACGCGCTGATTGCCAGAGGCGGGCCAAACCGTCGTTGCCGGCCCGCTCGACGACGCCACGAGCGAACGCCGCGCCTCGCTCGTACTGCGTGCGACCGAGCTCCAGTCCGAAGAGGTGCTCGACGAAGCGGTCGGCGCCGCCGGCCTCGACCCGTCGCCGGTGCAGGGCCTCGGTCAGCATGGAGTACGAGCCCAGCAGCGTCGGGCCCACGGTGTCCATCACGTGATCGACGTAGCCCACGATGGTGGCGACCAGGGCCTCCAGGTGGGGGAGCATGGCGCGCTGCTCGGGGGACTGGATGGCCCCCAGTAGGGCGGACGGGTCGCCCAGGGCCTGCTGGAGCGCGCTCATGTCGGACGGGTCGACATTTCCGAGGCTGGACTCCAGCGCCCCGGGCTCGACCCGGAAGGCGCTGATGTAGTCGAGCACCAGCTGCTCCAGGCGGGCTCGGACGTGGGGGATGCTGAGGATCGCGTGGGTGGTGAGCTCCGAGAGGCACAGCCACAGCCGCAGGTCGTCGCCGGGCAGGCTCCACTCCTGGGCGAACGATTCCACGTTGGAGCTGACGATGAGTAGCTCATCGGACGGAGGGCGGGGAAGGGGGAGGTCGTACTGGCCGAGGCTTCGGCTGGCCAGGTGGCCGACCATGGCCCCCGACTGCATGCCCAGCATCATCGGCCCGATCATGGAGAAGATGCCCCCGAGAAGTTGGGCAGTGGGATCGCCGGCCGAATCGTCTTCGTCGGCGTCGCCGGCTGCGGCCAGCGACGAGGAGAGACGCTCCAGCAGTGGCCGGTAGGCGTCGAGGGTGCGCCGGGCCCACTCCGAGCGGGTGACGGGGACGAAGGTCACCGCCGCGCCGGTGGGCGAGGGCGAGAGCCCGGTGGCATCGGACACTCGGAGCTCGGCGACTCTCGACAGCGACGCCAGGCGAATGCGCTCCAGCGGCTCGGGATTGGCCTCGGGGACCCCGTTGGTGGCCACCTGGATGGCGAACTGGCGGGCGGCGTCCCAACTCAATGGGCCCTGGGACTGGAGCATGCGGGCGAGGTCGCCGAGGAAGGGCATGCCCTCGAACGGATTGTCGCCGAATGGACCACGGTCGGCCATAGGGGCATGGTATGGCCGATGACTACGACCTCCTCGCTTTCCTGCGTTGCCGTCGTGGGATCGGGGGGCACGCTCGCCCGACGGGTCATTGCTCTTTTGGAGAGCTCTCCGCATGTCGACCGGGTCGTTTCCCTGGAGACCTTCGGCCACGGCGAGGACGGCGAGTCGCTCCTGTCGGGCGTCACCGTGCTCGTCCACCTGGACCGGTGGCACTGCCCGGTACCCGGGGACGACACCGACTCCGAGGGCATGCGGCTGGTCGAAGCGGCCTCGACCACGGGAATAGCGCATGTCGTGGCCGTCTCCAGTGCCGTCGTCTACGGGGCCTGGCCGGACAACCCCGTGCCCCTCACCGAAGATGCCGCCCTGCGCCCCAACCCGGGCGGTGACTATGCCCTCGGCAAGGCTGAGATGGAACGGCGTTGGGGCCAGTGGGTGGACGAACATCCCGGCACCAGCCTCACCGTGCTGCGCCCGTCGCAGGTGGTGGGCGACGACGACGAACAATGGTTGGCCGTGGCCCTTCGGGCCGCCACCCGCTGGGGAGTGGGCGACGCCGATGCCCCAGCCCAATTCGTTCATGTCGACGACCTGGCGTCGGCGGTGGTGTGGGGCGTCGAGCGGAGATTGGACGGGATCTACAACGTGGCGCCGGAGGGCTGGATGGAGGGAGGGGAGGTCCAAGCCGTGGCCGGGACCCCGCTTCGCCCGCCGGTCCCCCCGGTGCTGGCCGCCGGTTTGGCCCGGTGGTGTTGGAGCCGGGGGCTCGGAGGGGTGGCCCCGGAGTGGGTGCCCTACGCCACCTATTCGTGGGTCGTGGCCGGTGACCGGCTGCGGGCCGAAGGTTGGGAGCCCGCCCATACGAGTGCCGAGACGCTGCTGGACTCCTTCCCGGTCACCCCGTGGAGCCGCTTGGACTCAAAGCAGCGGCGGGAGGTGGCCCTGGGCGGGGGAGTGGTGGGTGCGCTGGGTGTGCCCGCCGCCGCCGCCGTGCTCGCCCGCCGCCGTGCTCGTCGGCGTCGCCGGCGGCTGGCCGCTGGGGGCGCCTAGCCGCCCGCCTACTCCAGGTCTGACGGTCGGCTCGTCAGCTGGACGTCCACACTCGACCGCTCCTGCCCACGAAGCACCTCGAGTTCGACATGTTCTCCCGGTTCGCGGTCACGAAGGGCGATCACGAGCGCCGACATCGAAGGCACCTCCGTTCCTGATATCGACACGATGACGTCGTCGGCGACGAGACCGGCGTGGTCGGCCGGACTGGCATCGACGACATTGACCACGACCGCTCCGCCGTCGATGCCACTGGCGTCGGCCGAGGCGGCGTCGAGGTCACGACCCTCGATCCCGAGCCACACGTGCACCGCCCGTCCGGTGGCGATGATGTCGTCGGCGACTGATCGGGCGATGTCGATGGGCGTGGCGAAGCCCAACCCCTCGGCGCCGGCGTTCGACACGGCGATGGCAGTGGTGATCCCGATGACCGAGCCGTTCACGTCGAGGAGTGCCCCGCCCGAGGATCCGGGAGCGATGGCGGCGTCGGTCTGGATCATGTCCAGCAATGGGGGGCCCTCGGGCGTAGGGACGCGCCGACCCAGCGCGCTGACCACTCCTGTGGTCACCGAGGAGCCACCGATGAGCCCGAGTGGCGAGCCGATGGCGACCGTGGCCTGACCGACACGCAAGGCACCGGCCGAGCCGAGGACGGCGACGCGGAAGGGAGGCTCTCCCTCGATCTTGATCACGGCGACGTCGGTGAGGGCATCGGCGCCCACCAACGTGGCGGAATGTTCACTGCCGTCGGCCAGGACGACCTTGATGCCCTCGGCGGCGTCGACCACGTGGGCGTTGGTGAGGAGGTAGCCGTCGTCACGGAACACCACACCCGATCCCGTTCCCGGCGATGCACCACTCACCTCGATACGGGCGATGGCAGGGCTGACGTCTTCGGCGATCCGTACGACCGGTTCCAGGGCGGAATCCCCGTTCGCCGGTGCGATGGCGGGGACCGCCTCACGGACCACGGCGGTGCGGGCATCGTCCCGATCCAAGGCGCCAGTGGCGGCGACCAGCCCGAAGGTGAGCACTGAAGCCACCAGGCCCGACAGGGCGCCGACGGCCCAGATGGCACCTTCGCCGGAAGGTCGCCGCCGTGGTGGCGGAGCGGCCAGTTCTGTGGGGTGGCGCCAGAGGCGGTCGTCGGGAGGAGGCGGTTCCCGGAAGGCGCCCGTTGCGTCGTGTTCGCCGTCGTCGGCCGACCCCTGCTCCACCATGGCCGAGACTAGATGCGCTGATGCTCCTGTCGGTCGCGGGGCGGGCGGCGACGGCTCAGGACCCCGGGCCCGCACGCCGGTAGACGGAGATGTGCGTCGAGCTCTCCCCATGGAACGGTTCGTCTCGCCAACCGGCACTGCGCTTGGCCAGCGTCAGGCCGGCGGCAGCGGCCATGGTGTCCAGCTCGGCCGGTGCGGCATAGCGGATCTGCCAGGGGCGAAGGCGGATGCCCTCCTCCGTGATGGAGACCACCGACCCTTCGACGGTCTGGGTGGTGGGGTTGCGTCGGGTGACGTGCAGCACCACCCGGGTGGCCTCGATGGTCGACGGAGTGACCTGGCTGTCGATCTCGTCAGGGTCGGGGCTGGGGACGAAGGCCTCGACCACGACGACGCCACCGCGACGCAGCCGGCGGGCCGCGTTGGCCAAGCATCGCTGCTGGGCGTCGGCCGTCGTCAAATTGAAAAGGGTGTTGTAGGCGGCCAGGATCACGCTGAACCCACCGGGGACGGACGGCTGCACGTCGGCGAAGTCGCCGATGGTGACGGGAATGGCGCCGCCCCCTGGTTTGGCCCGTAGGCGGTCGACCATGGCCGGCGAGGCGTCGACGCCGTGGACCTCGACGCCCCGGGCGGCCAAGGGCAGGGCGAGGCGTCCCGTGCCGATCCCGAGCTCGAGGACAGGGCCGCCGTTGGCCAGCGCCACCACCGAGTCGAGCGTGCCGTCGAGGTCGGGTACCTCGCCGTACCACTCGTCATAGACATCGGCGAACCCCTCGCCGTAGCTGGCTGCGTCCAGGCCGTCCATGTCCCTTCACTACCATGCGAGGGTGTCAGACCCCCTCGGTCCCGGACCACCACCCGGGTACGGACCACCACCCGGGTACGGGGTCCCACCCCAGGTCAAGGGCGGGGGCGCCCGCACCGGGTCGTTGCCGCTGCACCCGATGACGGTGAGCGACATCCTCGACGGGGTGTTCAAGCTGTTCAAGGCCAACGCCGTCACGATCGTGGTCATCGTCGCCCTGTTCAACGTGCCGCTGCAGCTCGTCGCCGCCTGGTTGCAGCGGGATGCCCTCGGCGGGGCGGGGTTTCTGGACGCCCTCGGAGACCCCTCCGTGCTCGACACCGACGCCACTCAGCCCTTCGGCGAGGCCGGGGACATCTGGGCCTCCGTCGCCATCACCATCGCCAGCCTGGTCGTGGTGCCCTTCATGGCCGGGGCCATCAGTCAGGTGGTGGCCGCGTCCTACCTGGGCGAGACCCTGTCCGCCGGTCCCGCGCTGACCCGGACCCTACGGCGGTTCTGGGCGCTGCTGGGTGGCTGGTTCATCACCCACGTGCCGGCACTGGTGGCCGGGGCGGCCTTTGTACTGCTTTTGTTCCTTGGTCCAGGTCTCGGTGTGGTCGTCGGGGTGGGGTTCCTGGCCGTGCTGGTGCTCGGCCCCCTGCTGTTGGCCGTCTCCGCTCTGTCGGTGGCGGTGGCTCCCGCCATCGTGGTCGAGGAGCTGGGACCCTTCGCCGGGGTGCGGCGGTCCTGGGGACTGGTCCGACGCCGGTTCTGGGCGGTGTTGGGCATCAGCCTGCTCGCCGGGCTCATCACCTCCCTCGTGGCCGGCGCCCTCGGGTTCGTTCCCAGCGTCATCGCGCTGTTCTTCGGTCTCGAGTACGGCTGGATCGTCCTGGCCGCCGGGGGCATCCTGGCCTCACTGGTCTCCGAGCCCATCGTGGCCATCGCCGCCACCTTGATCTACTTCGACCTGCGCATCCGCACCGAGGGCTTCGACCTCCAGATCATCGCCACCGAACTGGCCCGCCAGGGTACGAGTGCCCACTAGCGGGCCGGCCGTCCCCGAGTTCGACCCTGACCGGGTGCACGAGGCGATCGAGCGCATCCTGGCCCGCCCCGAGTTCGCCCCCGAGGCACGCTCATGGGTCGAGCGAGCCCGTGACGAGGTGGTCGAGTGGAGCCCCCCCGGTAGCGTGGGAGCATGGTCACCTACCTCGACCACGCCGCCACGACTCCGATGCGTCCCGAGTGCGCAGCGGCCATGGCCCCCTTTCTGGGCGGGCGCGTCGGCAACCCTTCCGGCGGCCACGCCCTGGCCCGTGCCGCCCGCCAGGCCGTCGAGGAGGCCCGGGAGACAGTGGCCGAGTGTCTGGGGGCCCAGCCCGGCGAGGTGGTCTT
>DASZDM010000278.1:0-14634 GCA_035942015.1 Acidimicrobiales bacterium | reverse complement strand
CCTACATCGATGCCGAACACGCCATGGACCCGATCTACGCCCGGGCCATCGGGGTCGATGTCGACGAGCTGCTCATCTCCCAGCCCGACACCGGCGAGCAGGCCCTGGAGATCGTCGACACCCTCATCCGCTCCGGCGCGCTCGACGTGGTGGTCATCGACTCGGTCGCCGCCCTCACCCCCCGGGCCGAGATCGAGGGGGAGATGGGCGATGCCCACGTCGGCCTCCAGGCCCGCCTCATGTCCCAGGCCCTGCGCAAGCTCACCGGCAACCTGAGCAAGTCACAAACCATCTGTATCTTCATCAATCAGTTACGTGAGAAGATAGGTGTTATGTTTGGATGCTTTGCCTATAGCACCAGAGTCACTTTGGCGGACGGGTCTCAGGAAAAGATCGGAAAGATCGTCAACCAGCGCTTGCCGGTCGAAGTCCTGTCCTACGACGCCGACCTCGGCTGCGTGGTGCCGAAAAGGATCGTCAGCTGGTTCGACAATGGCCCCACGAACGACTTCCTTAAGTTCACCGTGGCTCGTGGTGCTGGCAACGGGCGGTCGCAATTCGCCTGCACTCCGAACCACCAGATTCGGACGCCGGCGGGATGGAAGGAGGCCCAGGAGCTCGCCCCGGGGGATCGCGTCCTTCAAGCCGTGCCGTTCAAGCTCTCGAGCTTCCAGTGGGAAGTACTCCTAGGAGGGCTCATGGGTGACGGAGCACTGTCTTCCACCAAGAGCGGCCATGGGGCCCGTTTGCGCTTTGGCCACGGTGCGAAGCAGGCGGAGTACTGCGACTGGAAGGCCTCTTTGTTCGCCAACATCGGGAGCAGCCGATCGGTCAATGCCAAAAGTGCGGTGTTCCACGATCTTCCGCCGCAACCGGAGCTGGCCGAGTTGCGCCGGGCGGTCTACGTCGACGGCAAGAAGGTGCTCAACCATGACTACCTCAAGCAGCTGACACCCCTGTCCCTGGCCATCTGGTACATGGACGACGGCGGCTTCACTCTCCGGGCGAAAGGCCTGCAGCAGCGCACCCGGGAAGGCAGTGGACGCTCGGAGATCTGCATCCAGGCCATGGAGGCCACCTCCCGCGACCGGCTCATGGCCTATCTGGTCGATACCTGGGACATCCGGCCGAAGTTGATCGAACGGGCGGGACAAGCAGTCCTCCAGTTCCCCAAGGATGAGACGGCCAAGTTGCATGCCCTCATCGCTCCGTTCGTCCACCCTTCCATGGAGTACAAACTCCTGCCTCGGTTCCGGGGACGCTTTGCCGTGGAGCCCGTCTTCGCTCCTACGCGTCACCAGCTCGTCCCCATGCCCATCGTCAGCATCGAAGCCAAGCCGCCCACCCGTAATACCCACCGCTTCGACATCGAGGTGGAAGGCACCCACAACTACTTCGTCGACGGGGTGATGGTGCACAACTCACCGGAGACCACGCCGGGCGGGCGGGCGCTGAAGTTCTACTCCTCGGTGCGGCTCGACATCCGCCGTATCGAGGCCATCAAGGACGGCGTCGAGGTGGTGGGCAACCGCACCCGGGTCAAGGTGGTGAAGAACAAGGTGTCGTCCCCGTTCAAATTGGCGGAGTTCGACATCATGTATGGCAAGGGCATCAGCCGGGAGGGGTCGCTGCTCGACGTGGGGGTCGACCTCGGCATCGTGAAGAAGTCGGGGGCGTGGTACACCTACGAGGACGAGCAGCTCGGTCAGGGGCGGGAGAACGCCAAGACCTTCCTGGCCGACAACCCTGAGCTCATGGTCGACATCTCCGAGCGCATCCGGGTCAAGGTGGGTATCGGTACCAGTGGGGAGGACCCGATCGAGCCCGGGATGCCCGTGGCCGACGACGAGCCGGCCCGGCTCGACTGATCTCCGGTCAGGAGGGAGCGATGAGCGAGGACCACTGGACGGCGGTCGACGGCTACCTCAGCGGCCTGTTCATCGCCCCCGACCCGGTGCTCGAAGCGGCGCTGCGGGCCAGCGCCGAGGCCGGCCTGCCGCCGATCCAGGTCTCGGCGCTCCAGGGCAAGTTGCTGGGGCTGCTGGCCCGGGCCCAGGGCGCGGCCAGGATCCTGGAGGTGGGCACGCTCGGTGGCTACAGCACGATCTGGTTGGGAAGGGCGCTGCCGGCACACGGTCGGCTGGTCACGCTCGAGCTCGACCCCACGCACGCCGAGGTCGCCCGGGCCAACCTGGCTTCGGCCGGATTGGGGGAACTGGTGGAGGTCCGTCTCGGCCCGGCTGCCGAGACCCTCGCCGAGCTGGTGGCCGACCGGTCGGAGCCGTTCGACTTCGTGTTCATCGATGCCGACAAAGAGGCCATCCCGGAATACTTCCGCCGGGCCCTCGAGCTCTCCCGGTCCGGCACGGTCATCGTGGTCGACAACGTGGTGCGGGGAGGTGAGGTGGCCGACGCCACGAGCACGGACCCGGCGACGCAGGGCATACGGCAGTTCAACCAGACGGTGGCGTCCCATCCCGGCGTGGACGCCACGGTGATCCAGACCGTGGGGTCCAAGGGCCACGACGGCTTCGCCCTGGTCCTCGTCGGTACGCCGAAGCCCGGGACGAGTTAGAGAAACTTCGCGATGCAATTGTTGCGCGAGGAAGGACTTTCGGGCTCGGGCGTCGAATATTTCACCATGGTCATGACCTCACCTTCGCCCACTCCAACTTCCTCCCAACCGCACCTCGGCTCTGAGATGCTCAAGGTCTCCAGCAAGTCAAACCCCAACTCCGTCGCCGGTGCCATGGCCGGCGTCGTGCGGGAGACGGGCAGTGTCGAAGTGCAGATCGTCGGAGCCGGGGCGCTCAACCAGGCGATCAAGGCGCTTGCCATCGCCCGTGGTTACGTTGCCGCCGGCGGCATCGACCTGGTCTGTGTGCCGAACTTCGCCGACATCGAGATCGATGGCGAGCGACGCACCGCCATCCGGCTGGTCATCGGCGACCGCCACGGCAACCGGACGGTTCCTCCCGGTCCCACGGAGCTTCGCCTCGCCGCCGAGGTCGGAGACGAGGAGTAGCTCTAACCTGGCCTCCATGGGCCGCCGCTATGCCATCCGCACCTTCGGGTGCCAGATTAACGTGCACGACTCCGAGCGCCTTGCCGGGCTGCTCGAGGCCGATGGTCTCGAGGCCACCGACGATGTCGCCGGCGCCGACGTGGTGCTCCTCAATACCTGCTGCATCCGGGAGAATGCCGACGACAAGCTCTACGGCACCCTCGGCCACCTGAAGTCCCTCAAGGCTGCCCGTCCCGGAATGCAGGTGGTGGTCGGCGGCTGCCTCGCCCAGAAGGACCGGGGCCTGGTGCAGCAGCGGGCGCCCCACGTCGATGTGGTGCTGGGTACCCACAACGTGGGTGCCGCCGTCGACCTGCTCCACCGAGCCGAGGCCGAGGGTCCGCTCATGGAGATCCTCGAGGAGAGCGACGCCTTCCCGTCGGCCCTGCCGGTACGGCGCAACCTGCCCTGGTCGGCATGGGTCACCATCCAGATCGGTTGTGACAACGCCTGCGCCTTCTGCATCGTCCCGTCGGTGCGGGGACGCGAGATCAGCCGGCCGATGGACGAGGTGGTGGCCGAGGTACATACGCTGGCCGCCGCCGGCACCGTCGAGGTGACCCTGCTCGGCCAGAACGTCAACTCCTATGGCCGTGACCTGACCCGTCGGGGCCCCCTCTTCGCCGAACTGCTGCGCCGGATCGGCACGGTCGAGGGTATTCGCCGGGTGCGCTACACCAGCCCCCATCCCAAGGACTTCCGGCCCGAGACGATCGCTGCCATGGCCGCGACGCCGGCGGTGTGCGAGCACCTTCATCTGCCTCTGCAGTCGGGAAGCGACCGGACCCTCGCCCTCATGCACCGGGGCTACACGGCCGAGCGCTACCTGGCCAAGCTGGCGGCCGCCCGGGCGGCCATCCCCGATCTGGCCGTGACCACCGACCTTCTCGTGGGTTTCCCCGGAGAGACCGAGGCGGACTTTTCGTGCACCCTCGAAGTGGCCGCCGCCGCCGAGTACGACAGCGTCTATCCCTTCATCTTCAGTCCCCGGCCCGGAACCGAAGCGGCGGGGCGGACGCATCTCTTCGTGCCGGCCGGCGTGGTCGCCGAGCGCTTCGAGCGGCTGCGGGTGGTCGTGGAGCGCAGCGCCCTGGCCAAGCACCGGGCGCGCATCGGCCGGGTGGAAGAGGCGGTGGTGGAGGGCCCGAGCAAGAAGGACAAGGCGGTGCTCACCGGGCGCACCCGCCAGAACAAGTTGGTGCACTTCCCTGCCCCCCGACCACTCGGCGTCGGCACCTTCGTCGACGTCCTGGTCACCGGTGCCGCTCCGCACCACCTCACCGGCGAGCTGTTGGCGGTGACGGCCGGCCCCCGACATCGAACCCGCATCCCCGTCGCCTCGGCGTGACCGTCGCACCGGGTCGCCACCTGGCTCTCGTCGGGGCCACCGCCTCCGGCAAGTCGGCACTGGCGCTCGAGCTGGCCAGGCGGAACCCGGATTTCGATCTGGTCAGCGTCGATGCCATGCAGGTCTACCGCGGTATGGACATCGGCACGGCCAAGCCCAGTCCCGCACAACGGGCCGAGATCCACCACCACCTCCTCGACGTGGCCGATCCGGACGAGGACTTCTCGGTGGCCCGGTTCCAGTCTGCCGCTCGCACCACGCTGGCCGAGATCGAGGCCCGCGGCCGCCGTGCCGTGCTGGTCGGCGGCACCGGCCTCTATGTCCGTGCCGTGGTCGACGACCTCACCCTGCCCGGTCGGTATCCCGAGGCCCGGGCCGAGGTGGAGGCCGAGGGCGACACGCCGGCCCTGTATCGCCGTCTGGGCGAGCTCGACCCCGTGGCTGCCGCCCGCATGGAGCCCTCCAACCGCCGGCGACTGGTCCGTGCCCTGGAGGTCACTATCGGCAGCGGGCGGCCCTTTTCCTCCTTCGGTCCCGGCCTGGCCGCATATCCGCCCACACCGATCACCCAGGTCGGTCTGCACCTGGACCCGGACCTCCTCGACGCCCGCATCGCCGCCCGGCTCCGGGTGATGCTCGACGCCGGTTTCCTCGACGAGGTGCGTCGCCTGGCCTCGCGCCCCGCCGGTCTCTCCCGTACCGCCCGCCAGGCCCTCGGCTACCGGGAGCTCCTGAGCCACATCGAGGACGGGATCGCGCTCGAGGACGCCGTCGCCGAGACGCTTCGTCGTACCCGGCGCTTCGCGCGTCGCCAACTCCGGTGGTTCCGCCGCGACCCCCGCATCAGCTGGCACGACGCCGGGAACAACTCCCTCGCACTTTTGCCCCCCGTCCTGGGAGACTGCCAGCTGTGCAGCTGACCAAGCACCACGGCCTCGGCAACGACTTTCTGGTGCTGCTCGACTTCAACCTCGACGACGCCATCCGTTTCGACGCCGACCTGGCCCGGGCCCTGTGCGACCGGCGTCGGGGCATCGGTGCCGACGGGCTGATCCGGGTGGGACCGGCGAGGGGCGACGCCGACGTCACCATGGGGCTGCGCAACGCCGACGGCAGCCGAGCCGAGATGAGCGGCAATGGCATCCGCTGCCTGGGCCAGGCAGTGGCCCGGTCTCGAGGCCACGACACCGTCGACCTGGTGGTCGGCACCGACGCCGGTCTACGCCCCCTCCACGTGCGGCCCGGCCCCGACCCCGTGACGGCTGCCGTCGACGTCGACATGGGTCCGGCCTGTCCCGGTCCGGAGCTCTCGGGCCTGCCCGTCGTCGTGGAAGCCACCAAGGCGGCCACGGTCGACATGGGCAACCCGCACCTCGTCCTGCTGGTCGACGACCCGGCGTCGGTCGACCTGGACGCGCTCGGTCCGGCCTGCCAGGACGGCTTCGAGCAGGGCATCAACGTCGAGCTCGTCGCCCCGGTCCGGGGCACCACCGACATCCTCGATCTCGTCGTCTGGGAACGGGGTGTCGGCATCACCCAGGCCTGTGGCACCGGCGCGTGTGCCGCCGCCTCCGCCGCTCACGAGTGGGGGGTGGCGGGGGAGCGAGTCATGGTCCGCATGCCCGGGGGTGTCGTGGAGGTCACCCTCGGCGCCACCGTCACCCTGTCCGGGCCTGCTGTCTTCGTCGCTGACATCGAGGTGCCGGGATGACCCTGATCGAACGTGCCTTCCGGGAACGGATCGTTCTCGTGGGCGTCACCATGCCTCCCGACACGGTGGAGGAGACGCAGCGCCATCTCGACGAACTCGCCCTGCTCATCGACACCGCCGGAGCCGACGTCGTGGGCCAGATCCTCCAGAGCCGGGACACCCCCGACCCGGCCACCTTCGTGGGCAAGGGCAAGGCCGCCGAGCTGGCCGAGCTCTCGCTCGAGGTCGACGCCGACACCGTCGTCTTCGACGACGAGCTCAGCCCCGCCCAGAGCCGCAACCTCGAGAAGCTGCTCGGACGCACCGCCATCGACCGCACCGCCGTCATCCTCGACATCTTCGCCCAGAACGCCCGCAGCCGGGAAGGCAAGGCCCAGGTAGAACTGGCCCAGCTCCGCTACCGCCTGCCCCGCCTGCGGGGTCGGGGAGCCCAGCTCTCCCGCCAGGCCGGTGCCATGGGAGCCGGTGGGGCCCGGGCCCCCATCGGCTCTCGCGGGCCGGGGGAGACCCAACTCGAGGTCGATCGGCGTCGCCTGTTGCGGCGGGTCACCACGCTCGAGGCCGAGCTCGAGCGCATGTCCAACACCCGACGTACCCAGCGCAAGGCACGTCGCCGAGGACGCAACCGGGCTCTGTCCATCGTGGGCTACACCAACGCCGGCAAGTCGACCCTCCTCAACCGCCTCACCGACGCCGGTGTCCTGGTCGAGGACCGCCTCTTCGCCACCCTCGACCCGTCGGCCCGGCGCCTCGACCTCCCCGGAGGAGAAGCGGTGGTCGTCTCCGACACCGTGGGATTCGTCCGCAAGCTGCCCCACCAGCTCGTGGAGGCCTTTCGTTCCACACTCGAGGTGGTGGCCGAGTCCGATCTCCTCGTGCACGTCGTCGACGCCGCCGCTCCTGATCCTGAGGCCCAGATGCAGGCGGTGCGCACGGTGCTCAGGGAGATCGGCGCCGGCGACGTACCGGAGCTGGTGGCGTTCAACAAGGTGGACCTGGCCCCTGACGAGGTCAAGCACCTCGTTGCCGACCACCCCGGATCAGTCGCCGTCTCCGCGCTCTCCGGCGAGGGCACGGACGATGTGCTCCACGCCATCTCCGACCGGCTGCGGGCGCTGGAGGAGGTGGTGGAGCTGGTCGTGCCATACGAGCGGGGCGATGTGGTGGCCGCCGTGCACCGCGAGGGCGAGGTCCTGGTCGAGTCGCACGAGGCCGACGCCACCCGGCTGCGGGCTCGCCTCGACCAGGCGGCGGTCAACCGCTTCCGCCCCTTCGTCGTGGCCTGACGGTGTCCACCGGCTTTTCCCCGCCGCCCTACCCGCACGACCGCCTGGCCGCCCTGGCCGCCACGGCCCGGGCCCATGACGGGGGGATGGTCGACCTCTCGGTGGGCATGCCGAATGATCCGCCGCCGCCCGAGGCGGTGGCAGCCCTGGCCACGTCGGGGGCCGAGCCCGGCTACCCGCCCTCCGTCGGCACCCCCGCCTTTCGCCAGGCGGCGGTCGCCTGGCTGGCCCGACGCTTCGAGGTCGACGTGGATCCGGGCGCGGTGGCCGCCTGCATCGGCACCAAGGAGCTGGTGGTGGGCCTGCCCCACTGGCTGCGTTTGCGCCGGCCCGAGCGCGACACCGTGCTGTACCCGGCGGTCAGCTACCCGTCCTACGCCATGGGCGCCGTCCTCGCCGGCTGCCGGCCGGTGCCGGTCCCACTCGACGAACGGTGGCGACTCGACCTCTCCCGGGTGGCCGAGGAGGATGCCTCCCGGGCGCTGTGCCTGTGGTCCAACACACCGGGAAACCCCGCCGGAGGCCTCGACGACTTCGGGGCCGTCGCCGCCTGGGGTCGCCGCAGGGGAATTCCGGTTCTCTCCGACGAGTGCTATGCCGAGTTCACCTGGGACGGGCCCCCCCGCAGCATCCTGCAGTCGGGCCCCGACGGCGTGATCGCCCTGCATTCGGTCTCCAAGCGCTCCAACCTCGCCGGCCTACGGGCCGGCTTCTACGCCGGCGACCCCGACCTGGTGCGCTACCTGTCCGAGGTACGCAAGCACGCCGGCTTCATGGTCCCCGGTCCGGTCCAGGCAGCGTCGGCGGTGGCGCTGGCCGACGATGTCCACGTGGCCGCCCAGGCCGGCCGCTACCGCTCCCGCCTGCAGCGGGCCCAGGCGATACTGGCCGAAAACCTGCACGTGGCCATGGCCGAACCGGGCGGGGGAATCTACCTGTGGGTCGCGGCTCCCGGTGGGGACGCCTGGGCGTTCGCCGAGCGCCTGGCCGCCAGCGCCGGTTGCCTCGTCGCTCCGGGCGACTTCTATGGTCCCGCCGGCGCCGGGCATGTCCGCCTGGCCATGGTGGTACCCGAGGCGCGCCTCGAGCTGGTGGCCCGGCGCCTCGCCGGTACCGCCCCCGGCTGAGCCTCTCGCAGCACCAATCGGCGGTGACTGCCCGTTCCCGCGGCCAGACCACCGCCTGGGCCCTACGCTGCGCCCATGGCCACCACGCTGGAAGCGCAGATCGACGAGCTCTGGGAGCGCCGGGCCGAGTTGGCGCCAGGCGATCCCGACGTTGGCAAGGTCGTGTTGGAGGCGGTGGGCCTCCTGGACACCGGAGCGGCTCGGGTGGCCGAGCTCGGCCCCGACGGAAAGGTGGTGGTCCACGAGTGGCTGAAGCGGGCCATCCTTCTCCTGTTCCACCAGTCCCGGATGGACACCGTGGAGGTCGGCCCCTTCGAGTTCGCCGACAAGATCCCTCTCAAGGGCGGCCACGCCGAGGCCGGCGTGCGGGTCGTGCCGGGTGCGTCGGCCCGGTGGGGCTCCTTCCTGGATCGGGGAGTGGTGCTCATGCCCTCCTACGTGAACATCGGCGCCCGGGTGGGCGCCAACACCATGGTCGACACATGGGCCACCGTGGGGTCGTGTGCACAGGTAGGGGCCAACGTGCACCTCTCCGGCGGTGTCGGTATCGGCGGCGTGCTCGAGCCGCCTCAAGCGGCGCCGGTGTTCATCGGCGACGATGCCCTGATCGGAAGCCGATGCATGGTCGTCGAGGGAGCCCGGGTGGGCCAGGGAGCGGTGCTCGGAGCGGGCGTCATCCTGGCTGCCTCTGTCCCGGTGATCGACGCCGAGACCGGCGAGGAGTTGAGCCGGGGCGTGGTGCCGCCATGGTGCGTGGCCGTCACGGCCACCCGCCGCCGCAGTTTCGCCGGCGGTGAGTTCGGGCTGCCGTGCGTCCTGGTCATCAAGCGCCTGACCGAGGGCCGGCGCCACGAGAAAGCCCAGCTCAACGACGTGCTGCGCACCCACGGCGCCACCGTCTAGGCGAACAGCCAAGCAGTGACCGATCTGCTAGCGCTCACCGCCGACCTGGTGGACATTCCCTCGGTCAGCCACCATGAGGGAGATCTGGCCGACCACCTGGAGGGTGTCCTGCGCCGGCTGCCGTGGCTCGATGTCGTGCGCCACGACGACAACGTGGTGGCCCGGACCGACCTCGGGCGGCCCTACCGTCTCCTCCTCGCCGGTCACACCGATACGGTGCCGGCCAACGGCAACGCCCGGGCCAGGGTCGAGGGGGACACCGTGCACGGCCTCGGAACCTCCGACATGAAGTCGGGCCTGGCCGTGTTCCTCGAGCTGGCCCGGACGGTCGATCGACCGGCCGTCGACCTCACCTACGTCTTCTACGCCGGCGAGGAGGTGGAGAGCCGTCACAACGGTCTCGGCCACCTGGCCCGGGAGCGACCGGAGCTGCTCACGGGAGACGCGGCAGTCCTCGGTGAGCCCACCGCCGGCGCCATCGAAGCCGGCTGTCAAGGCACGTTGCGCCTGGCCGTGACCGTTCGGGGGCGGCGGGCGCACACCGCCCGGCCGTGGATGGGGGTCAACGCCGTTCATCGCCTCGGTCCTCTCCTGTCGGTGCTGGGCAGCTACGAGGGGCGCCGGCCGGTCCTCGGTGGGTGCGAGTTCGCCGAGGCGCTGCAGGCGGTGGCCGTCGAGGGAGGGGTGGCCGCCAACGTCGTCCCCGACGAGGCCAAGCTCACCCTGAACCACCGCTTCGCTCCCGACCGCACGCCCGAGGAGGCCGAGCGCCGGATCGGTGACCTGGTGGCTCCCACCCTGGGCCCGGACGACACCGTCGACCTCGTCGACGTCGCTCCCGGCGCCCCGCCGGCTCTGGACCATCCCCTGTTGGCCGCGCTCGTCGACAAGGCGGGACTCGGAGTACGAGCGAAGCTGGGGTGGACCGACGTCGCCCGATTCGCCGCCTTGGGCATCCCCGCCTGCAACCTCGGTCCCGGCGACCCGACACTCGCCCACCGGGCCGACGAACGGGCGGAACGTCATCTCATCGAAGCGACGTTCGCCTGCCTGGACGAACTCGTCCGAGAAGGTATGGGGCCGTAGGAAGGATGAGGAGGGCGATTCAACTCCAGGGGAGTTGCCGGCGCATCCGCCAGGACGCGAGGCCGACACCCACGGCCAGCAACCCCGCCGGTGCGGCGACCACGTAGCGGTTGTCGTCGTCGTCACCGTCCAATCGGGCGACGGCTTGCTGGCTTTCGGGAGGCTGCACCGGCTCGGCGCGGTTCGGTGGCAGGGCCACGGTGGGCGGCGGCAGCGCGGTGGTGGGAGGCACCTCGGTGGTGGGTGGCACCTCGGTGGTCCTCGGAGGTGCCTCGGTCGTGGCCGGCGGGGCGGCGATGGACGGAGGCGCCTCGGTCGTGGGAGGCGGCGGCGCGGCCGTGGGCGGAGTGGTCGCCGGCACCGACGCCTGCACGGCCCGGACCAGGTTCAGGCGCCCCGACCCGAAGGTGGTGTCGGTTCCCGCTGCGCCGATGTCGTCGGCGGTGGCGAGGAGTTGGTCGACGACCTGCTGAGGCGACAGACCGATACTGCGGAGGACCGCGGCGGCGCCGGCGACGTGGGGAACGGCCATGGAGGTCCCGACCAGGCAGGCGTACGTGCCGGCGGAATACGTGGAAACGATGCCCGACTCCGGCTCACATCCCTGCTGGCTTCCGACCGTGCCGTCACCGCCGGGAGCGGCCAGGCCCCATTGGGCGTTGCCCACGCCGCTGGCGTAGCCGGGCCGGCTGTCGCCCCGGTTGGAGGAGGTCACCACGATGGCGGGCTCGTCGGTGAAGTTGCTGGTGTTGGTGACGTCGTTGCCGGCGGCCACCACGGGGATGGCACCCTTGTCCCAGGCGTAGCGGATGGCGCTGGTGAACGCAGGAGCATTTTTGTCCCTTGTGGTGGTGACCTCGCCGAACGACAGGTTGATCACGTCCGCACCGCTGTCGGCGGCGAAGCGGATGCCCGTGGCCACGTCGGCGACGGAGCCCACACCCTCGGCGTTGAGCACCTTGATGGGCAGGATCCGGGCGTCCGGGGCCACACCGGCGATGCCGGTGCCGTTCCCGGTGCTGGCGGCGGCGATGCCGGCCACGTGGGTCCCATGGCCGTTGTCGTCCTGGGCGGAACCGCTGGTGTACGACGTACCCGGAACCAGCTTGCCCGCGAGATCCTCGTGAGACAGATCGACACCGGTGTCGATGACGGCGATGACCGTGCCCGCGCCGCGCCCTTCGGCCCAGGCCGCCTCGGCGCCAATGGCCGCCAGGTTCCACTGCTGGGGGAAGAAGGGGTCGTTGCTGGCTGTCGCCGGCGCCGGCAGACCGAGTACCACCGCGAGAGCGAGCATGAGCACGCCGACGATCCGCTGCATCTGGATTCCTCCTGCGAATGGCGTGCTGGCACGGTGCGGCCGTTCCCCGCGTCTTACATTCGGCGCAGGACCGTGACGACTTTACCAAAGATCGTCACTTCGTCAGATCGGTAGTGGGCGGGCGACAAGTCAGGGTTGGCGGGAACCAGGATCACCTCGTCGGCCTCCCGTCGCAGTGTCTTGACCGTGGCCTCTCCGCCAGAGATGCCGGCGACGACCACGTCGCCGTCATTGGCGTCGGGTTGCTGGCGCACCACGACGAAGTCACCGTCGAGGATGCCGAGGTCGATCATCGAATCCCCTCGTACCCGCAACATGAACATCGTCCCCTCGCCGGTGAAATCGGCCGGCACGGGGACCAATTCCTCGACGTTCTCCTGAGCCAACACGTTGGCACCGGCAGCGACGTCGCCGACGAGGGGGACGTGGTTCACCGGTCGTCGTTCTGCGGTGGTGCCCGAGCCCGGGTCGTAGCAGACCTCGATGGCCCGCGGCTTGGTCGGGTCACGGCGGATGTAGCCCCGTCGCTCGAGTGTGTTGAGGTGGGTGTGCACGGTGGACGGTGAGGTCAGGCCCACCGCCAGACCGATCTCCCGGACCGAGGGCGGGTAGCCCCTGTCGCGGTGTTCGTCGACGATGAACTGCAGGATCTCCCGCTGGCGTTCGCTCAGCTTGGCACCAGTCACTGCTGTCCTCCTCCCTTCTCCGGCCTCGACCGGCTCGCTCGAGCCCGTTGGCGACCGACGGCGGTACACGAACGGGCGTTCTCGCCACCGTACCGCACCAGGTCGCCAACGGCAAACATTCGTTCCATCGTGACCTTGACACGAACAGGCGTGCGTGCTTGGCTCGGAGAACATGCGTTTGACGAATTCCTGTTCGCTGGCAAGGAGGCAACCGATGGCGGCACTCGTACACAACCGGTCGCGGTCCGACCGAGCGTGGCTCGAGCCACCGGAGCATGAGGACGCTCGACGGCTTCGCGGCCTCGGGCCCGCCTCCGCGCCGAGCACCACGGCGTGTCGCCGGCAGGAGGACGAGCAGCGACGCCGCCCCGTCCTGGCCATGCTCATGGTGGTGGGCTTGCTCGTCGTCGGCGGACCGGTCGTCGACACCGTTGCCTCAGTGGTCGGCGCATCGGCTCGGGCCGAGTCCTCTCCGTCCGAAAGGGCCATCGTGATCGAGGGCCGGGCCCATGTCGTCCAGCCGGGCGACACCTACTGGTCCATTGCTGAGGCTGTCGGCGGCGAAGGCGACATTCGGGCGGCGGTCGATGCGCTGGAGGAGGCCAACGGCGGGCGATCGCTGCAGGCGGGGGACCGCCTGACCGTGCCTGTCCTCCATCAGCGCCCCTCGGCGGGGGCCCGGAGGTAGCGGGCCAACAGGGCACCGTCGTCCTCTATGAGCGAGGCGAGACGCAAGGAGCGGGGGGGATCCATCGGTGGGGCGACGATGAGGCTGGGTTCGATGCCGCCCGCCAGCAGCGGCGCGACGGTGAAGCACAGCTCGTCGACCATGTCGGCGGCGACCAGCTCGCCGAGAAGGAGCGGACCGCCCTCGCACAGCACCAGGCCATGGCCACGGGCGGCGAGCGCGGCCAACCCTTGACGGAGGTCGACCTGCTTGTCGCCGACCACGATGACATCGGCCGTCTTGCGGGCGAGCCGGAGGCGAACCGGGTCGGCGGCTTCACAGGTGAGCACCTCGGTCGGGCGCGCTGCCTCAGTAAAGAGTGGGCTGTCCCAGTCGAGGTCGAGGCTTCGGGAAATTACCGCCACCGGCGGGCGCTCGCCCTCGGTGACGGGCCCGTAGCGTTCGGCCCGGACCGTCCCGGCCCCGACCAGCACCACGTCGGCCAGCGCCCGCAGAAGCTTGAACACGGCTCGGTCGGCAGGCCCGGAGAGGGCGGCCGTACGGCCCCTGACGGCGGCTCGACCGTCGATCGAGGCAACCATGTTGGCCATCACCCACGGCCGATCGGCACTCGGAGCGCGAAGACCCTCGGCGTAGGTGAGGCCCGGATCGACGTCGGCGATGGCGGTGGGGATGAGCTGGCGCATGGCGTGTCCACCGTAATGGCGGGAGTATCCCCAGGGCAGGCGACAGTGCCCACAGGAATCGCCCTCTACCGGTCCACAGGGCCTGCATCGTACGGTGGACCGGCACGCAGAAAAGGGGGTTGCGCTCCTGTAATTACCATGATGTAATCCAACTCCCACCTCGTATCATTGATCCTCCGGGTAGCGCGGAGTTCCCGGACGGGGTGAGGCATCCGAGGTCCAACGGCTGGGAGACATCGGTCAGCGGGCTTTGGTAGCAGCGAAACGCCGCAGCCGCACCGACATTCCAGGAGGCAAGTCCATGGCGATCACGCCGTCGCGCCGAGTGACCGAGACGACGCCCCAGATCGGGGGGCGCATCGGGTTGCATCGCCGCTTCACCTCCGAGGGCAGGCATCCCTACGACCAGGTGTCGTGGGAGCGCCGGACCAGCCGCATCACCAACTACCGGGACGGATCGGTGGCCTTCGAGCAGCCCGACGTCGACGTGCCGGTCAAATGGTCGCTGCACGCCACCAACATCCTTGCCCAGAAGTACTTCCGGGGTGCCCTCGGCACGCCCGAGCGGGAGACGTCGCTGCGCCAGGTGGCCGACCGGGTGGTGGACACCATCGCCGGCTGGGGGCGCAACGACGGCTACTTCGCCGACGAGGCCGAGGCCTCGGCCTTCGCCGACGAGCTCAAGTACCTCATCGTCACCCAGCGGGGGGCGTTCAACTCCCCGGTGT